>JARXAL010000019.1 GCA_029865835.1 Verrucomicrobiaceae bacterium
GGGTGGGTTGGAGGTGGATTGCCAGGGGTTGGCCCAGCCGGAGAGGGTGGCGGTGGCGGTTGAGCGGGTGAGGCGGCCCTGGATCAGACCGGAGGTGGGGAGGTCAACGGTGAGGCGGAGCGGGGTGGTGTTGGGGACGGGGATGTCGAGGGTGAGGCGGGGAGTTTCGAGCTCACGGGCGATGATTTGACCCCGGAGGTTGTGGATTTGGCTGCCGTTCCAGAGGGTGCCTGTGTAGGAGCCGGTCTGGGTGACGGTGAGGTTCATTTTGCCGCCGAGGTTGGCGTTGAGGGTGGCGTGGCGGGCGATGAGGGCGGCGTAGGGGCGGGCGAGTTCGGTGGGGAAGGGGATGCGGGGGCGGGCGAAGACGAAGTGGAGGGTGGTGTTGGCCCAGAGGGCGGGGGTTTGGGTGAGGGAGTCGAGGGTGACGGGTTTGCCGTTTTGTTCGATGCGGTCGATGATGTGGCCGGTGGCGGGTGTGATGGTGAGGGGGGAGGAGCCGCCGAAAGGGAGTTTGGAGGTGGTGGCGCGGGCGGTGCCGGGGCCGATGGAGGTGACGGTGAGGGTGATGGGGGTGGGGTTGGTGATTTGGTGGTGGTAGTGTTCGAGGTGGGTGCGACCGTCTGAGGCTTTGAGGGTGGCGCTGGAGGTGGCGGGGTTGAGTCCGCGGGCGATTTCCCAGCCGTCGGGGAGGCCGTCGGAGTCGCGGTCGGTTGGTGGGGTGCCCTGGGTGAGTGCTGGCCAGCCGCCGACGTCTCTTTGGGAGTTGATGAGATCGCCGGTGCGTGTCGTGACCTGTCTGAGGACGCGGAGGTCGACGCTGTCTCTGCGGATGGAGGCGCCGACCCGGGCGAGGACGTTGGTGGTGGAGGTGGCGGTGGTGACGGCGGGGAGTTCGGCGTTGGTGAAGCGGACGGGGGTGCTGAGGAAGTAGGAGGTGCCGATGTCGCGATGGACGGAGACCATCAAGGTGGGGTCGGGGTTGTTTGAGCTGTTGCGCCAGAGTTGGCCGTTGAAGGTGTTGCCGGACCAGTGGGCGCGGGCGTGGGGGGAGAGTTCTTCGAAGGCCCAGAAGCGGAAGGCGAAGAAGGGGGAGCGAGGGATGGGGAGGAAGGCGGAGCCGGTGCCGGGGCCTGCGATGTAGGCATTGTTGACGAAGTTGACGCGGGCGGCGGCGGAGCTGTTGCGGTTGGCACCGGCGGCTTCCCAGCCTTCGCGAACGGAGCCCCAGTCGTAGATGACGTTGTTGCGGAAGTCGAAGTAGACGCCGAGGCGGTCGCGGGTGACGGGGTCCATGCCCTGGATCATGGGGGCGCGGTCGGCATGGTGGGCGTAGAGGTTGTGGTGGAAGCTGATGCGGGCGCCGTTGCGACCGCGGACGAGGGAGCCTTTGCCGTGGGGTTGGCCGCCGGAGTGGACGGAGTCATGGAGGCTTTCGGAGATGAGGCACCACTGGACGGTGACATCGCGGGCATCAGGGCTGACGGAGAGTACTTCGTCGACGCCCCAGGAGGTGGAGAGTTGGTCGAGGATGATGTTTTGACCTCTCTGGACGCTGACGGCATCGACGTCTCTGCGGGCGATGTCACCGGGGCGGAAGCGGAGGTGACGGACGATGACTTGGCTGGCGAGGATCATGAAGTCATGCCCGGCGACGGTGAAGCCCTGGCCGGGGGCGGTTTGGCCTGCGAGGGTGAGGAAGGGGTTTTGGACGCGGATAGGGCTTTTGAGGAAGAGGGTGCCAGAGGTGCGGAAGATGACGGTTCGGGGGCCGGAGGCTTCGACGGCGGCGCGGAGGGAGCCTGGACCGGAGTCGTTGAGGTTGGTGACGGCGATGACGCGGCCGCCGCGACCGCCGACGGTCCATTTGCCGGCACCTTCAGCTCCTGGGAAGGCGGTGAGTTGGGCGTGGGCGGAGGGGGAGAGGAGAGCGGCGAAGAGGAGGCAAGCGCTGAGGAAGAGCCGAGGCAGCGCGTGGGGAATGAAAGGAGCGGTGATCATAAAGATATGGAAATTATAATCTTTTGGCAGCTTTTGGCGATAGAAAAAAGTGTCGCCGGTCATTTTTTTGAGGCTTCTGGGCGACTGGTTTGAAAGTGGTGAGGCTTGACGGGGTGTGGGTTTAGGGGTGTGATGGAGGACGTGGCTTATTTGACTTCTCCTCGTGCGACTGACCGGATGCCATCCGGGGTGCCTTATATCATCGGGAACGAGTTTGCGGAGCGGTTCAGTTTTTATGGGATGCGGGCGGTGCTGTTTGCGTTCATGACGACGGCGCTGGTGACGCACGATGGAGCGAAGGATTTGATGAGCGAGGCGAAGGCGACGGAGTGGGTGCACCTTTTCATTACGGCGGTGTATTTTACGCCGTTGATCGGGGCACTGCTGGCGGATCTTTGGCTGGGGAAGTACAAGACGATTTTGCTGCTGTCGGTGCTGTATTGCGCGGGGCATCTGGTGCTGGCGCTGGATCACACGCGGGATGGGCTGATGTGGGGGCTGGGGCTGATCGCGCTGGGGGCGGGGGGGATCAAGCCGTGTGTGTCGGCGCATGTGGGGGACCAGTTTGGGGCGCGCAATGCGCATTTGCTGTCGAAGGTGTTCAATTGGTTTTACTTTTCGATCAACATTGGGGCGACGATTTCGATGCTGCTGACGCCGTGGTTGCTGAAGGCGCTGGGGCCGCATTGGGCGTTTGGGATTCCGGGGGTGCTGATGGGGGTGGCGACGGTGGTGTTTTGGCTGGGGCGAAAAGAGTTTGCGCATATTCCGGCGGAGCCGGGGCGGTTTGTGCGGGAACTGGTGCAGCCGGCGTTTCGGAGGTCGCTGGGGGGGTTGCTGGTGCTGTATGTGTTGATTGCGGCGTTTTGGTCGGTGTTTGATCAGACGGCGTCGCGGTGGGTGGCGCAGGCGGAGAAGATGGATCGATGGATCGGGAAGTGGGAGGTTTTGCCGTCGCAGATGCAGAGTTTGAACTCGATTCTGGTGCTGGTGTTGATTCCGTTGTTCACGCTGGTGATTTATCCGCAGTTGGGGAAGGTGGTTCACCTGACGGCGATGCGGCGGATCGGGGCGGGCCTGGTGGTGACGATGGGGGCGGTGGCGATGTCATGGTGGATCGAGCGGGAGTTGGCGGCGGGGGTGACGCTTCACATCGGGTGGCAGGGTGTGGCGTATTTGCTGATGACGACGGCGGAGATTTTGATTTCGATCACGGCGCTGGAGTTCAGTTACACGCAGGCGCCGCCGAGGTTGAAGTCATTCATTATGTCACTGTATCTGCTGTCGGTGGCGTTGGGGAATTACTTCACGGCGTCGGTGAATGGGTGGATCGAGCGGGTGGGGGCTGAGGCGGCGGGGATGGCGGGGGCGGATTATTACTGGTTCTTTTTGAAGGTGATCGCGGGGACGACGGTGGTTTACCTGGTGGTGTCGGGGTTTTACCAGGAGAAGCGGCATTTGCAGGATGAGGTGCCGGGGGATGGGGCTGGGGCGGGTGGATGAGGGATTGCGCGGCGGGGTTTTTTGCGATCAAGTGGGGCCTTTGAAAGCGGAATTGAACAACTTGGATGCGGGGCACTGGACGCGGCTGTTTTGGCGGTTGCTGGGATGGCTGGTGGTGTTTCGGCTGGTGTTTTTGGGGTTCTTTGTGGGGAGCGTGGATTTGGCGGGGGATGAGGCGTATTATTGGGACTGGGGTCGGCAGCCGGACTGGGGGTATTATTCGAAGCCGCCGTTGATTGGGTGGCTGATGACGGTGGTGGGGGCTCTGGGGTTTGGGAGTTTCGGGACGGAGGTGGCGGTGCGGGCGATGTCGCTGCTTATTGGGACGCTTTCGCTGGTGGTGCTGCATGCGCTGGTGCGGCGGTTGTTTGATGAGCGGGCGGCTTTGGTGACGGTGCTGCTGGTGGTGCTGACGCCGGCGAATGCGGCGCTGAATTTGTTTTTGACGATTGATGCGCCGTTGGTGCTGCTGTGGTCGGGGGCGTTGCTGCTGTTTTGGCGGGCGGCGGAGAGGCCGGGGGCGTGGGGGCGGTGGTTGGCGCTGGGGGGGGTGATCGGGTTGGGAGTGTTGAGCAAGCAGATGATGCTGGTGTTTCCGGTTTTGATGCTGCTGTGGGCGGGGCTTTCGAAGGGGGATCGCGGGTTGTTTGGACGGGCGGGTTTTTGGGTGGCGATGCTGCTGGGGGTGGCGGCTTTGACGCCGGTGTTGTGGTGGAATCAGCAGCACAACTGGATCACGCTGGAGCACACGAAGCATCACTTCAATGTGGATGCGAACAGTGTGGCGGATCATCTGGGGGAGTTTTTGCTGTTTCCGGTGTTGCAGGCGCTGCTGTATACGCCGGTGACGTGGGTGCTGCTGATGGGGGTGCTTTGGAAGGTATGGCGCGGGTGGCGGAGACTGGAGCGGCCAGCGTTGTTTTTGGCGGTGTTTTCGGCTTTGCCGTTGGCGCCGTTTTTTGTGCTGGCGCTGCGGCAGGAGGTGAATCCGAATTGGCCGGCGGTGTTTTACATTGGGTTGTTCGGGCTATTGGGGGCGTGGTTTTCGGGGGCGTTGTTTGAGGGGCTGTCGGGGGCGTGGCGGTTGCGGACGCTGGTGGTGGCGGGGGTGTTTGCGGTGGCGACGTATTTGCTGCCGCTGCTGATCGATGTGACGGGGGCGCAGGGGCGGAAGCCGGTGGATGTGTTTGTGGATTTGCGCGGGTGGGAGGAGGCGGGGAGGCAGGCGGGGGCGTTTTTGGACAAGGTGCCAAGGCCGGAGGAGACGCTGGTGGTAGTGATGGGGCATCGATACAACGCGGCGCACATGGCTTTTCACATGCCGCAGCGGCCGAGGGTGTATCGGTGGGAGCGGGACGGGCGGGTGATGTCGCAGTACGAGGTGTGGGATGCGCCGACGGATAAGGTGGGTTGGGATGCGTTGGTGATTTATCCGGACTCGGACATCGGGCTGGCGAGGAAGCCTTTGACGACGCATTTTTCGAGTCACTTTCGTGAGGTGGAGGTGCTGGGGGAGATTCGGGTGCCGATCGGGGATGGGAAGCCGTATTCGGCGCAGGTGGTGTTGTGCAAGAATATGAAACGCTGGCCGCCGCCGGTGCCTGCGGTGGCACCATCGCCTCAAGCGCCATGAGTGTGACGGATTGGGATTTGATGCTGCTGGTGAAGATGAACCAGGAGTGGACGCATCCGGTTTTGGATCGGGTGATGGCGTCGCTGTCGGCGGTGGAGGCGTGGTTTCCGCTTTTTGGGCTGGTTTTGCTGGTGGCGGTTTGGAAGGGGGGAGTGCGGGCGCGATGGATGCTGGTGTGTGTGGCGTTGGCGCTGGCGGTGGGTGATGGGGTGGTGTCAAACAGCTTGAAGAAGGCGGTGGGGCGGGTGCGGCCGAGGGATGCGATGGAGGGGCTGGTGGTGCGGGATTTGGGGAAGGCGAGTCCGCCGACGATGCGGCTGTTTGTGCCGCTGGTGGTGAAGCCTAGCCGGGTGCTAGGGGAGGAGCGAGGGAAGTCGTTTCCGTCGAGTCACACGGTGAATTTGTTTGCGGTGGCGACGGTGGTGGGATGTTTTTATCGGGGATGGGGGATGGTGGGGTTTGTGTTGGCGGGGGCGGTGGCGTGGTCGCGGGTGTATTGTGGGGCGCACTGGCCGAGTGATCTTCCGGCGTCGATGGCGCTGGGGGTTGGGACGGGGATTTTGGTGGTGTGGGGGGTGGGGAGGGTGAGGCGGGTGGTGGGCAAAGCTGAGGAATGACTGGCGAGCGTCATCTCAGATAACTGATCCTTTTGAACTCCGACGATGGAGGCACGAAATAGGCTTGTGCCTTTTGCTAGTCAGAGTTTCCAGCTCCATGGAAGGCATGTTAAAGGATGCAGCCGCTGAGGACCGGAATGTCCTAAGAACAAATTACGGAAAAACTTAAAAACATAATTAGACTGTAAAATATGGATTTTCAATTGAATGCCAATTGTCTTGGTTATGTTTGTTTTACGCAATTTTTATGACTACTTCCAGTTTTACCCCCACAGTTCGTGACCCTCAAGGATTCAGCCTTTTGGAATTGTTGATGACCGTCGCAATCATTGCGGTGATGACCGCTTTGATTTTGCCATCGCTTGGAGGGCAGAGGGAAGCCTTTTCGAACATCAAAACGAAACGGAATGCACAGCAGTTAGTCACAGAATTTGCGGTGGCGCGGGCGGCCGGGATCGATTTTTCGGTGGCGGGTGATTTGGACGCGACGTTGGCCAATTTGCAGGCTGGGGCTGTTGCAACGACTGGGGTTTTTGCGGGGCGGCGATTTGGGATTCGTGGGATGAGTGTGGAGGAGATTGGGTATTCGAAGGCGTTCTTGGAGGTTCGGTCGGGGGTTTTGGTGATCAAGTAAGAGGGTTTGGTTTTTGGCGACTCACTCTTCCCGAGAACCGAAGTTGGAAGCGCCTCGTTTGCTGCGATCGTTGGCCATTCTGGGCTCAGGAGTTCCTGGATGACATCGATTTGATGTAGCCGCTGCTAACTGAAAAACTTTGTGAAGCCAAGGATCGCACCACCTGAAGCACTTCGGTCCCCGGAGTTGAGAACATAGCAAAAAGGGGAGTGGGAACCCAACCGCGAGGGGATCTGCGGTGGCGTTGAGTGAGATTGGTGGTGTTTTACTGACAGAATTCGCCCGTGAGAAGACGTTTGGCGCCTGTAGGCAGGCTTGGGAGCCATTTTCCTTCCGACCCTGGTTTGGGGGATTGCCAGTCTGCGCTCCGCTGGATTAGCTTATTCCTCTTTAGCCTGATGTTTCCTGAAACGCTTCTACAACCCACTGCAAGCCCGCATTGGCTGCGGTGGGCTTGTTTTGGAAGCCGGCGAATCTCCACCGATACCCATCATTTCTCAAAAAGGGCAACTGCCTTGCCGAGCGGGCATTCGCTGCTTCCAATCGCGGATTTCGGGTTTAGAGCGGTTTTGGCTAGGAGCGGAGGGATGGGAGATGTTTTTTCGAGCGCGGGTCGCAAAAATGAGAGTCATTGATGGGTTAATTATGGTAAATAATAGAAAAGGCATATTTTACAGTTGCGCATTCTCATTGGTGAACTATAATTATGATAATTGCAAAACAACACGTTTATGAAAACTCCTGCTTCTGCTTCTTCGGTTCGGCGCTCACAAGGATTTAGCCTTGCGGAATTGCTGATGACGATCGCGGTTCTTGGCATCATGTGCTCTTTGGCGATGCCGTTGTTTGGGGGGCAGCAGGATGCGTTTTTGAGCATTAAGGCGAAGCGGAATGCGCAGGAGCTGATGACTGAGTGCACGGCAGCGCAGGCGGGCGGGGTGGATTTTGTGGTGCCTGGAGATTTGGATGCGACGCTGGTTAATCTGAAGGCTGGAGCGGTGGCGACGACAGGGGTCTTTAAGGGTCGGCAGTTTGGGATTCGGGGGATGAGTATGGAGGAGATTGGGCTTTCGAAGGCGTTGTTGGAGGTGAGGTCGGGGGTTTTGGTGATTCGTTGAGGGGGGATTTGGGTTGAGTTGGGTGAAGGGGAATGGGAGGAGGGACGAGGAACGATTTCGTCACTTAGGGTGCTTGAGGATTGCGTGTTGGCACGGTTCTACCTATCACTGATCGTCTGACTCTGACGATCTGAATGGAAGCGAACTGGAAACCTTGCATGCGTTGCGCGAGTCTCTTTGGAGTGCTGGTGTGTGTTTGGTTGGGGGCGGTGGAGGTGCGGGCTCAGGTGCCGGACACGCAACAGGTGGGGACACCGGTTGAGTTGATTCAGGCGGGTAATGCGGCGTATCAGGCGCAGAATTGGGAAGAAGCAGCCAAGCTTTTGCAGAGCTTTTTGGACACCTATGGGGCAGATGCGGCCTTTGCCGACATGGTGAAAAAGGTGAAGCCCATGCTGGCTTTGGCTTACATTCGGCAGGGGAAGTTTGATCTTGCGGAGAAGCCCATCGCTGAAGCACTTGCGGATCCATCGGTCGAGCCGGCGGTGCGCGCTGAGTTGCGTTTTTTCTCGGGCTTAGCGGCGATTCAGGCGGCGAAGTATGAGGAGGCGCGCAAGCATCTGGGGGGTGTTTTTGGTGATGCCACGGTGGAGGCTGGGCGACGGATGGAAGCGCTGGTGCTTGGGGGGATGAGTTATGTCATGGAGGAGAACTGGCCGGGGGCGATCGCGTTTTTCACGAAGTATGGCAAGGAGATTCGGGCGTCGAGTCCGGAGGCTGGAGGCCGGGCGGACATCCTCCATCTGCATGCGCTGATGAAGGCGGAGCGGTGGGACGAAGCGATCACGCTGGCGAGGAGCATTTATTCCAGGTTGGACCAGATTCGGCAGATCGTGACCTATTCCTCCCAGTTGATTGAGCTGGGATCAAAATTTCTGGAGCAAGAGCAGTATTACAAAGCCATTGCGGTGCTGCGATTGGTTCCTCTGCGCTCAGACATTGTGAGGATGCAGAAGGCAAAATTGGATGAGGCGGATGCGGAACTTCAATACGCCTTAGCGAGCAAGAACATCGTCAGGCAGACGCAGATTCAGACGAGCCTGAAGGAGATGGAGAAGGACCTGGATAACATTGAAAAACTGCCTCAGTTTGACTCGGGTTCGCGTCTTCGATTTGCGCAGGCCTACTATTCGATGGGGCGGCTGCGGGAAGCATCACTCATCCTGGATCAGATGGTGCGGCAGATGCCCCCGGATGCGATGGTGGAATCGGCTTCGGTGAATTTGATCAGTGGGTGGATGTCACTGGAGCGATGGAATCGAGCTGTGCGAGCGGCGGATGTGTACGTTGAGCGCCTTGCCAATTTGCCTGAAGCCAAAAACCTCCCAGGGGTGCTCTTTGCCAGGGCGCAGGCCTATGAGGGGCAATATGAGTATGCTAAGGCAGCGGAGGGCTATGCGGAAGTTGCCAAGCGCTTTCCGGACGATGAGTTGGCGGTGAAGGCACGATTCATGGAGGCTTACAACGTGCTTCAGCTTGAGCAGTATGCTGAGGCGGGACGGCTTTTGGAATCACTCTTGAACGACATCCCTGACGATCACGAGATGTGGGACCATGCCTTTTATTGGCGGGGCATGGTGTTTTACTTCGATCAACAATGGGAAACGGCGCGAGCGCATCTGGCGAAGTATTTGGAGCGCAGTCAGAAGGGGGGGGCAAGACGCGGCGAGTATGTGGATGATGCGATGTTCCGGATGGGATACTCTTATTTTTCGGAGGCGCTCTATGTGCGGGCCATTGAGGAGTTGGAGCGATTTGAGAAGAAGGAGCCCGCGAGTGAGTGGCTGGCGGAAGCGCAGTTAACGCTGGGGGATTGTTATGCTGCGGAGGGTGAATTGGAGAAAGCTCAGGAGGCTTACGAGCGCATCGATGTCGCCGCCACTGGCTTTCATGATGAAGGCTGGATGAAGCGAGGGCAGATTTTCAAGGCACAGAAGGATCTTGAAGGCATGAGGGGATTGTATGAGTCCTTTCTGAAGACGCGGGCGGAGAGTCCACGGGTGGCTGAGGCGTTGAACTGGTTGGGTTGGGTGGCGAAGCAAGAAGGCAAGATCGAAGATGCGCGGAAAATTTATTGGGAAGCGATTCGCCGTCTGGGCAATGACAAGGTTCGGCCTGGGTTAGAGGACATTTTCCTCGGCCTGAACGCCCTTTATCCAGGAGATCAGAAGCAGGAACTCCAGGGGCTGCTGCAAAAGGAAAAATCGAGTGCAGAGACGCGGCAGCAGAGCAACTACTTCGCGCGTCTGGGGTGGGCTGAGGCGCAACTGATCCAGCGGGCCCAGCCTGATGAATCACGGGTCATGCTGGCGCGTTTGGGTGAGAAGGTTGAACCGAAGGAGACTGCTCCGAGGGTGATTGTGGACTGCGCGGAGGCCCAGGCACAGATTGGCGATAACAAGGGGGCAGAGAGGCTTTTTGAGGGCTTACGAAAGTGGTATCCCCGCGCGCCAGAGCGAGATCGAGCGTATGCTGGATTGGGATTCCTGGCGCTAGCGGAGAACAATGAAACGCGGGCGCTGGATATGTTTGATCGATTTGAAAAGACGGCGGTGATGCCCAAGTCAGCGCCTGATGCCAATGGGGTCTCGATTGTCGAGGCCGAGATCGGGGGTAAGGTAGCTTTGGCTCGTGCGCGGTTACTGGAGTCGAGCAAAAAAGATGAGGCGTTGAATCTTTACGCGGCCATTCAGAAGTCGAAAGCCATCCCCTCGCGTCTGCGAGCGGAGGCCTTTCTGGGAGCGGCGAATCTGCATGCGAAGAAGGGGGAATCGCGCGAGGCATTGCCGTATTTTGAGCAAGTCTATGTGCTGTTCAATCGGTATCCCGAATTGGTGGCCAAGGCTTATTGGGGACGTGGGCAAGCCCTGGAGAAGCTGGGCAAGAGTGAAGAAGCTCGAGAGGTGTACTCGGAGCTGGCTCAGCGTGATGATTTGAAGTCGACGAGCGAGTCGGCGGATGGGCGTAAGCGGGCGATGGCGCTTGGCGGTTTGATTGAAGCCAAAGTGCCTGAGGGTGGAGAGATACCACCGGCCATGACTCAACCAGGAGGTGCGTCGTGAGGGTTTGGATCTGCTGGATGCTGTTGATTTCGGCGTCGGCTTTTGGGCAGACAGCGGAGCAGGCTGAGCGTGCGCTTGCACAGCGTGGTGAATTGGATGAGATCCGGTGGAGTGATCCGGTAAAGGGAGTTGCCTTCAGGGCGGGAATCATTCGCGCGTTGGAGGAAGGGCTGCAGGTGCAGCGAGGTGCGGTGAAGCGCGTGTTGGCCTATGATCAAATTGGCAGTGTGAAGTTTGGTCTGACGATGGGGGAGCGCCAGCTCATTGATGAGGCAAAACCCGAGGCGATAGCGCCGCTGAAGGTGTTCTGGGAGGCGCGCAAACGATCGGTCCAGATTCAGGGTTCGAATGCGGGAGACTTTGGTCTGGCTTTGGCGAGGGCGTTGCGGAAGTCTGGAGCATTTGATGAGGCATCGACGATTGCGAAAGAGATCGTTGAAAAAGACAGCGACCCGCAGCGCCGAGCACGGGCCAAGGGTGAGAGTGACACGCTGGCTTTCATCCAGGTGATGAAGTCGGAGAAGGCGGAAGAAGTGGAGAAACGTGCGTGGGCGGTGACGGAAGCGGCGGACGAGAGCAATGCTGATTTGATGCTGTTGGTGACAGGATTTCTGATGAAAAAGGAGTTTGAGGCGCTCAAGAGCATTGAAGCGGAGAATCCGCGGTGGATGGAGGATGATGAAATCAAGCCGCTGCGTAACCGGCATTATCATCTGGCTCTGGATCTCGCGCTTTACCCGAGTTTGTTTCACCCGTTGGCTGAAGCGGAGTCGGCAGACGGGATTTGGCAGGCTGTGCAAATCTATTTGTATTCGCGTGAGACCCAACGTGCCGTCGATGCTTTGGAAGACCTTTTGGCGCTTTATACTGACAGTATTCATGCGAGCAAGGCCAAGGAAATGCTTACACCTCTGAAGGCCAGCGTTGAGTCTGGCAAACCTGTCACCGAAGCCAAACCTGAAGAGACACCGAAGGAAGCGGAGCCTATGGGCCCACCGCCGCCACCCAAGCGCTACAATCTATTTGAAGACTAAATCTATGCTCCACCTCATCCGCTCCACTGCATTTGCGATCATCACCGGCGTTCTTATTTATGCCGGGTTGAATAGTTCGAACCTCGCGCAGGCCCAGGAGGCTGCGGCACCCGCACCTGGACCTGCGGAGAAGGCGCCGGAGTTGCACTCCAAGACCTTGATTGATCTCTACAAAGAGGGTGGCTGGGTGATGCATATGATCGCACTTACCAGTGTGGCCACGGTGGCGACGTTGTCATACTGCCTGCTTGCCGTGAACAAGAAAAAGATGGTGCCGGTCACACTTGTCGCCGCATTGAATGAGGCGCTAGTCAGTCAGGATGTGGGCAAGGCCATGCAACTTTGTGACGGCACACCTTCCGTGCTGAGTACCGTCATCCGTGAATCTTTGCAGAAAGCGGGAACGGGGGTGGCTGAGTACACGAAAGCGGATCTTGAAGCAGCGGCTGCGGAAACCATTTTCCATGAGGAAACGCGATTGATGCTGTGGGTGAACATGTTGAATGCCTTTGCCGCGGTGGCACCGATGATTGGGCTGCTAGGCACGGTGTCGGGGATGATTCAGAGTTTTGACAAGCTCTCCCAAGGGGCGTCGAAGGCTTCAGATTTTGCGGCGGGCATCGGTGAAGCCATGGTGGGTACGGCGGGGGGCTTGTTGGTGGCGATTCCGGCGATGTTTGCCTATTTCTATTTCAAGAACACCCTTCAGGCATTGATGTCTGATGTGGCGCGTGTGGCTTCCAATCTCATTGGCCGCTTCGTTTCCGGCCCACCTGCTAACGCCGAATGATTATCCGTCGTCGACATACTGAAGACGTCGGCTTTCAGATTGCGCCGATGATCGACATCACCTGGATTCTGATCATCTTTTTCATGGTGACCATGCATCTGGCGGAGAATGAGTTTGCGGTGGAGGTGGCGTTGCCGCTAGCCTCAGCAGCGGAGACACCGCCGGACATGAGTGGGCGTGTCATCGTGAACATCGACAAGGCGGGGAACTATTACGTGGGCAATCAGCCGATGAGTTTGGCGGAGTTAACGGCGCACATGAAGCAGCGGTTGATTCAGTTCCCGCCGTTGAAAGTGTATCTGCGGGCGGATGCGGGCATACCGGCTCAGAAGACGAAGGAGTTTTATCGTGCCTGCGCTGAGGCGTCGGCTGTGGAAGTGATTTTGGCCAGCTTTCGGGAGGGGCAGAACTGATTATGAGATTTCACCGACGTGAGGAGCAACCCCAGGAAATGCAGATTGCGCCGATGGCTGACATCGGATTCCTGCTGCTGTGTTTTTTCATTGTGTCGTCCAAGCCTCCTCGGTATGAGGCGGACATCAGCATGACGCTGCCGGGATCGGTATCGGATGAAGTCAGTGTCGAGTTGCCTGAAGAAGTGCGAATCGCCATCCGACCGGACGGGGCGGTGGAAGTGAATGAGGCGATTTTGGGGCAGCCCGGGGATCAGGGGTTGAAGGCGTTGCGTGATCTTTTGCGCCGATTTCGCGAAGCTGCTGACAACAACCGCAGTTTGTCCCTGGTGACGCTGGATGCGGCCAATCAGACGACGCATCAACGGATTGTGGACGTGCTGAATGTCTGTGCGCAGGCGGGCATCAAAGGGGTAACGTTGAACAGCGATGAGGAGGAGGAAGGCTAGCCTATCATGAGCATGGATGTCATCGAGAACTCGAGCGAAGCAGCACCGGCTGCGCGGCGCAAAGGCGCGGGCGCTGCGCTCATCGGCAGCCTAATCATACACGGTATCCTGGGACTCGTTGGCGGAGCTTTCATTGTGGCTCAATACATTCAGCCGCCGCCCCCCAAATTTGTCGCTCCGCCAGCGGCGAAGATCAAAATTCCGCCACAGACGCGGCAACATCGAATGAACCTGGCGGCTCATGCCGGTTTGGCGTCGAAGCCGACCTTCAAACAACGATTGGTGAGTTTGCGGCCGACGGCGTTTGCGCTGCCGGAGGCGCCCAAAATCGCTTTTGACAGCAGTCTGGTTCCGGATCCTTCGACGGTGGTTTCCAGCATGGTCACGGGTCTGACAGGCAGCGGTGGTTCCGGCAATGGATCGGGGTTTGGTTTGGGAGGTGGAGGCGGATTGGGCAAAGGCCTGACCAATTTCAGTTTCATGGGGCTCAAGGCGCAAGGGCAACGAATCGTCTTGTGTTTTGATGTGTCGGGTTCGGTGGTGAACAAGGCGGCGGGAAGCGGGGTGCCTTTGGCGAAGATCAAGGAGGAGACGCTGAAGTTGATCGACACGCTGCCGACAGGGGCGTCTTTTTCGATCATTCAGTTTGTGCGCAATTTCAAACCGTTCAGCGAGCAGCTGGTGCAGGTGACGCCGGCGAATCGGGAGGCGGCGAAGAAATGGATCGACAACGAATGGGATGAGAGCGGGCAGATGGCGCGGGGCTCCGAGGGGGTGAAGAGTCCGGAGCCAAACGGGGTGGTATGCGTGTTGGATGCGGCGTTTGCGATGAATCCCGATGTCGTTTTCCTGATTTCAGACGGGCAGTTTGAGCAGACTTATCCGGCGGAACGACGGATTCCCAACGAAGAGATTGAGGACAAGATCAAGGAGTTGGAGAAGGGGCGGAAGGACAAGATTCCGTTGAATTTCATCGGGTTTCAGATGCGGGCGGATGATGAGGGGGCGTGGAGTTCGATTGCGCGGCGGACGGGTGGGAAGCTGAGGCAGATTAAGAAGTGAGGGTCTTGGGCACGGAAACCGCGTGTGTTATTGGTTCAAAAATCAAACTGGGACATTGAGTCCCGCGTGTTGGGCTAGGGTGCACTGGCGGCCGTCGAAAGTGAGGAAGTGTGTGGCTCCGAGATGAATGGCGGTGGCGACGTGGAAGATGTCGAGCGTGCGGTGGCCGCCGTAAGCGGTTCTTTGATTCGAATAGACCAGAGAAAGCCGCAGCACGGCATCCATATCGTAGGGCAATAATCGGTTCAGGCCGAGAGCGACATCGGACTCCCAATCGGCGATCATTCGATCTGCTTCGTCCCGAGAGTAACCTTTCTTTTTATCCTTGGAGTTCAGCCACACCTGCAACTCAATGGCCTGACGAAATTCAAACTCCAACAGGGAAGTGAAGTGGAGGGGTTCGTTCATTTGTCGCCGGAACCGCAATGCGGCCGGAGTGAACTCCTGTTTGCGGTAGATCGAGCACAAGAAGCTGGTGTCGGGATAGTGAGTGATCATGGTTCACCGGTCTCTAGAGCCCGCATTTCTTCGACTTCTTCGGTGGTGAAAAAACGATCTCCCCAAGCTTTTTGGAGGCGTGCTTCGTAATCGGGGTGTGCCGGAAGCGGATGGCGACCTGTGGTGTCTGCGGATAGACGTCCGATTGGTTTGGAGTGTTTGGTGATGAGAATGTCCTCACCTCCTGCGAGCCAGGCCTCGATTTTGGGGAAGTCATACCGAAGATCACGAACGGTGGCCGTTTTCATAGTATCACAAAGGTGTGATCTTTTTGATCTGCGTCACTGGGCTATTTGTTGCGACTGACGGGTGAGCAAACAAGCATCGGCGTGCTTCAAGCACCCGGAACATCGGTGTCAAACCAGCTCAGCCACATCTGGATGAACGGCTGCGAGGCCGTGATCAAGAGTGGCGAGGCGGGCTGAGTGTTTGCGGGCGAGCTCAGCCAGCCACGCATCCGTGACTTGCCGATGTCCGGTCCGCTCTTGATGGCTGACTTCGAAGTAACTGAAGCCGTCCTGCCAGAACTCGTGGTTCTGCATTTGGCGCAAGTGTCCCAAAGTGGTCCAGGCTGCCGATGCGGATGTGTCGGCGGCGAACATCATGTGAAGGCGCAAGAGCGTTCCTTCTGTGACGGCGCAGGTGGCGAAACGGCGGGGCTGTGCGTAAAACCAAGCCATGGCGCGGTCATGATGCTCATGCGAACTGATGACGAGAGCGGTGAGCAGATTGCCATCGAGTAGCCAGATCATGAAGCAATGAATGTCAGGCTTCGTCCTGGAGGCGTGCGACCTCCTCACTGGTAATGAGTCTGCTCCCCTGAACGAGGGGGAAGCGAATCTCTTTTGCGTCTGCCGAGTCTGCAGCAGCGATTGGTTTGACCAAGGCTAGGGCATCGCGCACGAGCCGCTCGAGCCGGGAAGCTGAGACGGCATCCAGTTGCTGCATGGCTTGGTCGACTTCAAGAGCGAGCGCACTCATGGGAACAAGTTAGCGGAAGATGGTCGTGATGCAACGGCTGGCTAACTCCGCAGGGTGGTGGTGGTTTGCTGTGCTTTACCTGGGGAGGAGGGAGGAGTCGGTGAGCCAGTCGGTGAAGCGGTGGGGCCATTGGGAGGCGGCGCCTTTGGCGTCGGGGCGGTAGCCGAAGCCGTGGCCGGCTTCGCTGTAGATGTGGAGCTCGGCTTTGACGCCGGCGGCTTTGTATTTGAGGTAGAGTCCGGCCATGCCTTCGGCGATGTCGGGGCGGTCGCCGTAGCCGCAGGCGATGAAGACGGGGGGCATGTCTTTTTCGGCGGTGAAGAGGTTGGAGGTGCCGGGGTAGATGAGGGCTTGGAAGTCGGGGCGGGAGCTGGCGTGGTCGATGGGGTCTGGGGCGTCGGGTTTGCCGGAGTCGGACTGCATGGCGGCGAAGGCGGCGAGTTCGCCACCGGCGGAGAAGCCGATGATGCCGATGCGGTCGGGTTTGATGTGCCATTCGGTGGCGCGGGTGCGGACGATGCGGAGGGCGCGGCGGGTGTCGGCCATGGCGTGGTCCTGGATGGTGTAGGGGCTGTTGGGTTCGCGGGCGAGGCGGTATTTGAGGACGAAAGCGGCGATGCCGCGGGTCTGGAACCATTCGGCGAGGGCGCCACCTTCATGGCCGAGGCAGAGTTTTTTGTGGCCGCCGCCGGGGCAGATGATGACGGCGGTGCCGGTGGCTTGGGCGGGGTCGGGGAGGTAGGGGGTGAGGCTGGGGTTGTGGACGTTGCAGACGTTGGTGCCTTCGAGGGTTTCGGGTTCGGTGGCGCGGGCTTCGGAGCCTGGGGCGCCGTTTGGCCAGAGG
>JARXAL010000065.1 GCA_029865835.1 Verrucomicrobiaceae bacterium
CCCTGATACACCGCCGGCATGAACCCACTCCCCCAGTTCCTCACCCCGTTCACCACCTGCGTCTCCGTGTCCTTGATCACCACATACGCCGGCAAATTCCCATTCACCGTCCCCAACCCATAGTTCACCCAGGCCCCCAACGACGGCCGTCCGCCAAAGATCGATCCCGTATTCATCTGACACACCCCGCCCGAGTGATTGATCCCGTCCGATACACACGACCGAATCACGCACAACTCATCCGCCATCTTTGCCGTATGCGGCAGCCAATCCGACATCCATAACCCACTCTCCCCATGCTGCGCCCACACCCTCTTGTCCGCCAGCAGCGGCGCTCTCGATTCCCCCATCGCCGTAATCACCGACCCAAAACTATCCGGTAAAGACTGCCCGGCCAATTCCCGCATCAGCGGCTTCGGATCGAACAAATCCACATGACTCGGCCCCCCTTCGATAAACACAAAAATCACACTCTTCGCCTGCCCCGCCCGATGCGCCAACTTCTCGCTCGCTGGCACCCCTGCCACCCCCGCCGCATCCCCCAACGCACCCTGCAAATCCGATTCCCCCAGCAATGCCGACAGCGCCAAAGCCCCAAATCCCGCCCCTCCACGGCGCAACACATCGCGTCGGTTCGTCAAGGTCTCGTAGTGTGGAATCATCGTCATATCATAAAGAGGCATTCACTCTCTCCTTTCGGACACAAAATCAAAAGGGTTTCATTTCCCCAAATTTCCCCAAAACTCTCCAAAGTAAATCCATGAACATCCACGGCACCCCCTACCGCACCGTCTGGTTCGCCGACGACCTCGTCCGCATCATCGACCAACGCCTTCTCCCCTGGCACTTCCAAATCCTCGACCTCCCCACCACCACCCATGTCGCCCACGCCATCCTCGACATGGCCGTCCGCGGCGCCGGCTGCATCGGCGCCACCGCCGCCTATGGCATGGCCCTCGCCGCCCGCGAAGCCGCCTCCTCCCCGGACCCCACCGCTGCCCTCATCGCCAAAGCCGACGAACTCAACTGCCGCCCCACCGCCGTCAACCTCGCCTGGGCCCTCAAACGCCAGCTCGACCACCTCCTCCCCCTCCCAACCTCCACCTTGCCCGAAAACCCCCACAACGCAGCCTACCGCATCGCCGACGAAGACGCCGCCGCCTGCGCCGCCATCGGTCAACATGGCCTCTCCCTCATCCAAGACATCGCCTCCCGCAAACCCTCCGGACAGCCCGTCAACATCCTCACCCACTGCAACGCTGGCTGGCTCGCCTTCGTCGACCACGGCTCCGCAACGGCCCCCATCTACGCCGCCCACGCCGCAGGCATCCCCGTCCATGTCTGGGTCGATGAAACCCGCCCACGCAATCAAGGCGCTCGACTCACCGCCTGGGAACTCGCTCATCAAAACATCCCCCACATCGTCATCGCCGACAACACCGGCGGCCACCTCATGCAGCACGGCCTCGTCGACCTCGTCATCACCGGCGCCGACCGCGTCACCCGCTCCGGCGATGTCGCCAACAAAATCGGCACCTACCTCAAAGCCCTCGCCGCTCGCGACAACCACCTCCCCTTCTACGTCGCCCTCCCCACCTCCACCTTCGACTGGACCCTCACGGACGGCCTCGCTCAAATCCCCATCGAAGCCCGCTCCTCCGACGAACTCATCTGGATGGATGGCCCCGACGCCTCCGGCACCCTGCACCGCATCCGCCTCATCCCTGAAACATCTCCCACTGCTAACCACGCCTTCGACGTCACCCCCTCCCGCCTCATCACCGGCCTCATCACCGAACACGGCATCCTCCCAGCCAACGAAAACGCCATCGCCACCCTGCAGCCTTTTGCAGCATGACGATGGCGGCTCAACACCAACAGAAAAGGTCTACCTCAGCGGCCCAATCGTCCGCGTTCCCAGATTCCCCACGTTGGGAGAACTCAGCAATGGCCTCAGAAAAATCGAAGCGGGCGCCTCATTGATCACCGGAGGTGTCACCACCACCTCCGACCCAACATAGCCCACCCCATACAACCCACGCGGAACCCAAAGGCCCATCCCCAAGCGGTCCATCACCGCCTGCTCCCAGTTCAACGTGTTGTCACCTGCGGGTGTCATGAAGATCCGCCGATTTTCAAACCCAGCCCCGCTGCCAAGATTCGCCACCCGAATCACCCATCGACCTTCATCGACTGCATCCGCAAACACCTTCCCCCCTCGCGCCCTCAAATACTGGGCATCTGCCCCTTCATACTTCCATTCATCACCCTTCACAAACCCCCGCTGCATCACCGCAAACCCGAAAGCCTCCAGGCACGCTGGCTTAACCACCTCAGCGTTCTCTCCCAACTCTCGACCCACAGCCCGGCACACCAATCCCCCATCTCCCACCATCAAACCCGCTTTCCCCGCCAACGCCGCATCCACGTAACTCCAACACGCCACCCCATCATAAACCAGTGTCCTCACATCCCTCTTCACAGCATCCACCGCCACCACAACACCTCCCGCCTGCCCCACATTCGCCACCGCCACCAATCCCCCAGGCACCCCCACTGGCTCACGCACCACCGGCGTCTTCTGCGTGAAATCCACCACCACCATCGCCGACCAAATCTTCGGCGGCTGGTAATACCAATACCCCATCGACAACCGACCACTCTCCAGCAGCAGTTCTCCCTTCACTTCCTCCAGTTTCGGCTCAACCACCACCGGCATCGCCTCCACCCCCTGCGCATCCGCCTCCCATGGCGCATTCCGCACTTCCATCCCCAAGAAAACGAACCCGTTCTGCGCCATCAAATCACCACTCAACCGATCACTTGGCCCACCCTTCACCGCCACCGTCTCCATCGACGTCATCTCGCCCCCCGCCAAACTCACCGGCCACAGCATCGCCAGCGAACGCTCCCGCACCAATGGCCTCAACGGCTTCGGAGGATCGACTGGCATCGACTTCAAAACCGTATCAGTCGTCCAAAGCACCGCCGCCCGAACCAAAGTCGCCTCAGGCTGAATACCGATCGTCAAAGTCGGCATCACCCCAATCGTATTCACCGGACCAAAAAGAGTCGGCCCGCCCCAAATAATCCATCCCCCTTCCTTCACTTCCCAAACCAGCAAATCCCCCTTCGGCCACACCGCCCGCACCTTCGGCCTTCCATAAAGCCCACCCAACACCGCACCATCGCCAAACGCCCAACTCTCCACCCGACCCAACTCCTTCACCGTCGGCGCATTCCCAAGCCCAAACCGCCACGTCCGCAACCCATACAACTCCCGAGTGCCCACACCCTCTAACACCTCGGTCTTCACCAACTTCTGCGCCACAAACAACTCTTCTCCACGCCGCTCCACTCCCACAATCGCCCCCGGCCCCGGGTCGATCTCTTCCACCAGCCCATCCGGATTCCCCGTCGTCGTCACTCTCAGCATCGCATTCGGACTCCCATACTCGATCTGCAAAAGATAATCACCAAACGGTGCCACCTCATCCACCTGCCACGCCAAAGACACCTGCGCAACCGGCGGCGCCTTACCCGATCCACGCTTCACCACAATCAATTCCCGCCCTGATATCGACACAAAGTGCCCCTTGATCAACGATCCCCGCCTCGCCTCGAATTCATGCGGAATCACCTCCCCCAGCGTCAATTCATCACGCCCCACTCGCACCACCTGAATCCCCTTTTCATTCCAGTATCGCCCCGCCGCCGTATAACCCGACTTCTGAAACGGCAGCAGCAACAGCCCCGCCTCAGGCAAATACTCCACCGCCTTCTCATCATAGTTCGCCTCGGTCGAACTCCAGCCACCCTTCTCTCCCAAAAACACCCGCGACACCAGCGTCGGCACCGCCGGATCAGCCACCCCAAAGATCGAGACCGTCGCCCGCCCTTCCTCGATCCCCACCGCCAGCAGCTGATCCCCGCGCGGCAGCAAATACGTTGACCAGCCCGGCACCTTCAATTCCCCCGTGATCACCGGATTCGCCGGATCATCCAGCTCCACCACAAACAACGGATCAATCTGCCGGAACGTCACCACATAGACCTTCGTCCCGTCAAACCGCGTCGCATAAAGCGTCTCCCAGTCCGCCGCCGGAATCGACACCTGCGCCATCGGCGACACTTCCGCTCCCGCCAGCGCATACGTCTCCACCCACGTCCGCAACATCCAGTTGGACGAATTGCGCGTCTGCGTCACCGCCACCAGCGCGTTGCCCGCCAGGTTCATCTTAAACTTGTCCAACACCACCCCCTTTAGCGGCAGCGACTTCACCAGTTCCGTCCCCCCTGCTCTCAGCGCCCGATACACATACACCGTCGAGGCCTCCCCTCCGCTCACCCACCCATAATTCGCCGACCCCGTCGTCGCCACCAGCAAATGCCCACCCACCGCTTGCACCTTCGGCGTCCACCCCGGCACCGTCTGATTCGACCGAATCACCAGCGCCTTCGGTTTCGAAAAATCCACCGACACCAACGCCACCTGATCCGAACTCTGCGACGACTGCGTCAGCACCAAATGCAGTTGGCTCCCCATCAATCGGCTATCCTCATGATGACCACTCATCCGAAAGCGCGAAAGCTCCTTCGGCACCCCGTTTCGAGTCACCTCCACCATCACAATCTCCGTCGCACGCAGCCCATTCACCCCCGGCACATCCGTCACCAAAGCCAGCAAAGTTCCCCGATCATTCAAAACATAAAGCTGCTCCCCCACCGCCGACATCCGCAGCGCCCCCGTCTTCACCGGTGCCGCCGGATTGCTCAAATCAAACACCTGCAATCCCCGATACTGGTTGAAGAAATACAACCGTGTCCCCACAATCTTCCAGATGTCCGCCTCCACCGGCGCCTCCAAAGAAACCGCTGGCGCCGCAACTGGCGCAGCCACCGCATCCACCCTCGCCACAGATGCCGATGCACCCACCACATTGTTGGTAACCGCCGCCCCCGTAAACAACATGTTACCCCCGGTAATCACCCCAGTGTTCGTAAACATCGTCTCCTGCACCGGCATCGCCCGCATCACCGGCATCACCGGCAACCCACAAACCGGATAAAGATCATACCACCCATCGCGCGAGGCAAAACTCCGCTCTCCCCCAGTGAACCCCTTCGGAAACCCCGCATCCTCATACGCCATCACCCGATGCGTCTTCCCCTTCGTCCACTCCGGCATCTCAAACACCACTTCGGCCGATCCCTCACCCGTCAAATGCCGACTCGCCACCGGACTCCAACCCTCTTCATTTCTCACCTGCAAAACCAAATGCGGCCGCTCCATCGTCGCCGTCGCCTTCAGTTTCCCCTCTTCTTCAACCACATTCAAAACCAAACCCACCGACTCTCTGACCCTTGCCACCGTCGCCGCATTCGTTGTCCCAGTCACCCGCACAGGTCCACCCACCCTCGGCAATGGCATCGACGATTGACCCACCACCCCCGGCCTAATCCCCGATGGACGCGCCATCATCGAAGACCCACGCACCACCCCCGGCAAACCTGCCCAAGCCCAACCCGGCAGCAAACAAACCGACAAAGCGCAAACGCCAGCCAAAAGAAAACGTCTCTTCAACATCAGGGAATACATAGAATAAATAAAGTTCATGGTAAGAT
>JARXAL010000070.1 GCA_029865835.1 Verrucomicrobiaceae bacterium
GTCGTACCTCCTGACGCGATGCCGGTGAGCGGGTCGCCTGTAAACAAACCGCTCGTTCCCAGCGTCATCGCCTCGGAAAACGGATTTGGCAGAAAGTTAAACCCGCTCGAAACCTCAATTGACGCCTGGCCAGTTTTTACCCAGCCATTGACCACAAGTGGCAAAGTGGGCGCCGCCACCCGCATGATCATCATGCTTTGATCCGGCCGGATTACCGTTCCCGAGGCGTCCGAAGTTTGATCTCCCACCTTGCGCCAGCCAATCCCACCGATGCCAGTCGTTTGATAATAATAGCTGTCGTGCGTAGCACCATTCCAGAGTTGCACCAAATCTGCCGATACTGCCGACCCTCCCTGTAAACCTGCTGTGTTGGTTGCCCCAAAAATAGACGCTAATGTCCAGTGTCGAATCACCCGGTATTCGACAGGCGCTGTCAGTTCAGCGGGCAAGGCGGCACCCAGGACCAATCTTTTCGACGCCGCATCGGTATCCAAAATTGTCCGGGTGAGACCCACGCCGAAAACCGAAGTTGAACCATTCACACTCACTATTTCAACGTAGTGCGATCCAGCCTCCGCGTTGAACGCATCATCCGACCAGGCAGCAGTCGCGTCGTATAGGGCGTTGTCCGAGTCCACAACCGAAGCATACCCTGAGTACTTACTTGCCTGCAGAAATTGTGGCGCCGCGAAGGTTAACCTTGATCTGCCGCCACCCGTGCCGTTGAGTTGAATGGTATCAAATCCTCCAACCTCGCTGTACGCGGTAGTCTGTGCCGTAGCCGCGATGACCAAACTGTTAAAAAAGAGAAGGCAAGGGACAATTCGGGAGATCATGGATATATTGGGTTGTTATGATGCCGGCTGATTCGACCTTAGCCAGGAGGGCAGATGTATCGTTTTAGGGGCCAATTGCTGTTCGACCCGGATCTGCTAGGGACAAGCTCAGTTTCAAAATTTAATCGACGCTATTTCCCTATGGAACGCAGTGAGTGTCAGCTTATTCGTAGAAGACGCAAGCACTTCTTTTGATTGCCTGGAAGAATTGCAAAATCCATACCGCAAGATGCGGTTCATTCCAAAGCTCAATATTGATTCCGGGCGGCCGCGACTCGCGCGTCACCGCAGCTTTGCTTTCCGCCTCCCAAACCGACCGCCGGTTGCGCGCCGACTTCTTTCGAAACCACCAATCACGGCAACAGTGGCGGCCCATACCAGCGGTAGCACATGAAATAGACGATCACTCCCGTGATCGACACATACAACCAAACCGGCGCAGTCCTCCTCGCCGCCCGCGACGGTCGCTGGCGCTGGTGGCTCGGCGTCTCCATCACCGCCTTCCTCTGCGTCTGGAGTTGGAAACTCGCCGCTCTCTCCGTCGTCGCCGCCAACGCCATCGTCCTCCTCTACCTCCTCCTCGCCAAACGCAGCGGCACCTCCCCAAACCCCTCCTAGTCCGCACGCTCAAACGCCGCCCTCCGCCTCATCATCGCCAACCTCACCGGCGGCGCCTTCTGCGTCGCCCTCGTCATGCCCGCCGTCGTCCAGTCCCCGGAAGTCACCGCCCGCTTCCAAAAAATGGGCGAACCCATGGACCTCACCAGGCTTCAATATAGCCTCTCCGGCGTCTTCATCGGCGTCCCCTGGCAACGTGCCACCCCAGACAATCCCGTCGAAGCCCCCCTCACCAAAGCCCTCACCGCCCATCCCCTCATCGCCACCCTCGGCATCTTCGGTGTCCTCACCCTCATGCTCATCGGCCTCATCGGCCTCATCAGCCTCCTCCGCCGTTACCCGCTCGCCGCCCACCTCTGCCTCGCTCTCTTCGCCGCCTCCATCCTCGGCGCCGCTCTCTTCAAATGGCGCCTCGGTGTCGAGTGGATCTACTGGGACTCCTACCCCCTCGTCTTCCCCGCCACCACCCTCTTCGCCACCGGTGTCCAAACCTGCCTCCGCGTCTCCAAAACGATCCCTCCCCCTGGACGCATGATCACCCGCTACCTGTCCGCCGTCATCATTCCCGCCTGCTGGATCCTCACCATCGCCCCCTTCCTCCTGCTCAACTTCCGCTACCCTTACGAATCCCAGCGCGAAAGCTTCCTCCATACCCGTGGCAGACACGAACCCTGGGGGACCCACGGCCCATACACCAGCCCCTCCAAAATCATCACCTGCCACCTCTGGCGACACATCGACCTCTACGACCCCCGCGCCCTCCTCACCATTCGCGACGCCGCCTCACTCAAAGCCCAAATGCGCCGTGCCGATGCCATCAACGGCGAACTCTACTTCGTCGTCGGCATGGTCGTATTCGCCGAAGCCACTCCGCCCGATCTCATGAATCTCCTCCGTAACCCCACCTTCTTCAATCGCTCCAAAAAACTCTGGGCCCAGGAACCCATCCACCACCTCGAAGCCTTCCACTACCACAAAGGCACCACCACCAAACTCCCTTAGCCTGGACGATCCATGAGTCGCGACCTCCAAAACCACACCGCCATCGTCATCAAAGGCGGCCTCTTCCTCTTCATCAGCCTCTTCGCCTCCACCCTCCTCCTCATCGAACATTGGAGCTGGCGCACCGTCCTCCTCCTCACCCTCGCCCTTTGGGGCTTCTGCCGCTTTTACTTCTTCGCCTTCTACGTCATCGAACGCTGGGTCGACCCCACCTACAAATTCAGCGGCCTAACCTCCTTCCTCACCTGGTGCCTAAAAAACCGCAAATAACCCCAAATCACCAACGACCTAATACTGACCACTGATTACTGATTACTGATTACTGATTACTGATCACCGATCACCGATCACTTCTTCCCCTTCACCTTCTCCGGCAACCCCTGCCCCGGCTTCAAATCCAAGTTCGCCGCCAGATCTGCCTCTGTCACTTCCACCACCACCCCGCCAGCAGGCACCTCGGCCTTCGCCGTCCAAAGAATCGCATTGAGAAGCAACTTCCGCTGTTCCGGATGCCCCCATCCCTTGTGAAAGTGCCCGCCGGTAAACCCAAACGCCCGGCCTCCACCGTCCCGCTCACTCGCCCACGCCACATGCTGCGGCTCCTTGCGCTCCAGCACCGCCGCCCGCACCTCCGGATTCCCGCTGTGATGCCCATCCGGACGCGACAGCGTCTCCGCCGATGGCATGTCCGTCAAAATCGGCGTCACCCCCGTCATCCCCTTGCGAAATCGCATGTGATAATACCACTCGTCCAGACTCCCAAAAGGCTTCACCCCCGTGCTCACCGGATGCACCGGCAGCACCTTAAAATTCGCCTCCCAATGCGGATTCACACTGTAGTGAATCTCAAAACACCCACCCAACCAATCCACGAACTCCTTGTTCCCATTCTCCAACGTCGGCTCCACCGCATAGTGCACACACACCAGCCCGCTACCCCGCGCCATCTCCTTGCCCAACTGCTGCAAATGATCCCCCTGCAGCGCCGGATGATTCCCTTGCCCATCCGCATAAAAAAGAATCGTGTCCGCCTTCCCCAGCACCTCCGCCGCCGGCCACTCGCTATTCAAAAAAGCCGTCACCGACACCGCCTCACCCGCCCCCTGCTCCAGACATTTCTTGAACAAAAGCACCCCCGCATTGTGCTCATGCTGCCCCGGCCCATGGCTCGGCTTGCCCGCAATCAGAACAACGTTCTTCTTGTCAGCACCCTGCACAGCAGAGGCCAGCATCACAACAACAACACAGGCAAAACGAAACAACTTCATGGTCAGTCCATGATTAACAGCCATCCGCCCGCTATTCTATCGCTCAATCAGTCAATGAACGAGCAAATGTACTCACAAATGCCCTCACTCACCGTGATATCGAATCCCGACTTCGCCGGCACCCCAAACGCCTCCCCACCCGCATAGCTCGCAGTCCCCTCAGCCCCATCCAGCTTCACCACACACCCCCCTGCCACGATCTCCATCAACTCCGCCTTGTCCGTCCCAAAGTGATAACTTCCAGGATAAATCAACCCCAGCGTCTTCTTGCTCCCATCACCAAACAAGATGCTGTGGCTCACCACCTTGCCATCAAAATAAACATTAGCCTTGGCAACAGCAGTGACATTCGAGAACTCAGAAGGAATCGCAGACATAGAAGACAATAAAGATTAAAACGGGGTCGATCCCTAAATCCTCCCCCTCACCAAATCAACCCAGATTCCACTCGCCATTCACCCCAGCACAAGTGAACAGAGAACAGAGAACAGAGAAGTTTAGGGCGCAGGAAGCACCTGCACCGCATCCAAGTGCACATTCCCCCCGGACCCCTCCGTCCGGAAAATCACCGCCGCCTCTTCACCCGCCTTGAAGCTAAACACCCCCAGGCTATGCGCCCCCTGCGGCGACCCCGCCTGCTTCGTCTGATTCAAAGTGAATCCCTTCTCCCCATCCGCACTCATCACACTCACCGGCGCCGTCTTCGCCCGATTCTCATGAGGCTGCCAATACACCCGCACCTCATATTTTCCGCTCTCCTTCACTGCAAACGCAAACCGCGCCGATGCCCCCTTCTTCTGCGTGTAGCTGTAATGACTGCCCACATACGGCTTCAAGCTCTCTCCCTTCGCCCACTCCCCCGTCAACTCCGCATCCTCATCGTCAATCACGATCCCCTCCAGCTTCGCCGGATCAATCGAGTCAGACGCCACCTCCGGCAGCACTTTCGCATTCGCCGGCAGATAAAGGTCCCCTTCCAGCGTGTCCCGCCGCATCGCCCCGGGCTGCTTCATCAAATCCTTCAGCAAATCCAGATACTGCTCATACACCCCGCGTGGCGACGTGTGATGCCGCACACAAATCCACGACGCCTTGCCCACCACCTCGCCAAACATCCCGCACGTCCGCATCACCCGCGTGCTCCCCAGTGCCCACCGATCCACACTGATGTTCCGACCCGCCATGAACAAATTCGAAATGTCCTTCGAATACAAGGACCGGTAGGGCACCGGATACCCGTTCTTCCGGTCCGTGTGCTTCCCAAACTCAGCGCGCGAGATGAACGGATTCTCCGGAAACTTCACCGCATACTGCTCCTTCGGATAATGCAAATCCTGATCCCAGGTCGTCGGCACGCACGCATCCTCATGCACCTTGCCCTCGACCATCTCTTTCCCCGTCAAAATCAAATCCCCCACCAACCGCCGACTCTCCCGAGGCCCGCCAATGTAAGCCTGCCACTGAAAATCATAATTCGTGTACTTCTCCGGCAGATTTTTCTTCAACGATGAAATCGCCCCATACACAGCCCGGAAATTCCAGTCCCGAATCCGCTCCAACCCATTGATCGGATCCTGATCAAAGCCGCTCTCCCAAAACCACTCGCCATGCAGGAAATCCTCCATCTTCTCAACCGGCTTGTAGCCCAAATCAAACCCCGCCAGGTTCCCCTTGTTCTTCACCCCCACCGGCTCCATCTGCCGCGGCTCCGGAAAGTCCGCCAACTCCAGCGGCAGCGCCCACGGCGTCTCCTTCCACGGCGTCGGCGTCTCCACCTTCTTCAGCACCCACATGTTGCTCATCCCCATCCGCCCCTTCTCCTCCTGCATGAACTCCGCCCCCGCCAGCGCCCCCACACTCCCGTGCCCCGTGCAATCCGTGAAAAACTTGCCCCGGAACCGCGTCTCCGTTCCCGTCATCGTGTTCAATCCCGTCACACTCCGGATCTTCTTCGCATCCTCCTTCTGCATCTCCACCCCGTAAACGTGCGTGTTGAGAAACAGATCAATGTTCGTCTCTGCCCGCACCACCGCTTCCTTCAGCGCGTCATTGAACTCCGCCGGATCCGCCGCCGGACTGTTGCTCGCCCGATCCGCAAACTCCTCCACAATCTCGCCCAAATGCGGATACAACCCCCGCCTTGTCCCACCCATCGCCCACACCTGCACCTCACCCGATCCATTGCCCCCAAGCACCGGCCGATTCTGCAAAAACGCCACCTTGATCCCCTGCCGCGCAGCCGAAATCGCCGCCCCCAACCCCGAGTAACCACCACCAACCACCACTAAATCATATTCCTTCGTCTCCGGTGCCTGCTCAGGCAAACCCAGCGACTCCCGCCTCAGCTTGTTCGTCGCCACAAAATCATCCGGCGGCGTGAACCCCGCCTCTTGCGTCAGATAAATCGCATCCACCCGACCCTCGAACCCCGTCAAATCATGCAGCACCACCTCCGCGCTCCCCTCTTTCAGTTCCACC
>JARXAL010000284.1 GCA_029865835.1 Verrucomicrobiaceae bacterium
GTGTAGAGCAGGAAGGGGCGTTGGCAGATGGTGCGTTGAGAAAGGAAGTCGAAGGCGAGGATGAGGGCGCTGGCGGAGACGAGGAGGGCGGACCACCAGGGGAATTCGATGGTGGCGTCGCGGCGTTTGGAGAGGAAGGCGAGGAGGGCGAAGAAGAGAGCGAAGCCGCCGAAGACAGCGACCATGCCCCAGGAGTTGATGCCGGAGGCATAGCCGCTGGAGGTGAAGAATTTGAGGCGCCAGCCCCAGGTGACGAGGACGGTTCCGGCGGCACCGAGGGGCAGGAGGCGCCACCATTTTTCCCGCCAGGCGAGGGCGGCGAGGCCGAGGTTGAGCAGGGCGATGTAGCTGAAGAGAATGAGGGGTTGATCCTGGCCGCTGGAGACGAGAGCGGGGGTGAGGAAGCCGCCGGCGAGGCCAAGGACAGCGACGACTTCGGCTTTGGCCCGAATGGCGGTGATGAAGGCGACGGCGGTGATGAGGGCCATCAGGACGAAGGTGAAGGCGGTGGTGAAGGCGGGGAATTGATACCAGGCGTGGGCGGCGTAGGTGACGCCGTAGAAGGCGAGGATGCCGGTGGCGCTGAGGGTTTGGGTGAGGACACGGTAGGCCTGTCTTTGGCGGAACCAGTATCCGGCGGCCATCAGAACGGCGGCGGTGGTGTAGCCGGAGGCGATGCGGACAGTGGGCGGGATGAGGTCGCGCTCGAAGGCGTATTTGACGAAGAAGACGATGCCGAAGAAGAGGGCGAGGCCGCCGATCCAGGCGAAGAGCTTGACGCCGACGAATTGTTCGAGGGAGAAGGGGCTGGGGGTGAGGGCGGGTGGTGGGGGAGGTGGAAGGGGTGCGGGCGTGGGCGTGAATTCGGGTGTGGGTGGAGGAGGGAGGGGTGGGGGTTGTGCTTCGATGAGAAGGGGTTGGGATTCGACCGGGACGGTTGGCGGGGTGGCGGGAATGGGTTGGGGTTCGACCGGGGTGGGTGGCGGGGTGTAGGGAATGGGTTGGGGGTCGACCGGGACGGGTGGTGGGGTGGCGGGAAGGGGTTGGAACAGCGCGGGTGTGGGAGCGGGGGAGGCGAGTTTTTTTTCCAACTCATCTACGCGCTGGCGGAGGTTGTGGATTTTGACCAGGGCGATGAAGGGGCTGATGAGGTACCCCAGTCCTAATGCGATGACGATGAGGGCGGCGAGATCCATGGCGAAGCGTGGGGTGAGGGGTTAACGAGCGGAAGGTAAGGCACTTCCGACGCTCTGCGCATTGATTCTCAGACTGGAACCATCAATACGCTCAATGGTCGGGGCGATTGCGCATGAAATCGGCGACCTGGGCGAAGAAGGCGGCGAGGGTTTCGGCCTGGGGAGGTGGGATGGCGGTGTCGTGCATGGCGGCGCCCATGAGGTCGAGCCAGCGGTCGCGCTCGGCGATGCCGATGGAGAAGGGCATGTGGCGCATGCGCAGGCGGGGGTGGCCGCGTTCTTCGATGTAGGTCTGGGGGCCGCCGAAGCGGAAGATGAGGAAGTCGGCGAGGCGTTTTTCGGCGCCTGCCCAGTCGTCTTGAGGGTAGAGGGGGCCGATGATTTCGTCCTCCCGGACACGTTGGTAAAAGGAGGTGACGAGGGCACGCAGGGTGGGCTCGCCAAGTTCGGCGTAAAGGGTGGCGGTGGGGTCGATCATGGGAGAATCGGAGGGGGATCGGCAAGAACCGGGGTGGGAAGGGTGTTTGCCGATTTGTCGATTGTTTGGAATGAGAGAGACGTATCTTTCTCTAACCTTCAACGTAGATTCACGCGACCATGAAAAAGCCACTAACCGTATTGTTTGCCGCCATGACCACTGCCTTCGGCCTGACCTCCTCTGAAATCTCTGCGGCTGATGAACCTGCTGCCAAGCTGGAATCTGCGATTGTGGGCGGGGGATGTTTTTGGTGTGTTGAAGCTCAATACAAGATGCTGAAGGGGGTGAAGAAGGTGGTGAGCGGTTACGCGGGCGGGCATGTGAAGGACCCGACGTACAAGCAAATCTGCAATGGCGATACGGGGCATGCGGAGGTGATTCGCATCGATTATGATCCGGATTTGATCACGTTTCGGGATGTGATTGATCTGTTCTGGGATGCGCATGATCCGACGACGTTGAACCGTCAGGGCAATGACGTGGGGACGCAGTATCGGTCGATCATTTTGTACACGAGTGAGGAACAGAAGAAGATCTCTGAGGAGTCGAAGGTGAATGCGGCGAAGATCATTGGGAAGCCGATCGTGACGGAGATTGTGCCGTTGGAGGTTTTTTATCCGGCGGAGGATTACCACCAGGACTACTTCAAGAACAATCCGTATCAGGGGTATTGTCAGGCGGTGGTGCGTCCGAAGGTGAGCAAGTTCAAGCAGAAGCTGCAGGAGAAGGGTAAGCTGGATGAGGCGAAGGCGCCCTGACCTACACTCCATCTGTCAAAGCAGCGTCTGCCTTGCCAGTGCGGGCATTCGCGGCGTGTCGCTACGATCCTCATGAATCGGTCAGGCCAAACGCGGGACTTCTTCCAATACACTATTTAGCGGGAGCGTCATTTGTTGCTTGAGTCGGCAGGGAGTCTGCTGATGGCTAAGGGCAGATGGCGGTTGTTTTGTCCCTTCGTTTCGAGAGAGTCGCACGGCTCCTTCTGGTGCTGTTGTTGGCGGAAGGGTTGCCCTTGCGGGCGGTGACGGAGACGGGGCTGGGGTTGAATGCGGGTCCCGGGGCGGGAGGTGGATTGCCGGGAGAGTTGCCGCCGGCGCTGCCTGAGACGCGGATGGATGGGGTGGGGTTGACGCGTGTGGGGGATGAGGCGTTTGAGTTCGACAGTCCGGCGGCGGCGGTGCCGATTCCGGGGAAGCCGGGGTGGATGGTGGTGGCGATGCAGCGGGGGGAGTTGTGGTGTGTGCATCCGGCCTCAGGGAAGAAGCAGATGTTTTTGGATTTCCGGCGGCGGATGCAGGGGATTATTTTGTTTGAAGAGGGGGTGCATGGGATCGTGTTTCACCCGCAGTTTGCGAGCAATGGGCAGTTTTATCTGAGCTACTCGCAGAATGATCCGAGGCGGAGTTTGCTGGTGGAGATGAGTGTGAAGCCGGGGCACGTGAAGAGCGGGGTGGTGGAGGCGGATCCGACGAGCGAGCGGGTGCTTATTGAGCTGCCTCAGCCGCTGGCGGAGCACTGGGGCGGGGGGCTGACTTTTGGCCCGGATGGATGTCTTTATTATGGGATTGGTGACGGGGGGTTGCGGGATGATCCGTATCGGCTGGCGCAGAATCCGTGGTCGCTGAATGGCAAGGTGTTGCGGTTGGATGTGGACACGCGGACGGGGTCGCTGCCGTATGGCATTCCGAAGGACAATCCGTTTGCGCATGATCAGATGGCGAGGTCGGAGATCTGGGCGATGGGATTGCGGAATCCGTGGGGGCTGCATTTTGATCCGATGACGCGGGATTTGTGGTGCGCGGATGTGGGGCAGGATTTTTGGGAGGAGATCAATCTTTTGCAGGCCGGGGGCAACTATGGCTGGAGTGACCGGGATGGGCCGTGGCCGCTACCGGCGCATGTGGGGGCGAAGGCGCACCGGGATGGGGCGGCGTCGAGTTTCATTGAGCCGGTGCATGCGTATTCGCGGTTGAGGGGCGAGGGGCTGTGCATCATTGGGGGGTTTGTTTATCGGGGGAAGAAGATGCCGACGCTGCAGGGGCAGTATGTGTTTGCGGATTGGGCGATGGGGCGGGTGTGGTCGCTGGAGATGGCGCGTGAGGGGGAGCGGCACACGGCGCTGCACCGGCATTTGCTGCATGAGCGGGTGGAGGGGGAGAGTTTTAATCCGACGGTGATCGTGCCGGATCCGGATGGGGAGCCGTTGGCGCTTTCGCAGGATGGGAGTGTGTTTCGGGTGGAGTTGAAGTGAGGGGGATTGACGGGGCGTGGGGGGACGTGCAGGATGGGGGGCTATGATGAATCGTCGTTCTGTTCTTGGTGCTGCTGTGGCGGGGTTGGCTGGGTCTGCTTTTAACCGGGCGGGGGCTCAGGCGGCGTCGGGGGGGAAGCTGGCTTTGGGGATGGATCACTTTGCGGTGCGGGCGACGGGGTGGAAGGCGGGGCAGTTCATTGAGTATGGGGCGGGGCTGAAGCTGGATACGGTGTTTTTGTCTGAGCTGGGGGTGTTTGAGAGTTTTGAGGCGGGGTATCTGAAGGGGCTGAAGGAGCAGGCGGATCGCGGGGGGGTGAAGTTGTATGTGGGGACGGGGAGCGTGTGCGCGAGTTCGAATACGTGGAAGGACACGTATGGCACGCCGGTGGAGCATTTGAAGAAGACGATCGAGGTGGCGAAGGCGCTGGGGTCACCGGTGGCGCGGTGTTTCCTGGGGAATCAGAAGGATCGGTCGAGTGATGGGGGGATTGAGAAGCACATTGAGGCGGTGATTGCGACGTGTCAGGCGTGCCAGAGTTTTGCGGAGGGGGAGGGGATCAAAATCGCGATCGAGAACCATGCGGGGGACATGCAGTCGCGGGAGCTGGTGGGGTTGATCGAGGCGGCGGGGAAGGGGTATGTGGGGGCGAATATTGATCCGGGGAATGCGGTGTGGGCGATGGAGGAGCCGATGCGGCATCTGGAGGCGGTGGGGCCTTACACGATTTGCAGCAGTGTGCGGGATAGCATGGTGTGGGAGACGGAGGAGGGGGTGATAGTGCAGTGGACGGCGGTGGGTGAGGGGTTGGTGGATTTTGCGGCGTATGCGAAGCGGTTTGCGGAGCTGGCGCCGGGGGTGCCGCTGCAGGTGGAGACGATCTCGGGCTTTGCGAAGCCGATGAACTGGCGGGAGGAAGCGTTTTGGAAGATCTTTCCGAAGATGCCGGCGGCGGATTTGGCGGCGTTTTTGAATTTTGCGAAGAAAGGGAAGGCGATTCCGGGGTTCAAGGCACCGGAGGGGGCGGGAAAGAAGGAGGCGGAGATCGCCTACCAGAAGGGGGAGCTGGAGCGGAGTATGGCGTGGTTGAAGGCGAATGTGTGATGACTACTGGCCTTTGGTCTGGGTTTTGATGCGGAGGAGGAACATGTCGGCGGTGATGTAGAGGGTGTCGCGGGTGGGGCCGCCCCAGGCGCAATTGGCGGTGGGGACGCCGGTGAGGAGGGTGCCGAGGTGCTTGCCGGTGGGGGTGATGATGAGAACGCCGCCGGGGCCGGTGGTCCAGAGGTTGCCTTGGGTGTCGATTTTGAGGCCGTCGCAGTTGCCGGGGCGGGTGGGGGACATGAGGGGTTTGGCGTCGAAGAGGACGCGGCCGTTTTGCACGCTGCCGTCGCGCTGGAGGTCATAGGCCATGACGCGGGGGGCGTCTTTGTCCGACACGGCGATATAAAGGATTTTTTCGTCGGGGCTGAGGGCGATGCCGTTGGGCCAGCGGATGTCGTCGATGATGAGGCTGAGGGTGCCGTTGGGGTCGCGGCGATAGACGCCGTGGTAGGGGGCGTCGGGTGCGAGGCCTTTTTTCATGCCGTAGGGGGGATCCGTGAAGAAGAGGGCGCCGCTTTTGGCGAGGACGAGGTCGTTGGGGCTATTGTAGCGTTTGCCCTCGAATCGGTCGGCGAGGACGGTGAAGGTGCCGTCGGATTCCATGCGGGCGACGCGGCGTTCGCCGTGCTGGCAGAGGATGAGGCGGCCTTCGGGGTCGATGGTGAGGCCGTTGGAGCCCTGGCCTTCGCCGACGAGGTTGCCGCTGGGTTTGAGGAAGACGCGGGCGGTGGTGTCGCCGTCTTTCCAGGCGAAGGCGGTGTTTTCAGGGACGTCGGAGAAGACGAGCTGGTCGCTGGTCCAGACGGGGCCTTCGGACCAGTTGAAGCCGGTGGCGAGGAGTTCGATGGGGGTGCCGGGTGCGATGAGGGAGTCGAGGGCGGGGTCGAGGCGCTCGATGCTGCCGTTGAAGGCGGGCGTTTGAGCGAGGAGAGGGAGGGAGGTGAGGAGGGGGAGGAGGTGTTTGATCATGGGAGGAGGGTATCGAGGAGTGAGGCCAGGGTGTCGGTGCCGGGCAGGGTGTGGGTGGCGGGGACGGTGGCGGGGTGGTCGTCGGCGAGGATGCGGATGGTGGTGGGGAGGCCGGCGTGGATGGCCATCTGGATGTCGCGATCGTAGTCGCCGACGAGGAGGCTGCGGGTGAGGTCGAGGTGGTGTTCGGCAGCGGCGCGGTGGATCATTTCCGGGCTGGGTTTTCGGCAGGTGCAGTCGGGGTCGGTGGAGAGGCAGGTGCAGGCGTAGATGGCGTCGAAGGCGGCGTGTTCGGTGGTGAGGGCGCGCTGCATTTGGTCGTGGATCTGATCTAAATCGGCCTGGGTCATGAGGCCTTTGCCGACGCCTTGCTGGCTGGTGACGAGGATGGTGGCGTAGCCCCGGGTTTTGCAAAGGCGGAGGGCGGCGATGAGGCCGGGGGAGAAATGGAAATCGTTCCAGGAGAGGACGTAGCCGGCGCCTGGGGAGAGGTTGACGACGCCGTCGCGGTCGAAGAAGACGGCAGGGCGGGGTGTCATGGGGTGGCCTCCTTTGGCCAGATGGGATGACCGCTGACGAGGACGTTGTCGCCCATGGGGAGGATTTTGACGTGGTTCATTTCGATGGAGCGTTCGAAGGGAAGTCCAGCAAGGGAGGGGCGACCGCCACCGCAGAAGCGGGGGGCGAGATACCAGTGGACTTCGTCGACGAAGGCGCCGCGGAAGGCTTGACCGAGGATGATGCCGCCGCCTTCGATGAGGAGGGAGGCAATTTGTCTTCGGGCCAATTCTTTGAGTACATCGGCAAACTCCATGCTGGGTAGAACAAGGGTGCGATCCTTGAATTCATCTGTGAAGACGATGGCATCCTGCGGCAAATCGCCGCTGCGGGAGAGGATGACGCGCCAGGGTTGGAGTTTGTCGGGTTGTGAAGAGCCGCCGCGCAGGGTGAGTCGGGGGTTGTCGCGGCGGATGGTTTCGGCACCGACGAGAATGGCGTCGACGCGCTGGCGGAGGCGGCGGCCATGGGCTCGGGCGGCTTCGTTGGTGATCCACTGTGGTTCGCCGGGAGGGCGAGTGATGCGTCCGTCGAGGCTTTGTCCGGCTTTAGCGATGATGTAGGGGAGGCCGGTGGTGATCCATTTGCGGAAGGGGCGGATCAGTTCGCGGCATTCTTCGAGCATGATGCCGCGGGTGACTTGGATGCGCTGGCGCAAGAGGAGTTCTTCGGCGCGGCCCTGGTGCAGGGGGTTGGGGTCGCTGGCGCCGAAGACGACGCGGGCGAGGCCGGCCTCGATCAAGGCGTCGGTGCAAGGGGGGGTTCGGCCGTGGGTGCTGCAGGGTTCGAGGGTGATGTAGATGGTGGCGCCCCGGAGGAGTTTGGGGAAAGCGGAGCGGGCGTTTTTGATGGCTTCGACTTCGGCGTGGGGTCCGCCTGCGAAGCGATGGTGTCCTGCACCGATGAGTTTGCCGTCTTTGATGATGACGGCGCCGACAGGGGGGTTGGGTCCGGTGAGGCCGATGCCCTGGCGTCCCTCACGGATGGCCATGCCCATCCAGTGGGCGTCAATGGGGTCTTCATCGGGGGCAGGGTTCATTTTGGGTCGGTCTCGGGAGGAGAGATGGACTGGCCTATCATGCGGGAATTGGGAGCTGCGCGCAAGTGCCGGGAGGGAGGTTGTTAAAGATGCAGACCCGGTGAATACCCGTGGCAAAAGTGAGAACATGCGCTAGCCTCCGCCGCGCATGGAAGCTTGGATTGTACTTACTCTGCTCGCCATCACGGTGGTGTTGTTTGCCACGGAGAAAATCTCCGTGGACGTGGTGACGTTGCTGCTGCTGTGCACGCTGATTTTGACGGGTATCTTGACGGTCGACGAGGCGTTTATTGGCTTTAGCAGCGGGATCGTGGTGATGCTGGCGGCGATTTTCGTGATTGGGGCGGCGCTGCGGGATAGCGGGGTCTTGGACGCGGTGGCTCAGGGGATGGCGCGGGTGCTGGGTTCGGAGCCGACGCGGTTGACGGCGGTGATGATGAGCGGGGTGGGGTTGCTGTCCGCATTCATGAACAACACGACGGTGACGGCGATGTTTGTGGGGCCGATTGTACGGTTGTCGAGGCAGGTGGGGATTTCGTCATCGCGCTTGCTGATGCCGTTGGCGTTTGCGTCGATTTTGGGTGGCACTTGCACGTTGATTGGCACGTCAACCAATGTGGCGGTGAGTGGTTACCTCAAAAAGCATGGGCTGCCAGAGTTGGGGATGTTTGAATTCACGGGTATTGGCGTCACGTTGATGGTGGTTGGGGTGGTTTATATGTTGGTGTTTGGGCGGTATTTGCTTCCGGAAAGGCTTGAGGATTCAGAGACTCTGGCACCCAGGGAATATCTGGCAGAGGTGGTGATTTTGGCGGGGTCACCGTTGATTGGTCAGGGGGTGCTGAATTCGGATTTTTCGGTTTTGGGATTTACGGTGGTGAAGATTTTGCGGGATCGGCAGGAGGTCGGGGCGGTGTCTGGGGAGCATTTTGCGGAAGGCGATTTGGTTTTGGTGGCGGGCAAGGTGGTGAACCTGATCAAGATCAAGAAGATTGAGGGTTTGGATATCAGTGAGGATGTGGAGTTGAGGCGGGGAGGGGTGAAAATGAAAGACGCGCACATTGCCGAGGTGGTGATCACGCCGCGCAGTCGATTGGTGGGGCGGACATTGCGGGAGTCGCAGTTTCGGCAGACGGCAGGGCTTTCGGTGCTGGCCTTGATGCGGGGAGATCAAAGTTTATTGGGTGCGATTGCCGATACGCCGCTGAAGGCGGGGGATTTGATGCTGGTGCAGGGTCCGCTGGATTTTATACGGCGTTATGAAGAGGATGCGGAGCTGGTGGTGATTTCGGATCACCCGGGAGTTGCGTCTGGGATGACGCGTGGGATGGCGGTTTTGGGATTGTTCATTGCCGCGATTGCGGCTGGAAGCATGGAGCTTTTGCCCGTGCCTGTGGCCCTGTTGCTGGTGGCGTTGTTCGCGGTGCTGACGCGAGCGGTTTCGGTCGAGACGGCGTATGAGAACATCGATTGGCGGTTACTGATCCTGATTTCGGGGATGATGGCTTTTGGAGAGGCGATGACGTCTTCTGGAGCTGCGGACATGGTTGCGGGAGCTGTGGTGAGTCTTTTGCTTCCGATGGGTTCGCTGGCGGTTTTGGCCGGGTTTGCGTTGCTTGCCATGTTGTTGACGCAGCAGATGTCGAATGCGGCGGCTGCTCTGGTGGTGTTGCCTGTGGCTTTGAGGGCGGCGGAGACACTGGGTTTGGAGTCCCGTCCTTTTGCGATCACGGTGATGCTGAGTGCGTCAGTGGCGGTGCTAACGCCGTTTGAACCGTCCTGCCTGTTGATTTATGGGCCGGGCAAGTATCGGTTCAGTGACTTCTTCAAGGTTGGAAGCGGTTTGGCCTTGATCACGCTGGTGATCATTTTGGTGATGGTGCCCTGGTATTGGCCATTGAAGGCGCAATGAGGCTAGGTGCCAGGGGTTCCGATGGTGATGCGCTTGGATGGAATGGGACTTTCGATGATGCCGAGTCCGGTTTCGTGTTTGAGGCGGAGTTGACCGCAGGCGGCGGCGATATCGTGGCCTTTTTCGCGGCGTAGAGTGGCGGGGATGCCGGCATCGGAGAGTACTTTCAGGAAGGCGTCTTGTTGGGCTTCGTCAGGGCGTTGCCAGGAGAGGCCTTCGACGGTGTTGTAGGGGATGAGATTGACCTTGGCCTCCACGCTGCGGGCGCGTTTCACCAATGACCTTGCTTGTTCCAGGGTATCATTGATGCCGGCGATGAGAATGTATTCGAAGGTGAGGCGCTGCTTGTGATGTTGCTTCCAGTAAGACAGGGCTTCAAAGAGTTCATCGAGCGGGTATTTTTGGTTCACCGGCATGATTTGGTTTCGGACCTCATCGCTGGCACCGTGAAGGGAGATGGCGAGGCGAATCTGCAGGGGAATGTTGGCGAGTTTTTTGATTTGAGGGGCAAGGCCACTGGTTGAGACGGTCATGCGGCGCGCGCCGATGCCGATGCCCCAGTCTGCATTGAGGACTTCGATGGCTCGAGTGAGATTGGAGAAGTTGGCGAGGGGTTCACCCATGCCCATGAAGACGATGTTGTCGATGCGCTGGCCGGAGTGGGCTTCAGCTTGGACGACCTGTTCGACGATTTCGGCGGCGGAGAGGTTACGGGTGAAGCCGGCGAGGCCACTGGCGCAGAATTTGCAGTCGTAGGCGCAGCCGACCTGGCTGGAGACGCAAAGGGTGAGGCGATCTGATTTCTCGCCGTAAAGAGCTGGAGAGGCGGGGATCAATACGGTCTCGACAAAACGCCCGTCGTGAAGCTTGAGGAGGATTTTTTGAGTGGTATCGGCACTGCCTTCGACCTGGGTGAGGGTCATCGTGCGCACGACCGCGGCTTTGGTGAGCGCTTCGCGCAGGGGTTTGGGGAGGTTTGTCATGGCCTCGAAGGAGGCAGCGCGTTTTTCGAAGATCCATTCGACGAGTTGTTTTGCGCGGAAGCCGGGTTGGCCGAAGCTGGTGACGAGCTCTGTCATTTCCTCCGGTGAGAACCCGAGGAGGCCAGGGAGTGGGAGGAGCGCGGCAGCGTTAGTCATCGGGCATGTTCGTCCTGTCGGGGGCGATGTCAAAGCATGCTCAAGACCGTTGGTAACACAAATGGATGCAGATTGATCTGAATAGGCCGTTATGTCTTGTGGCGCGCTTTTAAGCTATGATGATCCATGAATACACCCTTTTGTTCGTTTTGCTTCCCTTGGCCTCTGTTTGCGCAGGGGAGTTTTTTGATGAGACTCGGGTGAGAACGCTTTTTGCATTTGATAGCGTATCGATACCACACACTCAGAATTTGAGGTTGGAGATGCGACAGCCAGAGCGCCATCCGGCCAATCCGGTGCTACGGCGGGGTGCGCCGGGAACGCCTGATGCCTATGGGGTGCAATTCTATGGATCGGTAATCCGGGAGGGTCAGAAGTACCGAATGTGGTATGTGGCGTTTGACGATGATGAGAGCAAAAAGATGGCGTCGGCGCGATGGCGGCCGGCCTATGCGGAAAGTGTGGATGGAGTGAACTGGACGAAGCCAGATCTTGGGTTGGTGACATTTAAAGGGAACAAGCACAATAACCTCATTCTGACGGATCCTACGCCTATTGGGTTGGTGAACTTGAAGGTGCTAATCGATCCCGATGATCCCGATCCGAAGCGACGTTACAAAGCCACCGGGCATGCCTATTTTCGACATAATACGCGACTTGGCAGTCTTGCTCCGTTTGTGAGTGCGGACGGGCTGTCCTGGAAGATGACGACGTCAGGCAAGACGAGAGTAGCTGAATTGGTGAAGGAAGACCTTGTGCTGCCTGCAGTTCATTTTGAGCCGAGTGGAGGCCTCTACAAATGGGAGGGAATGTTCTATGCGAGCGGGCAGAATTCAATGAATGCGCCGCAGCCTTATCACGGCCGGGTGACACGGATGTATCGTTCGGCTGACTTTGTGAACTGGTCGCAAACGAGTGCGATTGGGTTCGTGCGGGTTCCCCAACACACGTTGCTTGGAGCGGGTCGGAGTCGGGAGGGGGAACAAACCCATGAGGGCATCAGTGTGTGGAATCGTGGAAACGTGCTCATTGGTGTTTCAGGTCTTTGGCATGGAGCGAAAGAATGGAGAGATGTGACGATTGATTTGGGATTCATGATCAGTAATGACGGCATCGGTTTTCGCGAGGCCGCCCACGAATGGACATTCATTAAGCGAGGCGAGGATGGCGCTTGGGATCAAGGCGGGTTACTTCAGGGCCAAGGGTTTGAAAATATTGGAGATCAGACTTTCATCTACTATGGGGCCTGGGACCCGAGACACTGGGAGGATGTGCCGACTCGAGGTGGCGTGGGTATTGCGGTGCTGCCGCGAGATCGATTTGGAGATCTGGTGGTTGAAGAGGTGGGGAAAGGTCCGGGAGACTATCAAATGCCTGAGATTACGAGCGAGTTTGTTACCACCTCGATTCCGGTCAGGTCCGGCAGTTCGCCTCAATTCTATGTCAACGCTGATGGGCTCGGTGAAGGGGCATTCTTGCGAATCGAGCTCCTTGACGCCCTTGAGAAGCCGCTGGCGGGTTACTCCGGACTTGAGGCTGCTGAGGTTCGCAGGGGCGGGTTTCAGATACCGGTCGAATGGGGTGGCCGGGTTGACTGCAACGGCTTGCCTGGAAGCGTCAAAATGAGAGTGATTTTTGAAGGGAGTGGCAATGCTTCGATTCGTTTTAGTGCCATCTATGTGCAACCTTGACTGGGTTTTTACCCCGCCTTGATCCAATCCACTTTCAGTGAGAAGCTGCCGGTGCGTTTGTCACCAATAAGCAATCCGATTTCTTCGACCTTTGAAAGATCTAGAGGAGGACCGTCGAGTGTGTTGCCTCGGTAGGTGGGTTTGAGTGTGGCAAAGGGAACGGTGACTTCGATCCACTCGTCGGCTTTTGTCGCGAACTCGGCGCTATAAGAAATGCGCGAGCCTCTGAACCGGGCGTCGGTTGATATTCGGAGTTGGTAGGTTCGGCCGTCGCCTTTGACTCTGAGGATCATGCTTTTGACGGTGGTCAGGTCATGACCTGTGCCTGGGGTGCGAATGGATGAAAAACCGCCGTTGTTCTCCAAGGACAAGCTGCCGCTGAAGTGAAGCAGGCCGTCTTTGATTTTGGCCGATCCCTGCGAAAGGCCGCCCATCACTCCGTCATTAACGGCTATCCAAGGGGATTCCGTTTTTGATTCATTGAAGTCCATAAGCGTTCGGGGAGAGGGAATTTTTTGATCTGACTCTTGGTCTTTTCCTGATAAACTCGGGCTCATGAGCGTGAGCGTGCCGAGAAGAATTCTGGAAAGGTTTATTGCCTTAAGGTTCATGGCCATTGGACTGTTGGTTTTTGGGTAGGCTTAGGGTTGTTGGGTCCAGGCCCAACGAAAGAGATTTCGGGCATCGCTATCACGGGCCTCTTCTGATGTGCTTCCGAGTACGACGACATGCAGTCGACGTTGTTCTCTTTGACCGCTTGCGATCAAACAGTGTCCGGCTTGGTTAGTGAGTCCGGTTTTGATGCCATCGTAGCCGAGGTCGAGTTCAAGCAGTGCGTTGGAGTTTTTCCAATTTGCTGTGCGCAAGCTGCCAGCCGCCTTTTTGATGCGAGCTTCATGATGGCGGGTGGCGACGGCTGTTCGGAATGCGGGTAACTGCATGGCCGCAAAGGCGAGACGAGAGAGATCAGCCGCGGTGGTGGTTCGATCATGCTCAGTGCCGCCGTCGCCGAAGGAAGACCGGTAAATGGTTTGAGTCATGCCGATTTGACGGGCAAAACGGTTCATTTCCGAGATGAAGTGAGAGCGGGTGTTGAGAAGGGGGTTGTCGAGTCCGGCGTTCAGTAAAACTTCGTCTGGTGGGGCGAGTCGGGGATGAAAGTGCTCGGCCAAAGCGTTGCCAGCATCGTTTCCGGAGGGCAGGAGCATGGCTAGAAGGGCGTCCTTAACCTGAATTTGCTCACCCGGCTTGAGTTCAGCGGTTGAACCGACGGTGGTTCCGGCCAACTGGGATATTTTGACCCATTCGGACATGATGGAAGGGTCTTTAGTTGCAAGCTGGAAGACGGTGTATGCACACATGACCTTGGCTGTGCTCGCGGCCTTGCGCTGCTGGTCTGCCTCGTGCTGCCAGAGCAGTTTGCCGGATGCGGCATCGCTGATGACCCAGGCTTTTGCGGTGACGACTGGCGGTGAAGTGAGGTCTTCTTCGTTGGCGTGGAGTGCAGGCACCGAGGTTGCGAGCATAAGAATGACAGACTTGGGATTCATATTGGGCAAATGCTACAGGAGGGTAGTGGGCCGGCGATTGGAAAGCCACCATGGGGTTCCATTCGGATTTATTCGCCCAAAACGGCTTGCTTCACCCAGTTTGAATAACGTCCGCAGACTGCTTCGGGACGAATGGCAATGATCTCGGGGGTATCGTAGGGGTGGTGCGATAATAAAGTCTGTTCGAAGACGGGTAGTCTATCCCGTGTGGTCTTGAACAAAGTTTGGACCTCCCGGGCGGATTCGATGGTCCCCTGCCACCGGTAGATGGATTCGACCCCGGGGATCAAATTGACACAAGCAGCTAGTTGAGTCTCAACCGGAAAGGTGCCAACTTGTCGCGCCGAATCCTGGTCTGGAAACGTGCAGAAAACCAAAATCACTTCATTTGTATTCATGGGCCTTAGCGTATGAGAACCGCTTTCATTGACAAGCTCATCAAGCGGATTGACAAGCTCGAACCAGGTGAATTGCAGCATGTCATGCTCGATTTGCTGAGAGAAAAGGGTTTCCTGGAGAAGGTCTTTCAGGCCCTGCAGGAAGGTATCATCCTTCTCGATACTGAAGGCCAAGTGACGTATGTGAATCGCGCTGCCTGTCAGTTTTTCGGACTTGAGGCGGAGCAGGTCGTCGGGCAGAAACTGGCGCAGGGATTGCGTGGCCTAGATTGGCCTGAGCTACTGAAGCCAGGAACTGTCATCAGCCGCGATTTAGAGGTCGTTTACCCTGAAAACCGATATCTGAATTTCACCATTACCTCAATTGATGATGAAGCGCCTCTGGGGTTCGTAATGATCATTCGTGATATCACCCAAACACGCAAGGTTACCGAGGAAAAAATTGAAAGTGAACGCATCAGCGCGCTGACGATACTAGCGGCGGGTGTAGCCCATGAACTGGGCAATCCACTCAATTCCATCACGATACACCTGCAATTGCTTGAGCGACGCATTCGCAAAATGGGTGCTGCTGGGGCCAAACTTCAGGAGCATTTGGATGTCGCTTTGGGTGAGATCAAGCGATTGGACTTCATCATTTCACAGTTCTTGACCGCTGTTCGCCCAACCCAACCCCATTTTCAGCCGATCATTGTCACTGATTTGATCCTTGAGTCACTGGCATTTCTAAAGCCTGAGTTAAGTCAGCACAATGTGAGCGTTCGAACCGAATTGCGTGCCGATGTGCCAGCTATGCCTCTTGATGGCAACCAAATGAAACAGGCATTCTATAATTTAATCCGAAATGCCTGCCAAGCCATGCCTGAAGGCGGAACCCTCACAGTTGAGACAACCTTCAATGATTACGAGATTCGAATTGCCTTCACTGACACAGGAAAGGGAATCTCTGCGGATAATCTGAATCATCTTTTCCAGCCTTTCTTCACCACGCGTGGTAGCGGAACAGGTTTGGGCTTGATGATCGTTCGGCGTATCGTTCGCGAACATGGTGGTGAAATTGACATTGAGAGTCGAGTCGGTAAGGGCACGCGGTTCACTCTTTTTTTACCTCTCGTAGAAAAGAAAATCCGACTTCTGGAGGCTGGTTAACAATTCAATATCCTTTGCATGATTACCGACGCACCTACCGTCCTGATTGTCGATGACGAGAAGCATACCCGAGAGGGACTAAGGCTCACTCTAGAAGACGACTTCGATGTCTATGTCGCATCCAACGCGGCGGAAGCTCTTGAGCATCTTCGACATGATGAGATTGCTGTCATGCTGACCGATCTTCGCCTCGGTGCCGATGACGGGATGAAGTTGCTCGACGAAGCGCTCAAGCTACCAAAACCCCCAGTGTGTATCATGATGACCGCCTATGGCAGTGTCGACACAGCAGTTGAAGCCATGCGACGTGGGGCTTGGCATTTTGTGACCAAGCCACTGAATCTTGATGAAGTCGAATTGCTCATCAAACGCGCACTTAGAGGACGATCACTCGAGCAGGAAAACCAGCAACTTCGACAGCAAGTAGAGAGGAAATTCTCTGTTAAAGGTATCCTGGGTCAGTCGGATGCGATGAAGCAGGTGATCGAAACAATACAGCAAGTGGCACCCACGCGTGCGACCGTCTTGATTGAGGGGGAAAGTGGCACTGGCAAGGAGCTTGTCGCGCGTGCCGTGCATCATCTCAGCGGCCGACCTGTCGCCAAACTAGTCTCTGTTCACTGCGCTGCGCTATCACCGCAAATTCTCGAGAGTGAACTTTTTGGCCATGAGAAAGGTGCCTTCACCGGGGCGATGGAGCGTCGTATCGGGCGATTCGAGCAAGCTGATGGAGGCACCCTGTTTCTTGATGAGATCGGCGAAATTGATGGCAGCACTCAAATCAAACTTTTGCGAGCCCTTGGAGAACAAATCATCGAGCGCGTTGGTAGCAGTAAACCAATCAAGGTGGATGTTCGTGTTGTTGCTGCGACCAATCGTGACCTCGCCCGGATGGTAGAAGAAGGAACCTTCCGAGAAGATCTCTACTGGCGGTTGCGGGTAGTGACGCTTAACATGCCACCACTTAGAGAACGCAAAAGTGACATTCTTGTTCTTTGCGAGCACTTCCTCAAGGAAATCGCTGAGGCTAATGGCAAAGCGCCCAAGCCGTTTGCAGACGAAGTGTTGCCAGCTCTTATGGCTTACGATTGGCCCGGCAACGTGCGAGAGCTACGCACGGTGATTGAGCATGGTGTCGTCATGAGCAATAGTGCCAAAATCCAACTTCGGCATCTTCCCGGCTACCTCTCCCACATTCCAGGCGGCATCGGATTGCGGGCCCCTATTTCGAGCGGCCGAAACAAGACGCCGACCGCTTTTCAGGAGAAAAAGTCAGGGAACATGCCAACGTCCGAGTCCCACGCCGATCTTGACCTCAGTCACCTTGAATCAATGATGATTCGCGAAGCCCTCGCACGAAGTGGCGATAATCGCACCGAGGCTGCTGAAAGATTGGGGATTTCGCGGCGCACTTTGCAACGCAAGTTGAAAGAGATGGGCCTCATTCGCCGGAAGCGCCAACTTCGGGATGAAGGTTAATGTTCGATGGGTGAAATGGTTGCGCTTCGCGATATTCATCTTCGCGAGTACGGGGATCTTTTGGCACCTGCTGCCATATGCGTTCGAGCTGCCACCCGCCCTGTTAGTCCCAAGGCCTATATCTCCTCGCTATTTCGCCCGTGACGCCACAACGCTGCGTCTCATGCTCGATGAAACGGGACAAAGGTCCGCACCCGAAGTTGCTTGGCATGAATTGCCGAAAGCCCTCATAGACGCCACTATCGCCGTCGAGGACCAACGCTTCTTTCAACACGGCGGAATCGACTTCTTCGCCATTGGGCGAGCCATTAGCCAAAATGCCCGTGCTGGTCGCACTATTTCCGGTGCCTCGACCCTGCCCCAGCAACTCATTAAAGTCAGTGCCCCAAAAACTTCGAGAACACTGTGGCGCAAATTCGTTGAAGCGCAGCAAGCGCGTCTACTTGTCCGCAAATGGCCGCGCACTCGCATTCTCGCAACCTGGTTGAATCGCGTTTCATTCGGTAATCTTCTCATAGGCTGCCATGCCGCCAGCGAAGGATACTTTAACAAGCCACTCAGCGATTTGACCGTCGCCGAATGCGCTCTGCTAGCCGGCCTCCCTCAATCTCCGGCACGTCTCAATCCTCTTCGCCAACCCGAACAGGCTAAAAACCGCCAGCGTCATGTTCTCAAGCGACTCTTGGACGAAGGCTATATCTCCTCCGAGACTTATGAGAATGCCAAAACTCAACAACTGGTTTATACGCCCTTCCATGGCGGGTTTGCAGCTCCCCACGCAGTAGAACTTCTGACCCAACAAACCGCTACGACTCAAATCACGACATTTCAGACGACACTGGACTCCACGCTTCAGCATCGAGTCGAGCAAGTCCTCACCAATCGCCTCGCCGGCTTGCGCGAACGACACGTCACCCAGGCTGCGGCCGTTGTCATCGAAAACGCCACGGGTAATGTGCTCGCGTTAGCTGGATCACGAGACTTTTTTTCGCAGGACGGTGGCCAGATCAATGGTGCTTGGACACCCCATTCTCCAGGTTCCGCCATCAAACCTTTCACTTATCTGTTGGCCCTCGAGCGTGGACAAACCCCAGCTTCCATCATTGCCGACCTTCCTATTACCTTTAGCACCCCAACTGGGCAATACCGACCCGAGAACTACACCGGCAAAAACTTCGGTCCGGTAACTCTTAGAGCGGCACTCGGAAACTCCTTGAACATTTCTGCAGTCAAAACCCTTGATCACATCGGGGGCTCGCCCGTCCTTCTGGAAACGCTCAAACGCCTTGGCCTTACAACCCTCACCGAGACGCCTGACCACTACGGGCTTGGCCTGACTATCGGAAACGCCCCCGTCCGCCTCCTTGAGCTTGCAAACGCCTACGCATGCCTCGCCCGCCTCGGCGAATTCCGCCCGTGGCGCCTTCTGATTGCAGACCCCTCACCCCCAGCCGTTCGTCTCTTCGATCCCCGTTATGCCTGGCAGATCGCCGACATTCTCAGTGATAACCAAGCCCGCCTTCTCACCTTCGGGGCGCACTCCCCGCTTCGAATGCCATTCAAAGTGGCCGCCAAAACCGGCACCAGTTCCTCCTATCGCGACAATTGGGCCCTCGGCTACACTCCCGAATACACCGTCGCTGTCTGGGCCGGCAACTTTGACCGCACCCCCATGCAGGGCGTTTCTGGCGTCACAGGTGCCGCACCCATCCTCGCAGACCTTTTCACCTCGCTGAGAGAACAATTCGGACCCACCACATGGTTTCAAACTCCGTCTGGCCTGGAATCAATCCGGATCGATCCTCGAATCGGCAAACGCATCACCTCCCAATCCCCCGCTGCGCGCCTGAGCCATACCGATTGGCTCGTCTCCTCCAACCTACCAACCCCGGCCACCACCACCGATTACGATGCCCAAGGCCGTGCCTTCCTGCCTCCTGAATATCGTGCTTGGCTGACAAGCTCCGACAATTGGCTTGCCGATCTTGTTACCCTCGGTTCCGAACCTCAGGCACTTCGCATCGTGCAACCGTTGGCCGGCGCCGTGTATCATCTCGACCCCGATCTCCCGGACCAAGGTCGTCGACTTAGCTTACAAGCGACCGCAGGCTACCCAACAGTCACGTGGTCCAGCCCCTCTCTCAGCGTCAGTGGAGGCCCTGATCAATGGACCGCCATCCTTATCCCGGGCACACATCTCATTCGTCTCCATCAGGCCCCTCGAGCCGCCCATGCTCAAGAAATCACAATCACCGTAATCCGGGACTAAGTCGTCAGCACCTTGAGCGTGCATTTAACAGTGGCAAAATTGGTCTGGGGCAGTATTTTCGAGACCCAGCCCGAACCATGGCCGCTCTATTTTCCCTTTTCCAACGCTGCCAAAAGGTCTCCCGGCTTGCCTGCGTTAGCTTGTTGATTGGGGCCTCGTCTCTTCCCGCCTCAGACACCGTCCGCTGCCTGCTCGCTGACGGCTTTGACTTCCCCGTCGGCAAACCCGACGCCACCGGCTACTACAAATTCCGTGGCTTCTACCCCAATGGCCACCTTGGCGAGGACTGGAACGGCAAAGGTGGCGGTGACTCCGACCTCGGCGACCCCATTTACTCCATGGGCCGCGGTGTCGTCGTCTTCTCCGAAAACATCCGCGTCGGCTGGGGAAACTGCATCATCGTCCGCCACGCCTACCGCGACATCACCGGCAAAATCGACATGGTCGACAGCCTCTACGCCCATCTCCATGAGCGCAAAGTCCAGGTTGGACAACTCGTCGAAAAAGGCCAACTCGTCGGCACCATGGGCGGCAACAACGGCATGTACGCCGTCCACCTCCACTTCGAAGTCCGCAAAAACCTGCAAATCGGCATGAACCGCTCCCAGTTCGCTCGCGACTACTCGAACTACCACAGCCCCACGACCTTCATCAATGCCCGCCGTCAACTCCAGGCCAGTTTCCAAAAGGTCGACATCCCAGTGAAGACCTTCGCCGCCTATGGCAAAACGCTTGCCGACGACCCACCCGGCGGCTCCGGCCGAGGTACCACCATCCCCATTTTCACTCCGAAAGACGACAAAAAAGCCTCGGAAAATCCCGCTGTCTCTGCCGATACGGCCACCACCGACGAAGACGATTTTTGGGCCAAACTCAAAAGCAAAATGTCCAAAGGCAAAGTCACCGACAGCCAGGGTCAAACCCCCACCC
>JARXAL010000040.1 GCA_029865835.1 Verrucomicrobiaceae bacterium
TGGCGGTGGCGATGGCGGTGGCGGCAACTCACCACCGCCACCCACCTGGGAAGTCAAAACCCGCTTCAGCACTGGGAACTTCGCTGCGAGTGACGAATTTGCCATTGGCGGCGATGGAACGGGTGAAGTCACTCACGGCAGTGATGAACCCATTCCCATCAACACTCTCGCACAGGCCACCGATGGCGTCGCTAACCCTCAAGGCGAGTTTCAAACCACCCAACAGCTCACTTGGAAGCTGTCCTCTCTTTACGCGCCCGCCGGACGATGGGAAGACGACCCTGATGATCCATTCAACTACTATTGGGTTGGTGGACCAGAAGGCTGGAGTGGGGAGCATCGGCAGGTCAAACTCGCCCGCAAACCTGGAACGCCCGTTGACACTGAAATCGTTGTCCTCTACACCAAGACGACCACAGTCAATGGACAGGTCACAAATGAAACCGGCAAGTTAACCATCGCACCCAATCAAATGGAGTCCACCCAAACGATCAGTGCATGGGCCAATGCCCCTACAGGGGGTCAAACAAGTGAGGAGACATCAGTGAATCTCACCCTCCTCCCCGTGGAGATAAAGGTCGTGAACCGTGATGATCCAAAAAATAAATGGGCCGATGCGACAGATAATTCATCGGGGAAACCAATTTACGCTGGTGAATCCTGTGGTGACATGGTGAGTTGGAAGCTCGGTGGATCAAATAGCTGGACAAACACAACGCTAACGTGGACCGCTGAAGGACCAAACGGAGAAACTATCGCAGGTCCAACTGGGCCAGGAAAAAACGAATGGAAGATCGCCGATGGTGATGATGATACGGCCAATGATTGGTTGAAATGGAAGCCGGGAAAATGGAAGATCAAAATTAAGATCGGTTCGACTAGTGCTGAATTCGAACAAGTGGTGGGAACGCGAACGGAACAGTATTTCGCTGTAGGAACCATTCCTGTAGAGACTGTATCGACGACTGGAGTAGCGGAGAATGTGATAACTCAATGGGAATGCCCAGGAATTAACTATTCGATTTTGGCATTGATCGGAGGCGGTGTGAATAGTTCCCAGAGTTCATTTTTTATCCCTTTCGACGAGCCCAATCGTGTTTATGTGAATCATCGGTTGTTGAACTCTTCGCGTAACCTTGATCCTATACCAGCAATTCGGCCAGATGAGCCAGTAACGAATGCCTGTGGGCTTGATCCAATCAAACATTTCAGAGAATTCGCAGCCTGCCAGATGAGGTTTTTAGCTAAAGATGGCAAGCTTGATTCGGCCCCAGAATTAATACCTGGAAATCATGCTGATCTGGTCGGACACACTCCGATTCCCTGCCAATCAGAAAACTATGCTGGACCCAAAGGAGAGACTCATCCAGACAGTGGAAAGGTTACTGGAAATAAAGGTGATGAAGTCGTTAGCTATTTAACTAAGTTTCGAGTCGGGAAGGGTGGGCAATTTGGTTTTACGCAACTCAATGGACGAGAGATACCGTGGGTCTTTTTTCGCTTTCGATTTGAGGCTAAAGATGGACTTATCGACACCAAGTTTGACGCAGGTCAAAGCTCTGATCCAAATGGACCCGATACAAAAGATTTTTCGACTGTTCCAACTTGGTTGATCTACCGACGTTACTACGACCTTGATGAGAAACTGTGGAAGGTGGAGCAAGTTCGAAAAATTAATGAAACTAGACGGCCTTTTTTCTCGATTGGCGTTCAAGTTCCTGGTTCAGCTTATGTGTTGCCATAATAGAACTGAACTATGAAAATCGCCCTATTGTTTTTGTCTGCCGTTTTTTTGGTTTGGCTCTTCTACAACAAGTCGTGTACCTCTATTCAGAACAGAGCGCAGATAAGTCATCAAAATCATGAGGTGAAAAAATTGACGGGAGAAGCCCCCATAAAAGTGATGGCAACACATAATCCTGAACTAGTTCAGACCCTCATCGAAACCTCGAGTTATCCAGATTTGTTGAGCTTTGTTCAGAATGCTTATTCTGAAAGCAAATCCGACGAGAACAATGGCGCAGCCCAATATGTATACTTTCTCGCATTAGACCAAGCCTCACTCGACAAGAAAATACCTCTGGCTATCGACTTCTCGCTTTCACAATCTGATTTTGTTTTAAAGCAACTCGGGGCAAGGGCTATTTTGTTTGCAGTGATTAAAGGAGCTGCCCCTGACTCAGCTTTACGGCAAAAAGCAGTAACAAAGTTAAAAGACGAACTTTCTAAGGTCTCTGAGCAGGGGCGCGATACTTTTGAGTTTGCTCGAAGCGCAGCGCTCGCATTAACAATTTTGGGCGATGACTCTGGATTGGACGTTCTTTTAACTGACCAGCAAACAGTTAGTAACTACTCCCAGAAGGATGGATGGAATCCAACTAGCGACGCCGCTTTATTTCAAACGTTAAAAAGTCAATATAAGCAACGTGCCATCTCTCCCAATAATGCCAATCCTGACATCGATAGGACCTGGGAGGCTACATATGAGCTATGCCGACTGAGGAGAATAAAGGGAAAAGAAATCAAACCATTGAAACCCTTGGTGAAGCTGGAACAACTTCTTCCAAGATGAATGTTCGACGGTTTACATGGCTGCTTGTGTGTGTTGTTGCGTTAATCGCAATGCTTTTTGTTATCATGTGGATTAGCCAAATTTTTGGACGTGGAGCCTTCTGATCCTGTGGGTGAATGGCTTGCCTCAAACCCCGCCGGAGCCTGAGCTGGGCAGTCATCGGCAAGGCTGATGACTCGTCACGCAGCAGGCAACCGGCCTCCCGCACTCCAGGAAAAAGGGGTCAGGGTGCAACTGCTTGACAAATGCCTTTCCCTAATCGAAATCGACCCATGGCGCGCAGCATTCGAATCCAATCGGCCGGGGCCTATTACCACGTCATGGCACGCGGAAACCGGCGCGAGGACATCTTTCATGATGCCGACGACCGGCGCTTCTTCCTTCACACGCTCGGCCAGGCTTGCGAGATGACTGGCTGGCGCGTGCATGCATGGGTGCTCATGAGCAACCACTACCATCTTTTCATCCAAACACCCGAGCCTAACCTCGTGGCAGGCATGTCCTGGCTACAAAACACACTGACAAGGCGTTACAACGTCAGGCACCAGAAGTGGGGCCGCCTTTTTGGGGATCGCTACCAGGCGGTGGTGGTTGAAGGCGAAGATCGTTACCACTACCAGACACTCTTGGATTACATTCACCTCAACCCCGTCCGGGCGCGAATGATCCGCCCAAAAGAGGGGCAAAGCGTATTGGATTACCCGTGGAGCAGCATCGCTGGCGGCTATGCGTTGCCACCGAAAAAGCGGGCAACGTGGCTGGACGCTGCGGCGGGCCTCAAAGCGTTCAACCTGACAGATACGGTGCCGGGTCGGAGGGAGATGGTTGAGAGGCTGGACAAACGGGCAGTCATTGAGGAAATCAAGAGTTGCGGTGTGCCACCTCAGGCGGCGGACGTGGATCAACGGGCGAGTCACCTTAGACGCGGATGGTATTGGGGCACGCAAGCCTTTGGCGATACGATGCGGAAGCTCGGTGCGAAACTCCTCCAGAAAGCCACCCCTGCGTCAAGAGCCTATCAGAAACATGCGTTGGTTCGTGAACATGGTGAGCGTCAGGCTGAGGCATGGCTAGGAAGGGGACTGAAGGCGGGAGGAATCAAACCAGACGGTCTCGCCCAATTGAAGGGATCAGACCCTAGGAAAGTGCTCCTGGCGGACTTGATGTGGCGTAGAACCGTAATGTCGCAGGGATGGCTGGCGGAAAAACTAGCGATGAAATCGGCAGCGAATGTCAGCCAGCAAATTCGGCGTCTTAACCGGATTGCTGCGATCAAGAAGGTGCCAGAAAAACTGAAACACTTTCTGGAAGAAGCCGATGCTATCCACTCATGAATCCGAATCTTTTGTCAGCCAATTGCAGCCTGACCCCGTTTTCCCTAAAGTGGGCGAAGCAGTGGGCGCTTATCTTGCAGACTACAACGGGAGCGAGTTTACCGCGTGGTCAGCCGGTGCAGGCCTGAAACAATTCGTGCAGTCTCTGCCCAGCGACTACAGGCCCATGCTGACTGCTCACAGCATGGGAAATATCGTTGCCGGTTCGGCGCTCACGCAAGGATTGAATGTTTCAAAATACGTGCTCTTGCAAGCCGCCGTTCCTGCAAGCTCCTTTGATGACCGCCAACAAATGCGAGAGAATGCAACCTACGACCATCCGATTGCATTGCTGCCGGATCCAACGATGTGGGATGAGTGGTCGGCGGATGATGACTACGATCCCATGGCCTATCGCGGCAAGTTCGCGGGGATTGGCGGCGAACCCACGAGCTTTTTTCAGATCAACGACCACGCGACGAGTTTTGCATGGGAGGTCAACAATGATTTGACCAAGCCGCCGGGTATTTTGGCTGGCAACAACCACTATTTACGGACTCGGCCAGCCTCACAACGCTGCGTCTTCAATGAGCGTATCTTAACGGGATACGAGGCACTGACGAAGGCGTGTCGTTCATGGAGCAAAGCCACAGGAGCGAAAGGCGAGACACGGGGAGCGATTAAGTTCGCAGTAAACAATGGTGATTTTAGCTTTGGTGATGAGCACAGCGCGGAGTTCAATTTCCGTAGCCAACGTTGCGATCTGTTTTATCAAGAGCTTAAAATTCAATTAGGAATTGAAACGCCATGACACGAAGCAAGAAACGATTCCGGTTGCTTGCCTTGTTTCTCATCTTGGGACTAGGCTGCGGTGTACTTTTCACTGGCCGTGAAGGCCACCAGCAGTCAAAGAATGAAAAGCCCAGAGCTGGCGGTGATGGAGCACAAACGTCTCAGCCCCTCCCGACAGCTGAGTCTCTGGCACATCTTCCCGAGAGAGACCGGACCGCATTGAACGTCCTAAAGTCGATCTACTCAGCTTCAATCGATGTGTTCTGCAAAGTGGTGGATGAGGAAGGCAAGCCTGTCCCTGGTGCGAATGTCGAATACAGCCTGAACGACAAGTATTTCAAAAGTGGTACCAAGGGTCAGACCGTTTCGGCGCCCGATGGAACTTTCCGAGTCCAAGGGAATGGAGCGTCCGTGTGGCTGAGAGTTCAGCATCCAGACTATTTTTGGATTCGCGGAAAATCGGAGGGTGCGATTCCAGCAAACAAAGTGACCTCAGCGTCGGCACCAGCAGTGTTTGTGCTAAAAACAATGGGTCCCAAGGCACCCTTGACACACAATCGCCTCACAACGAAGCGCGTCGCTCATGATGGAACTCCAGTTGGTCTTGACTTGAAAACTCCGCAACCTGTTGCTGCGGATGGAGCGCCGATCCAAGTGCGCGTTTGGGTGATTGATGCCAAGCCGCAGCAGTGGTCTGGCTATCGTTGGAAAGCGGAAATTCGTGTTCCAGGCGGCGGTTTCCGTGTGAGGGAGGATGAATTGGATTTCGAGGCTCCCGAAGATGGTTACACGGAAGTGTTGGAGTTTTCGATGCACCCAACGGATCCGAGCGAGAGCTGGGCGAGTCGCATTCCATCGAATGACTACTTCATCAAATTGGGCGATGGGACCTATGCCCGCGGCGTCCTAAACTTGAGCACGCTCCCAGATCGGGCAATGGTGTCTCTAGAGAGTTGGTGGAATGAAACTGGCGGGCGCAACTTGCAGGCGGGAAAGCATTGGTTCGGTCGTGCACAGTAGTTCATGCGGAACGTCGCTCCCGCCCTACCCTCGCCCGAGCTTGGCAGTCATCGGCCAGGCCAATGACTCGTCACGCCGCAGGCAACCGGCCTCCCGCAACTCCAGCGCTTCGCTAAGCTCGCACCTCCTCCTATTGCCCACCACCGGCAAGCTCCCCCCTCTCCAACCCCCACCGCGAAGAAGTGCTGCGCTTTCCAAATTGCGCCAGCTTCGCACCGGTGATGAACCAACCGCTCGTTCAGTGTGGCTCGAACAACTCGCCAGGTCCGCACCCTAGGCGGTAACCACGACACAATGCGGAGTAGTGTGCAGTTACCTCCTTCCCGTAGAGTGTCAGCCAAGTTCGGCACCCGCCTCTCTTCACCGCGTCATGGCTCACGCCGCATGGCCTCAGGCAACGACGCCCACCCACTGTCATCATGACAGGCTATTTTGTCATCTTTACCCGACATTCGAACATAACCTCGCACACATCAAGCAATCACAAACCTCAAGCAAGAGCTCAATACCCAAAAATTAACTCAAACGAACACCCATCTCACCTCCCTCGACAACCATCATCCAGTTCCAATAATTCTAATTTAACACTATTCCTCTGGTTACCCAATTTTCTTTCATGAATTAAAAATCGCTACTGTCAGATTCATCCGCTATTTTTTGTCATCTGTAAGCCGATCTCATTCGTATTCTCATGACACTCGCGATTCCAACTCAGCCCGGCGAAGCCCTTCGCGACCTCCTCGAAGAGCGTGGCATCTCCCAGATCAGCGCCTCCCAGGCTCTCGGCATCAGCCGTGGCCACCTCAATTCCATCATCAACGGCCACAACCCCATCTCGGCCGACCTCAAACTCAAACTCCAGGACTTCCTCAACGTCCCCCACCAGCACTGGACCCGCCTCCAAGATCAACAAGACTCCTTCGCCTCCTCTCCCGAAGGCAAAAAACACCTCCAGGCCACCCGCGTCGAACAATTCCGCGACCAACTCCGCCTCCAAAACACCAACCGCCTCTCCCGCACCCAACTCCACGAGGCCGTCACCTCCGAGTGGCTCGGCCTCTCCCCTTTCTCCCCCGCCCAACTCGCCCTCGGCGGTTGCTACTGGCTCGGCCTCGGCCTCCGCGGCTTCACCTCCCGCCTCAAAGACCCCGCCAAACGCCCCTCCGAAACCGAAGTCGAACTCAAACCCAGCCTCGATCTCGCCCCAGGCGAAATACTGACCCTTCTCACTCACGAAAAAATCATCCTTCCCCAGGGGATGCTCATGCGTGTCGTGAACAAAGGGGCCGTCTTCTGTGGCGCGGACCTGCGCCTCGAGTCCAGCCTCCTCTTCGGCACCGGACTCTCCGGCAGAGTCTCCCTCCACATCATCAACGACTCAGGCCGTCCCCAGACCCTGCGCCATCAACAGCAAGCCCTCCTCGTCCAGTTCGAATACGACCCCGACGAAGACACCCCAGGTTAAGGCTTCCACACCCTTTCCCCAGTCAAAAACAACCAAACACACACACACAACAACACACCCCAAGCTCCCATGAACACCCCAAATCGCATCACCACCCTCCCCGTCCAAAACGAAACCCCCGCCAACCCCAACACCGACCTCGAAGCCGCCACCCTCCCCTCCTCACTCGTGCGCCAGGTCCAGGAAGCCCTCACCCACTGCACCCTCATTCACAGCGGCATCCTCCGCGAACGGATGCATGCCCTCCAAATCCAACCCCGCCCCCTCTCCCAGGAAGACCCCGGCGTCTCGGTCTACTCCACCGATGTCAAAAGCCACGCCTCCCCCGACTGCCTCATCAACACCATGATGATGTCCGCCGCCCACGCCGCCGCTCTCGACCTCCACAACCTCGCCTGCACCGTCGAACCCGTCACGCCCCTGCTCGATGCCTCCGAGCGCTTCGGCGTCGCCTTCTTCGCCCAGATCCGCACCAACGCCGGCGCCGCCATCCGCCTCCGTGATACCCTCGATATCATCGCCGGAGAAATGGCCGCCCGCAGCCTCACCTTCGTCCCCGAACGCCCCTGGATCGAACTCGTCCACCAAATGGTCAACCCCTTCACCTCCGCCGCCGACTCCTCCACCCTCCTCCCCGTCGAACTCTTCCGCATCCGCTACCGCGGTCTCACCTGGCAACAAGTCGAAACCCTCCTCGCCGACGCCCTCCGCTCCCTCCCCCTCCTCACCGAGCAAAAAGGCCGCCGCGACGTCTTCACCCTCACCCTCAGCGGCCACGCGTAAAGTCAGGCCGCTCCATCCGCCGCCCTCTCGCAGGGCGGCGTTTACTTCGCCAACTCAATCGTCACCCGCACCGACTTCGAAGTCGGCGTCAAACTGACGTCCACATAAGACCTCAATGGCACCAGCACATTGAGCTCCGGAAAGTAGCCCGCGCACGCCCCTCTCGGCAGATCATAAGGCACCGCCAGATAATGCCTCGCATGCCGCTTCTCTCCCTCAAAATGGCTCGTCAGGTTCACCTCCTCCATCGGCCCGATCCCTCGCGCTTTCATGTCTTGCGGATTCATGAACACCACCCGCCGCTCATTGCTGATCCCCCGATACCGGTCATCCAATCCATACACCGTCGTGTTGAACTGATCGTGACTCCGCAGCGTCTGCAACAGCAGTTCCCCCTCCTCTAACTCCAGACAACTCAACGCATGCGTCGCAAAATTCGCCCGCCCGCTCTCCGTCGTCCACGCCAATTCACGCGCTGAGTTCGGCAAATAAAATCCCCCCGGCTTGCGCACCCGCTCATTGAAATCCTCAAACGCCGGCACCACCCGCGCAATCCGTTCCCGAATCAAATCGTAGTCCGCTCCCATCGCCAGCCAAGGCACCGAACTGCGCCCCTTCAACACCGCATCCGCCGTCCGTGCGATGATCATCGGCTCACTCAGCAACGTGTCAGATGCCGCCGCCAAATGCCCCACCGACTGGTGCACCACACTCATCGAATTCTCCACCGTCACAAACTGCTCCTTGCCCCCCGTCCGGTCCTTCTCACTCCGCCCCAGGCACGGCAAAATCAGTCCCACCTTGCCCGTCACCAAATGACTGCGATTCAGCTTCGTCGCCAGATGCACCGTCAACCAGCACCGCCTCAACGCCTCCGCCGTGTACTCCGTGTCCGGCGTCGCCTGCAAAAAATTTCCCCCCAACGCATAAAACACCTTCCCCCGACCCTCATGCATCGCCTCAATCGCCGCCACCGTGTCCCACCCATGCTTGCGCGGCGACTCGAAGCCAAACTCCCGGTCGATCGCGTCGTGAAACCACCCCGGCATCTTCTCAAACACCCCCATCGTCCGATCCCCCTGCACATTGCTGTGCCCCCGCACCGGACACAACCCCGCCCCTGGCCGACCAATCGCCCCCAGCAGCAAATGCAGATTCACCACCTCCTGAATCGTCGCCACCGCATTCTTATGCTGCGTCAATCCCATCGCCCAGCACGTCACCACCTTCCGCTCCCCCGACGCGCATTGCCGCGCCACCCGCTCGATCCGCTCCCGCTCAATCCCGCTCACCCGTTCCAACTCCGCCCACTCCAACCCCAGCAGATGCTCCCGATACACCTCAAACCCTGCCGTGTGCTCCCGAATGAACCCCTCATCAATCGTCCCATCATCCACTAGCACCTTCGCCAACCCCTTCAGCAACGCCTGATCCCCATTCTGCCTCACCTGCAAAAACTCTTCCGCCAGCGGCGTCGCCATCCCCAGCATTCCCATCATCTGCTGCGGATGCATGAACCCCGTTAACCCCGCCTCCTTCATCGGATTCACCCCCACAATCACCGCCCCGCCTTCCACCGCCGCCTGCAACGACGTCAGCATCCGCGGATGATTCGTCCCCGGGTTCTGCCCAAAAATCAAAATCGTCTCCGCCGTCTCCAAATCCTGCAACGTCACCGTCCCCTTCCCCACCCCCACACTCGCCATCATCGCCGCCCCGCTCGACTCATGACACATGTTCGAGCAGTCCGGCAGATTGTTCGTCCCATACTGCCGCGCAAACAACTGATACAAAAACGCCGCCTCATTGCTCGCCCGACCCGACGTGTAAAACACCGCCTCGTCCGGCGACGCCAACCCATTCAGCTCCTTCGCGATCAACTCAAACGCCTCATCCCAAGAAATCTCCTGGTAATGCGTGTCCCCCTCCCGCAACACCATCGGATGCGTCAACCGCCCCGCCTGATCCATCCAAAAATCCGTCTTCCCCGCCAACTCCGCCACCGAATGCTCCGCAAAAAACGCCGGCGTCACCCGCTTCAACGTCGTCTCAGAGGCAATCGCCTTCGCCCCATTCTCACAGAACTCAAACTGCGACCGATGATCATCCGGATCCGGCCACGCGCAGCTCGGGCAGTCAAACCCACCCTTCTGGTTCAACTTCAACATCGCCGATGTCCCCCGCATCAGCCCCGCATTCCCCATCACATGCTTCATCGAAATCGCCACCGCCGTTAATCCCGCCGCCGCCGACTTCGGAGCCGATACCACCAAATCCGTAAAAGCCTCCGGAGGCATCGCAGACACAGAATCAGAAACAGGAACAGATGAACTCATAGAAGACGCAAAAAAAAGAATCAAAACTCAGGCCGGCACTGTAGGCGCATTCGCCAGAATGCGGGAGGCCAGCAACCAACCTGATCGCCAAACAATTACGCCACCAAACCCCCAAAAGCCACGCCCACTTTCAGCAAAACCTCTCACATATTTCGCTTTCATTACCCCCTTGTCAAAGCCCCGACCCCAAGCTAGTTTCCTAATCGAATGCAAGGATCGGCTTACATCACCCTTCTCCTGGTTACCCTGCTCACCGCCTCCTGCAATCGCAGCGGACCCTCTGTCTCCCAACTGCAAGAACGCCTCGACGCCGTCACACAGGCAAACAAGGACATCGCCACCGCCTCCCGCGCTCTCAGACAGGATTACCAGCGTCTCCTCGACGAAAAAGAAGAAGACTTCACCGCCTACGCCGAAGGCATCCGCGCCCTCAATGACACCTCCGAATCCATTCGGAAAACCATGGAATCCTTCGCCAACTACAAGCGCGACTACCGCGCCTACTCCCGAAAAAACGCCCCCGGCACCCTCCTCGACGATGTCCCTTTCGGCTACCAAACCCTCCGCAAAGTCACCATCAAAGAAGTCACCGACACTCACATCCACGTCCTCCACACCAACGGCAGCGCCCGCATCCCCATGAATGAGGCCCCCGATGCCTTGCAAGCCCGTTACGGCTTCGACCCCAGCCTCGATGTCGTCCTCCAGCAAGCCTCCGGCACCGGCACCGACTGGCTCCTCAGCGCCATCGCCGCCGCTGAGCAATACGCCCTCAGCAACGTCCCCGCCTCAGCCTCTCCACCCATTGCCAGCTCCCCTCCTCCTTCCACCCCAACTTCCGTCCCATCTTCCCAATCCAACTACGGCACCCTCTCCGCCACCTTGCCCACCTCACCCGTCTACGGCTCCTACTACAGCACCGAACCCACCTGGAAACGTTTCAGCAGCTTCACCGGCAGTTACTGGGCTCCCCTGCAACAACGCAAACGCATCGTCGGCACCGTCAACACCTTCACTTCCTCCGACTGCTGCTACTAGCCTGCCATCACCAAGGTGGGGCAAGCATCTTGCTTGCCCTCGTCAGCTGACTGACCGCGTGAATGGTCAACCCACACCAACAACCGGTAAGAACTGGAATCAACACCTTCACTTCCTCCGACTGCAGCTACTAGCCCGCCATCACCAAGGTGGGGCAAGCATCTTGCTTGCCCTCGTCAGCTGACTGACCGCGTGAAAGGTCAACCCACACCAACAACCGGTGAGAATTGGAACCCAGTCTTCGACAAAAAGAAACTGCCGCTCTTGTCGGATTTCTTTTGACAACAACCGTCCTCACCCGCCAGACTACCGCACTTCCGTTATGAAATGGCTCCTCGCTCTCGTCTCTCTCGCTCTCCTCGCCTCCTGCAACACCAAACCTTGGATGGTTGGCAGCTACAACGACAAAGGATGCCGCTGCTGCAAAAACGGCAAGCACAAATACAATGTCCCCGCTGACATCAACGCCGAGCCTGAAGCCGCCCCTTACTCCGGCAAAAGCGGCAAAGACTCCCGCAGCGTGATGCCCTAAGGCATCCCCAAAACCACATGGTTTTTGACGGCCTGTTCCTCGACGCAGCAGGCACCCTTTTCGAGCTCTCCGAGCCCGTCGGACATTCTTACGCACGCATCGCCGCATCCCACGGCCTGACGCTCGACCCCACCTCTCTCGAATCCGCCTTCCGCAGCGCCTGGAAGGCCACGCCCCAACCCCTTCACCCCAAAGGCCTCATCCCACCCGATGACGACCGCTCCTGGTGGCTTGCCGTCGTCACAGCCACCCTTCAATCCACCGCAGGCACCCCTCTGCCACCAGAAGTCATCGCCCCCCTCTTCGACGACCTCTACCAACACTTCGCCCAACCCCACGCCTGGAAACTCTTCCCTGACGTCCCCACCGCTCTCGAACAACTCGCCCAAATCGCCCCCCTCCACATCCTCTCCAACTTCGACCTCCGCCTCATCCCCATCCTCGAAGGCCTCCAAATCGCCCCTTTTTTCCGCACCATCACCCTGTCCAGCCAGGCCGGCGCCAGCAAACCCCACCCCCGCATCTTCCACCACGCCCTCGCAAAAGCAGGCATCCCCCCGCACGCCGCCCTCCACATCGGCGACGAAAAACGCGCCGATCTCGAAGGCGCCACCCAGGCCGGTCTCCACGCCTATCTCCTCGACCGCCCCCACCTCACCCTCGCCTCCCTCGCCGAAAATCTCCTCTCCCATGACGATTCATGCTTGCATGCCCCCGCCACCGGAGTATTAAAGCGGCCCCAAAACGAGCGCGGGTAGCTCAGTGGTAGAGCAGTTGGCTTTTAACCAATTGGTCGAGGGTTCGACCCCCTCCCCGCGTACCAACTTCGTCAGCAAGAGGGCTGTATCGGAATGATCACGACATCAAACCACAAGCCCCTTTCCCCCTCCCACCATGGCTGAACACCGCTTCATCTACACCGACCGCGTCCAGTTCTCCGACACCGACATGGCCGGCATCGTCCACTTCTCCAACTTCTTCCGCTTCATGGAGCGCGCCGAACACGCCTTCTTCCGCTCTATCGACCTCTCCATCTGGGAAAACCCAAACCAAATCCCCGATGACGAACGCATCGCCTGGCCCCGCGTCCACGCCTCCTGCGACTTTCACGCTCCCCTTCGCTTCCAGGAAGTCTACACCGTCGAACTCCTCATCGAAGAAATCCGTTCCAAAGCCGTCCGCTACCTGATCCGGGTCTGGAAAGAAGACAACACCCTCTCCGCCGAAGGCCGCATGGCCGCCGCCTGTGTCCGCAAAGACTCCACCTCAGGCAAAATGGCCGCCGTTCCCATCCCCGAACGCATCCGCTCCCTCATCGAAGTCGCCCCCGAAGACACCCTTCGCCGCCATCCCCCAGCCTGACGCACTCATAAATCGGCCGGGCAATCGTAATTCCCAAACAAATTCATTGAGACCGTGCCAGAACCGCGCCTCGTAGTCTGTTATCCTTAACTCATCCCAACCACCCCTCATCCCCTCCCCATGCGAAATATGAATTGGATCGTCTTTGCCCTTCTCACCGTCCTCTCTTGGGGCGTCTATGGTGTTCTCCTCCACAAAGCCCGTGGCCTCATGCCCATGGGCACAGAGACCCCGCACGCTGGCTTGAAGGCCTTCCTCTTCGTCTGCATCGCCTACGCCCTCATCGGCGTCGCCGCCGCCATCCTCCTGAAAATGCGTGGCTCCGCTTACACCTTCAGTAGCTCCGGTATCACCTGGAGCCTCATCGCAGGCACCGCCGGTGCCCTCGGTGCCTTCACCCTCGTGCTCGCCCTCGGCGCCGCCGCTCCCATCTACAAAGGCGCCGCGGCAGCCGCCGTCATGCCCATCGTTTTCGCTGGTGCCCCAGTCATCAACACCATCGTCGCCATGACCATCCACCCCCCCGAAGGCGGCCTCAAATCCCTCCCTCTCCCCTTCATCCTCGGCTGCGTCCTCGCTGCCGCTGGTGCCTTCATGGTCGCCAAGTTCGCCCCCACCAATACCGGTAGCCCGGCCAAACCCACAACGGCTGCTCACAAGTAAACGGCCCTACTTCCCGTAAACATCCGCCTCTGCGCGGAACCCGTCCGCTACGATTGTCTCCCGCAGGTTGTCACGCGTCACCGCCGTGATCTCCAGCAACAAACTCGGCACCTCCCCCTTCCCATTGTCGATCCCCGATCGCGCGATGACCGACTGCCCCTTCGCCAGCAGCACCGCCGCCTCCGCCGCTCGGCTCGCCAGCACCTTGATCGGCTTGTAAACCGTCATCGTCTGTGTCCCCTGCACGATCCTCTGGCAGGCCGCCAAATCCCCATCCTGCCCCGTCACCAGCACCTTCCCCGCCAGCCCCTCCTCCGTCAGCGCCTGCACCGCCCCGCCCGCCGTGCCATCATTTGACGCCAGCACCGCATCAATCCCGGGGCCACTCTTCGTGATCGCCGCATTCATGATCTTCTTCGCATTCTCCGGCTTCCAATCCGCCGCCCAATCCTCAAAAACCACCTCCACCTTCCCCGCCTCGATCAGCGGCTTCAACACGTTGTCCTGCCCCTGCTTGAACAGCACCGCATTGTTGTCTGTCTTCGACCCATAAATCCGCACCACCCGCAACTTCCCACCCTCCGGAATCCGCTCCGCCAAAAACCGCGCCTGCAACTCCCCCACCTTCACGTTGTCGAATGTGATGTACAAATCCAAATCACACCCCGTGATCAACCGGTCATACGACAGCACCGGCACCCCCGCCGCATGCGCCAACGCCACCGCCTTAGCCATCGCCTCCCCATTATGCGGGATGATCACCAGCGCATCCACTCCCTGAGTGATCAGACTCTGCACCTGCGTCAGTTGCACCGAATCATCACTGTTCGCCGACTGCACCAGCACATCCACCCCCAACGCCTTCGCCCTCTCCAAAAACAAATCCCGATCCACCTGCCACCGCTCCTCCTTCAACGTGTCCATCGAAAGCCCTATCAACGGCCTCCCTCGTTTCGCCTCACCCCCTCCAGCCCCCGATCGAGCCACCACCAGCCCGATCGCCAAACTCAGCACCAGGGAAACAACCACCAAAACAAGACGCGGATTCATAAACAAAGAAACTCCCACAATCAAAGACCACCCTCGCCCCCGCCGACAACCAAAAAAAACGCCGATCCACTCCAACGGAGCGAACCGGCGCTTTCAGAAGAGACCTGATCAATCCGTGATCTTCAGCAGAATCTTCTCATAATACGTCACACTATCAGGATCATGGCTCTGAAGCCCAATCGTCCCTGATCCCAGCTTGCGACCCGGCATGCCTTTCAGCGCCGTCGCAGGATCAAACCCCTCCGGCTGCACCCACTCCACCGTCGTCACGCCATTGATCTTCAATGTGATCTTCTGGTCTTTCACCGCGATCTCATAATCAAACCACTCGCCGTCCGTGCTCGGGGCCTTCTCCTGGATCTTATTCTCCAAGCTCCCCGCTGGCGGTTGTTGCCCGGGCTGCAACGCCAGAATGTTGACCACCCCATACAAGCTCCCCGTCTTCTTCGGATCCTTGTGCGTGCTGTTCACCTGGCACTCAAACCCCGTCTCAGGCCAGCCCGTCTCTTGAAAATGCGTGTGGAAATAAATCCCGCCATTCGCATTCGGCATCGTCTTCACCCGAGCCTTCAACTCAAAATTCTTAAAGTCCGCCTTCCCGTCCGCTCCCATGTAAAACAGGTGCGCCTTGCCCTTGTGCACCTTCAGCAATCCATCCTCCACCACAAACGCCCCCGGCGTTTCCTCATTCGACTTCCAACCCGTCAAATCCTTGCCGTTGAAAATCGACACAAACCCGTCGCCATCTTGGGCATTACCCGTCGACCCGACACACGTAAACACCGCCATTGCGGCCAGCAAAGAGAGAGATTTCTTCATGTAGACCCCGAGTTAAGAGCATCGCCCCTCACTTGTCCAGCCATGAAAACATCACGCTCTCACGCGCTCGTCCGCCTCTCCAAGTCTTGCAAAAACAAACGCCAATCCTGCACCTGATGCGTATTCCGAATCAACAGCGTCACCGGCACCTCCCTCGGAGCAAACGGCTGCCTCAACAACTTCAAACCCGCCTCCTCCGGCAGTTTGCTCCCCTTCCGACTGTTCACCCGCCGATCCGCCAGCACACAGTTCTCCCACGAACTCGCCCCTCCCCGCGAAATCGGCACCACATGGTCAATATTCCCCTCTCCCGGCCTCAACTTCTTCCCGGTGTACTGGCAGATCCCGCCATCCCGATCCCAAATCGCCTTCGCACAAAACTTCGGCCTCCGCTTCGGCACCCGGTCAAACCGCGCCAAAACCAGCACCGTCGGCACCCGCACCGGCCCATGCACCGTCCCGATCGCCTGATCGCTCTCCCGCACGGGCAACACCAGCCACTCATCCCACCTCACCGGCCTCAATTCCTGCTCGCCCAACATGTCCAGTGCCGTCGCATTGCCCGCAGCCATCATGCCAAAAGCCTCCATCGGAGTCTTCACACCAATCGCTTGCCAGTGCCGATTCAGCACCAAAACCGTCGTCTTATTCAGGATCTCACTCATAGGCAGTTTTCCTTTTCCGATGACCCGGAGATCCTGCCAGAGGTAGGATTTCCCGTTCTGGATGCGCATCGTACAGCAAACCTCGCCTTTGCCAAGTGCCAAAGTCGTCAGCCTCTACTTTCCGCCCTCACTCAAATTGGACGAGTGTAGATACGCTCAAAAACCGCCTCCGGTCCTTCCCCCGCACGCCACGGATCAATCAAAGTAATCCCATCCTCCCCAAACCGGGCCGTCACCGGCGCCCCCTTGCCCTCTTGCAAATACTTGAAATTCAGATCCCTCACCCGCGCCGCCGCCTCCACAATCGCACACGTCACCCGCGCCTCTTCCGCTGTCGGATAAATCCCCGCCACCGCCTCCCTCGTCTCCCCATGAAACTTCACCCGGCACACCGCCACCATCCCTACCGTCAAACTGTCCACCCCATAGCCCAGATACCCCTTCGTCCCATCCGGCCTCACCACATCCCGCGTGAAATGATTGTTGCTCGTCCTTGATCCACCCCCCGCATTCCAAAACCGGAACCCCCGATACTGCTGGTCACTCTCCACCTTCCCATCCGCCCCCACAATCTCATGCCCCTGGTTCACCGGCGCCTCAAAGTCCGCCGGCGTGATCCAGTTGTTGTGAAAATTCATCGACAACCCGTTCGCAAACTCCACCCGCACCTGCACCGCGTCATACGCGTCAATCCCATCCCTCACCAGTCGCTTCTTCTGCCCCACCGCGCTCAGCGCCACCGGCTTGCTGTGATAATAAGACCAAATCAAATCCGTCCAATGCGGCCCCACATAACTGAACGGATCACTATCCTCCACCCACTTGAACGTGCTCAAACTCACCTCCAGCGGCTCCTCCAAATACGCCGTCCCATATAGCGGCTCCCCGATCCGCTTCTGAATGTCATCCCGAATCCGCAAATGATCCGGATCATACCGCTTGTGCATGTCCACCGCCACGATCAACCCCTTCGCCTCCGCCGCCTCAATGATCTGATCCGCCTCCGCCAAAGTCAGACACATCGGCTTCTCCGTCAGCACATGCACCCCGCGCTCCAGCGCTGCTAAAATCGGCGCCGTATGCAAGTGATCCGGCGTCGCCACCGCCATCACATCCAAATCCGGAAACGCCTCCAAAATCCCCTCCCACGGCGCCTCCCCATGAAACGTCTGGGGCCGATAACCCGTCCACCCCTCAAACGCATCCGCCGACTTCTTCGCCGATCCCTCCGAACGCGTCGCCACCGCCACCAACTCAATCCTCACCGGCGCCAACTCCCTCACATGCTCATCCAACCCCACCCGAGCCAACTGCCCCGCCAACCCAAACCGCTGCATGTCCGCATACGCACGCAAATGCACATCCCCGCCGAACATCCCAGCGCCAACCAAAGCAATCTTCAATGTAGGTTCCTCACTCATAACTCAAGACTCTACTTCAGCCCCACTCCCCCCCGCAAGCTCCGCCCTTCCTCACCAAAACCAATACCATTGTGCCCACTCACTACTCACTGATTACTGATTACT
>JARXAL010000054.1 GCA_029865835.1 Verrucomicrobiaceae bacterium
CTGGCGGGTGCTGTGGCAGGAAGAGGTACCCTTCGCCTGGGTGCAACTCCCGAACTACACCGCGTCCGGTGAAAGCTGGCCGCGCGTGCGTGAATCCATGTTGAAAACCCTCGCTTTACCCAAGACCGGCATGGCCATCACCATCGACCTCGGCGATGCGAAGGACATCCATCCGAAGAACAAGCAAGACGTCGGCAAGCGCCTCTCCTTCTGGGCTCTCGGCACCGTCTATGGCAAAAACGTCCCCGCCATCAGCGGCCCGCTTCCCGCAGGCTCCCAAATCAGCGGCAACGCCATCACCGTCTCCTTCAAATATGCCAACGGCGGTCTGAAATCCATCACCGGAGGCCCGCTCACCGGCTTCCAAATCGCCGCTGCCGATCAGCAGTGGAAGCCCGCCGAAGCCAAGATCGTCGGCGAGACGGTCGTGGTCAGCAGCGCTGAGGTCGCTCAGCCCGTCGCCGTTCGTTACGCATGGAAAGACTGGCCCGACTACAGCCTCGCCAACGGCGCTGGATTGCCAGCATCGCCATTCCGCACGGATGATTGGCCTGTGCCTGCAGCGAAGAAGTGAGGGCACAAGTTATTTAAAAAGGAACAACGAATGAACATTATGAAGACGATTACGCGGGCTCTAACGTGTTTGCTGCTCACACCGCTGGCCTCACTGCACGCCGCCGAGCCCTTCCCAACTCCTGCCGCTCTGTGGAAGGACTACGACCCCAATCAGGGCGACTTCAAAGAGGAGATCGTGAAGGTGGAAACAAAAGACGGCATCTTCAACCGGGACGCCTACATCAGCGCGTATGTGCTCGGTGATGAGATCCGGGTTTATTGCCGTTACCGCGTGAAGATGGGTGCGACGAAGGCTCCGGGCCTGCTGGTGGTGCATGGTTGGATGGGCGCTCCGGAGCCGGACAAGAAGTATGTCGAGGACGGCTGGGCGGTGATGGCGCATGACTACTGTGGCCAGACGGGAAGCCGGCCTCATTTCACGAAGTATCCGGAGAAGCTGCGGCACGGAAATATGGATCGAACCGTGGCAGGACCGGCTCGGGCGAAGGATCTGGATGGAAAGGAAATCACCGATCCGAAGCAGACCTCCGACTATGTGTGGTATGCCATCCAGCGGCGGGTGCTGAGCTATCTCGAGCAGCAAAAGGAAGTGGATCGCACACGGCTCGGAGCGACGGGTTATTCGTATGGCGGCACGCTGATGTGGAATCTCGCCACCGATCCACGCGTGAAGGCTGTCGCCGCCTACTTCGGCATCGGCTACAACGACTACTACCGCGACAAGCAGGTCTGGCTTTACAACGCGCCTTACGTCGAGCCACCGAAGTCGTCGGGCGAGGAGATTATCCTGGCTTCCATCGCACCCGAGACCCATGTGCCCTTCATCACGGCGGCGACCTTGTTTTTGAATGGCTCAAACGATCATCATGGCGGGCACGAACGCGGGCTGGAGAGCTTCAAGAAGTTTCCGAAGGGCGTGTCGTGGTCGTTTGCGATTCAAGCTCGCGGACATCACGATACTCAGAATATCGGGCACAACACGAAGTTCTGGCTCGAAAAGCATGTGCTCGGCAAAGACGTGGTCTGGCCGGAGCATCCGAAGTCGGAAATCCGTCTGGATGCCGAGGGCGTGCCGGAACTCGTCATCACGCCGGCCTCACCCGATGCCGTGCGCAAGGTGGAGCTGTTTTATGCGCTCAAGAACCCATGCAGCTACGCCCGTTCCTGGCGTGACACGCCGAGCGTGCGGCAGGGGCAGCAGTGGATCGGCAAGATGCCCGTGCTCAATGTGGACGACTATGTCTTCGGTTACGCCAACATCACCTACGACACGACGATCGTGCGCTCGACTGACTTCAATGCAGCGATCCCTGCCAAGCTCGGCAAGGCACGGGCCACCGACAAGCCATCGAGCGATCTTTCCGACAGCGGTTACAGCGCCTGGAGCCACATCGCCGAACTCGAAGGTCCCCAAGGCATCAAGGGATTTCGTCCCACGAGCAACGGTCGTGGCTCCGGCACCGAGCAGCTTCACGATCCCAAATGGCAAGCCCCGGCCAACTCGCGTCTGAGCTTCAAGTTCTACTGCACCGAGCCGCAAACCGTTGTCCTCACCGCCGCCGATCACAACTCGGTCGAGTTGGAGATCACTGCCTCCGACCACTGGCAAGAGATGACCATCTCCCCCGAGCGCCTCAGCAACCGCTTCAACCAGAAGCCGATGTCCAACTGGTCCAGCGTGGGCAAAATTCACTTTCTGCCCAAACAAGGCTCCGATCTGACCAAGGTGATCTTCGCCGATTTCAAATGGGTTACCCTGAGCCCACACGAGTGAGCACATTCGATCCATGAAAACCATTCTCTCGGTTGAGAGGATTCGACAAGCGCTTTCAAAAATGTAATCCTAGCTCCCTATGTCCAAGCCTAGCCGTCGTCGACTTCTTCAACTTGCTGCTTTGGCTCCGTTCGGGGCCGTGAGAGCACATGCTGCCTATTTGCCGAACCCGAGTACGGGCAAAGCACGCTTCACGCCGACGCTGAATGCGTATTCGTTTCTTGAGCAGCTCAATGCCAATATCGCCGATCCCAAGACGGGCATCGACCTCTTCGACGTGTGCGATTTCTGCGTGCAGCATGACATCGAGGCCGTGGATCTCACGGGCTACTTTTTCCCCGGATATCCGAATGCACCGTCGGAAGACTTCATCGCCCGCATCAAGCGCTACACGCATGATCGCGGCATCACGATCAGCGGCACAGGCGTGAAAAATGACTTCGCCACGGCGGACAAGGCCGTGCGTGCCGAGGGCGTGGCTTTGACGAAGTTGTGGATTGAGGTCGCGGCGCGGCTCGGTGCGCCGGTGGTGCGAGTGTTTGCCGGTCCGCAGCAAAAGAATCCGAAGGACTGGCAGGGCGCCGCTGGTGGTGCCTCGCGGGACGAGGTGGAGAAGTGGATGGCCGAGGCGCTGCGCGAGTGCGCGGAGCATGGCGAGAAGTTCGGGGTCATCATCGCCGTGCAGAATCATGGTGACTTCCTCAGCACTGGACCGGAGCACGTCAGCCTGTTGAAGCGGGTCGATCACGCCTGGTGCGGTGCGCTTGTGGACACTGGCAAGTATTTCACCGACGACCCGTATGCTGACATCGCGATGATGGTGCCGCACGCGGTGAACTGGCAGATCAAGGAAACGCTCGGCAGCAGCCTCAAAACACCGCCCGCCGACTTCAAGAAGCTTGCCAAGATCATCAACGACGGCGGCTATCGCGGCTTCGTGCCCATCGAAACGCTCGCCATGGGCCGCAAGGACTACGATCCCGCCGCCGAAGTCGTCAAAGTGCTCACGGCCATGCGTGCGGCGATCGCGGAATTGAAGTGACACGCTGTTTCCACATCCTCTTCCAACCATGAAACTCATCGTCTTGCTCCTTGCGGCTCTCGTTTGCCCGATCTTTGCCGTCGAACCCATCCGCGTGCTCGTGTGGGACGAGCAGCAGCCTCAGCAAAAAGAGGGCTATGGTGAAAAATTCCTCGGCGAGACCATTGCCGCGCATCTGGCGAAGCTGCCGGGGTTCTCGGTAAAGACTGCGAAGCTCGACGAGGCGGATCAAGGTCTTTCCGATGCCACGCTGGATGCCACCGATGTGCTCATCTTCTGGTGTCATCGCCGCGTGAAGGATCAGGACGATGCCCGCATGGAAGCCGTCGTGAAGCGTGTGATGGAGGGTAAAATCGGCTTCATCGGGCTGCACTCCACGCATTGGGGCAAGCCTTTCGTGCGCCTCATGCAGGAGCGGGCCAAGGCGGATGCGGTCAAGGCTTTGCCCGAAGCTGAGCATGCCACGGCGAAGTGGGAGTTCCTCAATGACGCGCCGTATTATAAGGGCGTCGGCCGTGCTGCCCGAATCACGCCCTTTGTCGAGAAAGGCGAGGGCAATCTGTGGAAGCTCACTCTGCCAGCCTGCGTCTTTCCCGTGTATCGCAACGACGGCATGCCCTCACATGTCACCACGCTGCTGCCGCAGCATCCCATCGCCGCCGGTTTACCCGTGCAGTGGGACATCCCGCGCACGGAGATGTATGGCGAGCCCTTCCATGTGCCGCCGCCCGACGAGGTCGTGTTCGAGGAAAAGTGGGACAAAGGCGAGCACTTCCGCAGCGGCTGCGTGTGGCAGGTCGGCAAAGGCCGCGTCTTCTACTTCCGCCCAGGTCACGAGACCTATGGCATCTTTCAGCAAGAGGAGACGATGCGGGTGGTTGAAAATGCGGTGCGGTGGATGAGCCCACCCATCAAACCATGAACACCCGCCGCCAATTCATCGCCACGGTTGCTGGATCTGCTGCTGTCTCGTCGAAGGCCAGTGGGGCTGACGAACTCAAGCCCGAGATTCGTTACTCGATGAATCCCAAGCCGCCGAAGATCGGGCCGCACACGGGGACGTTGGATGTTTTTGTTCAGAAGCTGAAGCCGCGAGGTGAGCGGCCGCTTTCGTTTCTCAAAGACGAGCATGTCGATCTCGCGGCCTGGAAGGCAAAGGCCCGAGCGAAGCTGCTGGAGCTGTTTCACTACACGCCGGAGAAGTGTGAGCCGCAGGCGGAGGTGATCTCGCGGAGGGACTGCGGTGATTACATCCGCGAAGAAATCCGCTTCAACACCACGCCGGTGTTTCGCGTGCCGGGCACGGTTTTGATCCCGAAGGGCCTCACCAAGCCCGCGCCTGCGGTGGTGCTGCTGCATTCGCATGGGGCCTATTATATGTGGGGCCGCGAGCGTGAACTGGAGGGCGATGACATGCATCCCACGCTCATCGAGATGCGGGAATCCTACGGAAAGAAGGCCATCGGCACGGAGCTGGTGCGGCGAGGTTATGTGGTGATCAGCATCGACATGTTTTTCTGGGGCGAGCGACGCATGGTGCTGGAAGACGATCCGCCCGAGTGGAAGGAGCGGCCTGCGGGCATCAGCAGCGAGTCGGTGGTGAAGTTCAACCAGCGCAGCAATGCCAGCGAGCAGCTCATGGGCCGCACCTTGCTCAGCGCGGGCGTGACGTGGGCGGGCATCCTCGCGTGGGACGACCTCCGCACGGTGGACTACCTTGTGACGCGGCCGGAGGTGGACCCGCAGCGGATCGGTTGCGTGGGCCACAGCGTCGGCGGACTGCGCACGGCCTACCTCGCGGCCTTGGATGATCGGATCAAAGCGGCGGTTGTGTGCGGTTGGATGTGTTCCTTTCCCAACCAGCTCGCCAAGCATGTCCGTGACACCATCGGCCACAGCAAAATCATCCCTGGCATTTACCGCCTCATGGATCATCCTGATATTGCTTCCATCGCCATGCCCACGCCGCTCATGGTGATCAATGGCATCCAGGACTTCTTGTTCGAGCCTGATGGCGTCCGTGCTGCGCATGAGAAACTAGCCAAGTGCTACGCCAAAGCCGGTGCGCCCGATCACTTCAAAGGCATCATCGAAGAGCGCCCACATGAGTTCAATGCCGAACGACAGGCGGATGCTTGGGCGTGGTTTGATCAGTGGCTATGAATCGACAAAAGAATGGGGACAGAAGAATCGTTTTTTAATTCTTCTGCCTCCATGCTCGTGCCTTTCATGAATTGGCGCTAACAGCACCTACCCCATGATCTCGTCCTTCACCCACATCTTGACCTTGGCCCTTCTCACCACTGGAGGCCTTCTTCGAGCGGACACGCCGCCGAAGGTCGCCCAAGTGCTGCTCGAACAAAAAGCCGCCACCCCTTTGCCACCGCCTGAAGGCGAGGTGGTGCGTGTGAAAACCGCTATGGAGCTAGAGCAGGCGATCCGGGCCATGAAATCGGGACAAACCATTCTGCTTGCCGCGGGCGAATACCGCATCACCCACGATCTCGTGCCGGGCGCGAAGACGTCGGAGCCGCTGCGCAACATCGCCTTCCGTGGCGAGACCGGAAAGCGCGAGGACGTCGTCATTCGCGGACCGGGGCAGGAGAACACGGAGGGCATGCCGCGCACCTGCTTTCAGTTCAACTATGTGGAAGGTGCACTCGTCGCCGACTTGTCCATTGGTGACTTTTTCCATCAC
>JARXAL010000064.1 GCA_029865835.1 Verrucomicrobiaceae bacterium
GCCCTTATCAGACCGCGCAAAAAACCTTGGCCTCAGTCTCAAAGCCTCTACCTGCCGACCCTCAAAGGCTCGCGCTGGAAGCCAAAAACACCGACGCCAAAAAACCGATCTTAGTTGATCCCGTACTCGTCCAACTCCGCCGCGACATCGCCCTCAGCGAAGGCCAACTCCTCCACAAACGCCTAACCGCCACCCAAGACCTCGCCTGGGCCCTCATCAACTCCCCAGCCTTCCTTTTCAATCACTAGACCGAGGCCACTTCGTTCACTTAATCAGTCTTATGGTTAAAGGATACCGATACAGCACCCCATTGCTCGCCTTAATCGTTCCGATGATCGTAAGCACCAGCGCTGCCAGCCCGACAAGCGGAATCAAAAAAATCGGCAGAATCAGAAAAAACAGCGCCATGCACGCCAAAATCACGGCACTCACTGTGAGTTGAAAATTCAAAGCCTCTTTGCCATGTTCGTTCACTAGCGGCATCGTGTCCTTCTTCATCAGCCAAATCACCAGCGGTCCAAGGATGTTCCCCACAGGCAGTCCGATGGCTGAAAACGCAATTCCCCCAACCAGCGCTGACAGGTGACAAAACATCGCCAAATTCTTCTCCGTCGCCAGTCCGTTCAAGTCATTCAACACTGTTGATCCTGCCTCAGGAATCGCGGCCGGTGCTGGTGGCGCGGCCGTCACCTTAGGCACCGGTGGCGGTTCCACCATCGTGGGAATTTCAGGAGGCGACGGTGGAGGTGTCGTCACGGACGACTCTGGCACAGGTGGCGGTTCAGACGAAGAGGAAGGCGGCGGTGTTGACGATTCGTTTTCCATAGTCACTCCTGGTTTGAATTCCTCCAGACACTACCCCCCCGATTCCCATTGTCCATCCCCGAATGCCCGTCATTGCATCCCCTCGCACTTCAGTGTGAAATGCCACTCATGCGCAAATACCGTTTCCTCATACCCCTTTCCATGCTTGCCTGCGACATGCCTTCCGTCGCCGAAAAGCCCTCCGCTATCACCTACCCCGAAGCCCGCCGCACCGACGTCACCGACACCCTCCACGGCACCGCCGTCGCTGACCCTTATCGTTGGCTCGAAGACCTCGACTCCCCCGAAACCGCCACCTGGGTCAAAGCCCAGCAAACCCTCACCGAATCCTACCTCGCCCAAATTCCCGAACGCGAGCCCCTCAAAAAACGCCTCACCGAAGCCTGGGACTACGACAAACACGGCCTCCCCACCCGCATCGCCGGACGCCTCTTCTACACCCGCAAAACCGGCCTCCAAAACCAGGGCGTCCACTACTGGCGCGACGACAAACCCGACGCTCCAGAAACCCTCCTCCTCGACCCCAACACTCTCTCACCAGACGGCACCATCGCCGTCTCAGGCACCTCCGAAAGCGAGGACGGCAAATACTTCGCCTACTCCCTCTCCGAGTCCGGTTCCGACTGGACCACCTGGCACGTCATCGAAGTCGAAACCGGCCGCCGCCTCCCCGACGAATTGAAATGGGTCAAATTCTCGGGCGCTACCTGGCTCCCCGACAGCTCCGGCTTCTACTACTCCCGCTACGCCGCCCCCACCCCCGGCCAGGAACTCAAAGACACCAATCTCAACCAAAAACTCTACCTCCACCGCCTCGGCGATCCCCAGGAAAAAGACACCCTCATCTACGAACGCCCCGACCACCCCAAGTGGGGTTTCGGCGCCAGCGTCACCGAAGACGAACGCTACCTCATCATCCACGTCTGGGAAGGCGCCGGCTCCAAAAACGCCCTCTTCTACCGCGACCTCAAAGCCAGCCCAGACTCTCCCATCGTCGAACTCTTCTCCGCCTTCGACGCCCGCTACGACGTCATCGGAAATGAAGACTCCACCTGGTTCGTCGTCACCGACAAAGACACCCCCAACTCCCGCCTCGTCGCCATCGACCTCGCCAAACCCGACCCCAAAGACTGGCAGGACCTCCTCCCCGAACAAAAGGAGCCTCTCCAGTCCGTCAGCTTCCTCTCCAATCGCTTCATCGCCTCCTACATGACCGACGCCCACGACGAAGTCCGACTCTTCGATCGCAACGGCAAATCCCTTGGCAAGGTCGACGTCCCACCCCTCTCTTCCGTCGGCGGTTTCAGTGGTCTTCAAGACGACACCCAAACCTTCTACGCCGTCTCCAGCTACACTTCCCCTGGCGCCCTCTACCGCTACGACGTCACCAAAAACGAGAGCACCCCCTTCTGGCAACCCAACTTCCCCGTCCCGCTCGACCAATTCACCACCGACCTCCTCTTCTACCCCAGTAAAGACGGCACCCGCATCCCCCTGTTCATCACCCGCAAAAAAGACGCCCCCCGTGACGGCTCCGTCCCCACCATCCTCTACGGCTACGGCGGCTTCAACATCTCCCTCACTCCCTCCTTTTCCCCTGCCATCGCCGTCTGGCTCGAACAAGGCGGCACCTACGCTGTCGCCTGCCTCCGTGGCGGCGGCGAGTATGGTGAAAACTGGCACGAAGCCGGCCAAAAACAGCGCAAACAAAACGTCTTCGACGACTTCATCTCCGCCGCCGAATTCCTCATCGCCGAGAAAATCACCTCCCAATCAAAACTCGTCATCAAAGGCGGCAGCAACGGCGGCCTCCTCGTCGCCGCCGTCGCCAACCAACGCCCCGACCTCTTCGCCGCCGCCGCACCCGCCGTCGGCGTCATGGACATGCTACGCTTCCACCAGTTCACCATCGGCTGGGCCTGGCAGGACGAATACGGCAGCCCCGACAAAGCCGAAGACTTCAAAACCCTCCGCACCTACAGCCCCCTGCACAACCTCCGCACCGACGCCCCTTACCCCCACATGCTCGTCGAAACCGCCGACCACGACGACCGCGTCTTCCCCGCCCACAGCTTCAAATACGGCGCCGCCCTCCAACACGCCCAATCCGGCCCCGCACCCGTCCTCATGCGCATCGAATCCAAAGCCGGCCATGGCGCCGGCAAACCCACCGCCAAAGTCATCCAAGCCCAAGCCGACGAATACGCCTTCTTCCTCAACGCCACCCGCTGAACCGGACGATCGCTCACAGATGCCTTGGACTGCGCGCAGCCTGCTGCCGCTTTTCGCTTCAGGCAGCCTGCTGCCGAGGGTAACCATCCTTTCGCTCTCATAGCATTCTCAACCTGCCATCAGAATCCCCTCTCAACTCAACTCCAATCAATCCCCCTTGCAACCCGCCCCCCCACAGCAACGTTACCTCTTCACAACCCAAGTTCCGCCATGAGCACCGCCAACCAAACGCACTCCAACGCGTTGATCCACGAATCCTCCCCCTACCTCCTCCAGCACGCTCACAACCCCGTGAACTGGCTCCCCTGGGGTGACGCCGCCTTCAAAAAAGCCCGCGACGAAAACAAACCCCTCTTCCTCTCCTCCGGTTACTCCACCTGCCACTGGTGCCACGTCATGGAGCGCGAATCCTTCGAGAACGAAGAAATCGCCGCCTACATCAACGACCACTTCATCCCCGTCAAAGTCGACCGCGAAGAGCGCCCCGACGTCGACCTCACCTACATGACCTACGTCCAGGCCGCCACCGGCGGCGGCGGTTGGCCCATGACCGTCTTCCTCACCCCGGACCTCAAACCCTTCTTCGGCGGCACCTACTTCCCCGCGGAAAACACCAACGGCCGCATCGGCTTCAAAAACCTCCTCATCGAACTCAACAAAGCCTGGACCGAAGACCGCGAAAAAGTCATCAACAGCGCCTCCAACGCCGTCACCAAACTCCAGGAGCACCTCGACACCACCGACTCCGACCCCGGCGAACTGACCCCCGCCTCCGTCATCCAGAAAGCCTACGACGAACTCGCCACCAGCTTCGACTACCACGAAGGCGGTTTCGGCAGCGCCCCCAAATTCCCCCGCCCCACCTCCCTCAACCTCCTCCTCCGCGTCCATCACGAATGGAAATCCATCGAAGAGCATGCCAGCGAATCCAACTGGGCCCTCGAAATGACCACCCGCACCCTCCGCTCCATGGCCCACGGCGGCCTGCGCGACCAGCTCGGCGGCGGCTTCCACCGCTACTCTGTCGACGGCTACTGGCACATCCCGCATTACGAAAAAATGCTCTATGATCAAGCCCAGCTCCTCCACGCCTTCGCCGAAGCCTACCTCATCACCGGCTCCGCCCTCCACGCCGAAATGGCCAAAGAAATCACCGCCTACGTCCAGCGCGACATGACCCATCGCGACGGTGGCTTCTACTCCGCCGAAGACGCCGACAGCCTCACCACACCCGACGCCGATCACAAAACCGAAGGCGCCTTCTACGTCTGGACCGCCGCCGAAATCGACACCCTCCTCGGCAAAGAAGAAGGCAGCATCTTCCGCTACGCCTTCGGCGCCCGGCGCGACGGCAACGCCCGCCCCGAAAGCGATCCCCACGGTGAGCTCAAAGGCACCAACACCCTCTTCCGCGCCGTCTCCGCCAAAAAAACCGCCGAATACTTCAAGAAAACCCCGGACGAAATCCTCGCCCTCTTCGACCGCAGCCGCAAAACCCTCTTCGAAGCCCGCACCAAACGCCCCCACCCCCATCTCGACGACAAAATCATCACCGCCTGGAACGGCCTCATGATCGCCGGCCTCGCCCGCGCCGGCTCCGCCCTCAGCGACGCCTCCATGCTCGAACTCGCCAACCGCGCCACCGCCTTCCTCCGCAAAAACCTCTGCGCAGACCCATCGGCAGGCACCGGCCTCCACCGCTCCTGGCGCGCTGAAAAATCCGGCCCCAAAGCCTTCGCCATCGACTACGCCTGCCTCATCCACGGCCTCATCGAACTCTATCAAGCCAACTTCGACATCGCCCACCTCCAGTGGGCCGTCACCCTCCAGGAGGAAATGGATCGCCTCTTCCTCGACCCAAAAGAAGGCGGCTACTTCTCCGTCCACACCGACCAGTCCGACAGCATCCTCCGCATCAAAGAAGACTACGACGGCGCCGAACCCTCCCCCAACTCACTCGCCGCCCTCAACCTCCTCCGCCTCGGCAAAATGCTCGATCGCCAAACCTGGACCACCCAGGCCGGCCAGCTCCTCCGCCTCTTCAGCGAGCCCCTCAAAAACTCCCCCTCCTCCGTCCCCGTCCTCACCCTCGCCCTCGACTTCGAAACCCTCGGCAATCGCCAGATCGTCCTCGCCGGTGATCCCGCCACCCCCGAATTCCAAGCCCTCCTCAAAGAGGCCCGCTCCCGCTTCCTCCCCCACACCGTCCTCCTCCACGCCGACGGCGCCTCCGCCCAAACCTGGCTCGCCAGTCAAAACGAATCCATCGCTGGCATGAACCCCGTCGCCGGAAAACCCGCCGCCTACGTCTGCCAAAACTACGCCTGCCAGGCCCCCGTCACCGATCCCGACTCACTCGCCCAACTCATTCGTTAGCCGCCACCTCAGGCTTCCCCACAAATCCCGCCAAAACCGTCCCCGCCAGCGTCCACTCAAACAACTGGTCCGCCAGCGCCACAAACAAATCCGACCCCCGCATCTCAAACCAAATCCAGTCCGGCAACTCCGCTGACATCCCGGCAAACGCTCCCGCTGCCGCGCAAAACACCACCTTCCCCGCATACGAAAAGGACGACCCTGCCAACAGCGCCCCCAAAAGCACACAGGCCAGCACACTCCGCCCAAAACTCAGCACCATCGCCGTTCCCACCTTGAACGGCTTCTTCCCCGGCCGAATCACAGCCTTAACATAAGGCCCATCATCCCGCGCCTTCGCCGCCGCCAGAATCTTCGCCGCCTTCTCCTCCGGCGGCAAAACCGACGGCAAATCACCCTGATGCGGCAGCACATACATCCCCGATCCCGCTTCCATGTTCTTCAACAAAACCTCAGCCACATCCGCCTCATTCTTGAACCCAAACGTGTTGTTCTTGTGCCACCCCAACACCTCCCACGACACATACCCCCACGTAAACGAAACCAACGCAGCCAGCAGGCATCCACTCAAAAACTTCATGCCTCCGAGTTACCGCTCCCACCCCACTTTCGCAACCCCAACCTCGCCTTCTGCACAAAGTTGACGGACAATCCCAACCAGATAAACACTTCGCCTCAGCGGCCCCGGCAGTCAGCCGCAGCCATCTCCGTTTTTCGGTTGGTATTGACCAACACCCCGCTCACCCGCCATCCTCTCCCTTTCATGCGCCTCCTCCTAGCTCTGCTCCTCTGCGGCACCTCTCAAGCCGCCGAACTCGTCTCCGACGTCATCGTCTACGGCGCCACCCCCGCCGGCTTCTGCGCCGCCATCGCCGCCTCCCGTGAAGGCGCCTCCGTCACACTCCTCGAACCCTCCAACCACATCGGCGGCGTCAACACCGGCGGCCTCAGCTTCAGCGACTCCAATCAAACCGTCCGCTCCACCGTCATGGGCCTCTTCCACGAGTGGCACTCCCGCATCGAGGCCGACTACACCGCCCGCAGCATCACCCTCCCCTACCAAGTCAGCGTCAAAGACAACGCCCACTGGACCTACGAACCCCACGTCGCCATGCGCGTCACCCGCCAAATGCTCGAAGAAGCCCTCGTCCTCACCCTCACCGCCCGCCCTCTCACCTCTGTCACCCTCGAAGACGCCCGCCTCACCGTCCTCCATACCACCGACGGCTCCTACCGCGCCAAAGTCTTCATCGACGCCACCTACGAAGGCGATCTCATGGCCATGGCCGGTGTCAGCTGGACCATCGGCCGCGAAGCCCGCTCCGACTTCGACGAATCCTACGCCGGCAAGCAATACCCCAAACCCAAAATGACCATCTCCGGCCTCTCCGCCGACGGCACTGCCCTCCCACTCATCACCAACACCGACGCCGGACCCGACGCCTCCGGAGACACCAACGTCATGGTCTACAGCTTCCGCCTCTGCCTCACCAACGACCCCGCCAACCGTCTCCCCTTCCCCACCCCCGACCACTACGACCCCTCCCGCTTCGAAGTCGCCCGCCGCTGGTTCCTCCAACAAAAAAATCCCCCGCTCCTCTGGGACCTCTACCCCCTTCCTGGCAAAAAATTCGACGCTAACAACGGCATCGGCAAACAATTCTCCATGGGCCTCGTCGGCGCCTGCAACGGCTGGAGCGAAGCCGACCCCGCCACCCGCGCTCAAATCTGGGAAGCCCATCGCCAATACACCCTCGAACTCTATCAATTCCTCACCACCGACCCCGCCGTCCCCGAAAAACACCGCACCCAGCTCTCCGAACTCGGCCTCGCCAAAGACGAATTCCCCGACAACGCCCACTGGTCCCCCCAACTCTACGTCCGCGAAGGCCGCCGCATGAAAGGCCTCCACATCCTCGCTCAAAAAGACATCCTCACCGAACCTTCCAAAGAAGATCCCATCGCCGTCTCCTCCTTCCCCATCGACTCCCACGACTGCCAGCGCATCGCCTCCCCTGATGGCAAAACCGTCGTCAACGAAGGCACCATCTTCCCCGTCCGCATGCCCGGTCGCAAACACGGCTACCCCTACCACGTCCCCTTCCGCAGCATCCTTCCCCTCGCCGAAGAATGTGAAAACCTCATCGTCCCTGTCGCACTCTCCTGCACCCACGTCGCCATCTCCTCCATCCGCGTCGAACCCACCTGGATGATCCTCGGCCAGAGCGCCGGCATCGCTGCCGCACTCGCCTCCAAAAACGACACCCGCGCCCCCGTCCAGTCCCTCCCCTACCCCACCCTCCGCGCACGCCTCCTCGCCCAAGGCCAAGTCCTCGACCTCCCCATTCTCCCTACCCTTCCCCCCAAGCCCGACCACCCCACCAGCATCGACCCCACCACCCTCCCCGGCCTCGTCCGCGATGACACCGACGCCCAACTCTCCGGCCCCTGGCTCGCCTCCTCCAACTTCAAACCCCACCTCGGCAAAGGCTACCTCCACGATGACCAACTCGCCGATGGCCAATGCACCGCCACCTTTACCTTCCCCATCAAAACCACCGCCACCTACGACCTCCGCTTCGCCTATTCCCCTCACGAAACCCGCGCCACCAACATCCCCGTCACCCTCGAAACCAACGGCAAAAAAGCCACCCTCCTCCTCGACCAAACCCTCCCCCTCTCCCCCGGCGGCCCCTTCCGCACCCTTGCCCAGCTCGACCTCAAAGCCGGCCAAACCCTCACCCTCACCCTCTCCAACCAAAACACCGACGGCTTCGTCATCCTCGACGGCGTCCAACTCCTGCCCAACTCATCAAAGGAAAAAGAGCCGACTCATTGATAAATCTCTCGCCGGTGCCCAACAGCCACCACCAAGACCAAAAGCTCCCCATCCTGAATCTGACAGAGAATCCGATAGTCCCCTACCCGATAGCGCCACAACCCTGCCAGATCCGCCTTGAGCCCCTTTCCAAAACGTCTCGGATCGCCTTCACCCGCCACCCGCTCATCAAGGTAATTCAAAATCTCACGCTGCGCCTGCTTCCCGAGTTTGCGAAGCTCTTTGAAGGCTCGTTCGTCAAACCTATAGACCCAGCTCATGCTTCACATCCTCAGCAGATAAGGTCTTCCCGGGGCGCTCTAGACGCTGCTTAACCAGGTGGATGTCCTCAAGGTCGTCCAAATGCTCAAGGATCGCCTCCCTCGCGTAAAACGTTTTGGTTCGACCCGTCTTCTGCGCTAACCGCTCCAGTCGGCTTTCAATTTCGGGGTCCAGTCGGATCGCAAGCATGCGCGCAATCTACCGCCGCTATACATGTATAGCAAGCCTCAACTGCACCCGTCAATCGTCTCCGCCGATGCCCCCTCACGCAAACTCCCACCCCTTCCGAATCGGCTCCTCAATAAACGCATCCGCCGCCGCCAGCCCCGTCGCCTTCAAATTCGCCGCATCCCAATAAATCTTCTTCCCGCCCAGCCTCAGCGACAGCACCCCCACCAGCGTGATCTCCGTCAGGCGCGCCGCATAGTCAAAATTCGAGCTCGCCGCTGGCCCGCCCTTGATCGCATCCAGCCAGTCTCGCACATGCCCCTTTGACCGCTCCAAACTCGGCTCCGGCGCTTCAAACGCCGTCCGCACCGCCTCCGGAAACACCCGCGGCGGCCCGCCCGCCCCGTCACACTGAATCACCCCCTTCTCACCCACAAACATCACCCCCCGCTTCGGCAATTTGAAGTTCTCCGGCAGCGCCTCATGATGCTCCGGCTGCAAGCCCCCGGAATACCACGTCAGCTTCAATGGCGGCTGATCCCCGCGCGCCCCAAAGTGGTAATACCCGATCTCCCCATACGGCGCGATGTCCCCATCCGCATACCCCGCCGGATGAATCTCCACACTCTCCGGCGCCGGCAAATCAAACGCCCACGTCGCCGCATCCATGTCGTGACACCCAAAGTCCCCCAGTGCCCCGCAGCCAAAACTCCAAAAATCCCGCCACGCCACCGGCGCATACGCCTGATGAAACGCCCTCGGCTCCCGCGGTCCCAACCACAAATCCCAGTTCAATCCCTTCGGCATCGCCATCTCCCCCTCTGGCAACCCCTTCAATCCCGGATTCCAACGTGTCGCAGGCACCCACGAATGCGCCTCCCGCACCGTCCCAATCGCTCCCGCACGGAGATACTCCACCGTCTGCCGGATCCCCTCCGTACTGTGCCCGCTATTCCCCATCTGCGTTGCCAACCCCGTCTCCTTCGCCACCCTCGACACCAGCCGCGCCTCCCACACATTGTGCGTCAACGGCTTCTCACAATACACATGCTTCCCCGCCCTCATCGCCAGCACCGACACATAAGCATGCGTGTGATCCGGCGTCGAACACACGATCGCATCGACCGACTTCTCCCTCGCCAGCATCTCCCGAAAATCCTCATACTCCGCCACCTTATAATTCGGCGTCTTTGCCGCATAGTGCCCCTCCACCATCTTCTTCACCGGCCCCCTTCCCGCATCCGTCTTGTAATAAAACATCGACACATCCCAAAATTCCGCCGGATCTGCAATCGCCACCACCTGCGCATCCTCATGATTCAGCAGCTCCTTCGTATTCTGCTTCCCCTTCCCCCCCGCCCCGATCACCGCCAAGTTGATCTTCTCACTCGGCGGCACAAACCCCGGCCCACCCAGCACATGCCTCGGCACGATCGTCGGAAAACCCGCCACCACCGCACCCCCTGTGCGAACAATAGACTTCAAAAAATGCCGGCGAGATCTCATGCGCCATAAAACGCCATCCCCACCCCGCATCTTACCCTACCCCCAACGAGGGATGACTCCCAGCCACCACCCTCTCTATTACCAGCACGGCGGCGGCGCACAATACCCGCCACCCCATCCCCCGCCCCAACCACCACCCCACCCATTGTTCCATCCCCCACCACCCCATCCAAATCCCGTCGTCACATACCGCCGCTGCACGATCACCGGCGCCGGCTGATACACCACCGGCGCATGTCCATAGAAAGGCGCCGGATTCCCATACACCACCCGGTCCTGCGCGTTCCCAATCGCCGACCCCGCCACCGCCCCGATCGCACCCCCAATCGCAGCCCCCTCCAGCGGCCGCCCACTCTGATTCCCGATCACCGCCCCCGCCAACGCCCCGGCACCCGCCCCCAACACTCCTCCCACACTCTGGTTCGGCCCGTAGTAACCATATGGGTTCACACAGGAAACCAGCGAAGAAGACAAAACCAGACCTCCCGCCAAAGCCAACATCACACGGTATCGAGTTCTCATAGTCAGTTCAGTTCAAGGATGAAACAAAATCGGGGCTTAAATCGCTCCCAACACCGATTCCGACGACGAAACCCCCTTCGCCATTCAATCAAACTTCAAAAAAATTCTCACCCCTCCGGCAGCACCACCGAATACACCTCCACCGGATCAGGCTGCCCCTTCAACTGATGCACCCCCATCGGCTGAAAACTCCCTTCCAAACCCTTGCAACCCTGCACAAAACCCGCACTCGCCAGCACCTGCTTGGACAGCTTCCGCGTCAGCGTCTCAATCCGGAACGTCACGTTCACCGCCTCACCCACCGCCGTGCTCACCCCGCGCCCCATCGCCCCCAGCGCCACCGACCCCACATTCAACCCCACATGGCACGTCACTGTGATCCCCAAATTCTGCTGCAGCCAGCGCCGCGTCGGCGATGGCGTCACCGGCGGCCCGCTCATCAGCTTTGCCGCCTCCACCGCCTTCGCCCGCACCTCCGCATCCGAACTCGGCCAATACGCAAACACCCCGTCCCCAATGAACTTGTCGATCACCGCGCCCCGAGGCTTCAAAATCGCCTCACAATCCGCATACCACTCCCGCAGCATCGCCGCCACCTCCTCCGCCGTCAGCTGCGCTGAAATCGCCGTGAAATCCCTCAAATCCCCCACCAAAAGCGTTGCCTTCACCGTCTTCACCGGCATCGCCACCGTCTGAATCACCTGCGTGCTCGTCCCCAGAGTCAACTCCCGCGTCGCATCCGACTCCTCATGATCAAACAGAAACACCGTCGTACCAAACTGCACCAAATCCTTGTGCCGCAACGCCCGCGCCGCTGAAATCGCCACCTCATTCACAAATGTCCCGTTCGCACTCCCCAAATCCGTCAACCAAAACTGCTTCCCATCCCGCCGAATCGTTGCATGCTGCCGCGACACCCCCGTGTCCAACAACCGAATCGTCGCATCCTGGCTCCGCCCAATCAGGTTGAAGTCCAGGAGAGTAAAAACTTCACCTGTTTCTTCGAGTTTAAGCATAGCCGCCATGGAGAAATCGTTCGGGAATCATAGGTTGAAGCAACTGTGGCGACAGAAGTCAAGGAAGGCCCGCAATTCACCTGCAAAAGTTTGACGAATTTGGAACCCCATCACAGTCACCGACAAACACCCAACCCGCCCCTTATCACACCCCCACCCACCGCAACCCCCTCCAAATCAATCGTTTACCACCCTACCCCAACACCCCCCACCAAAAATCCCCACCTAACTTCGTCCAGAACCGCACAAATCCCCCCTCGTCCTCGTCCTCGTCCTCGTCCTCGTCCTC
>JARXAL010000104.1 GCA_029865835.1 Verrucomicrobiaceae bacterium
TCACCTCCCCGGCACGCTCGTCACCCTTTCAGGCATTTGCCAGATCGAGAGCAGCGCCGACCAGGGCTTCCGCGCAGTCCCTTCCACCGCCCGCCTCCTCCTCCCGGACCCCGCCTCCATTCGCATTTTGAAAGCCCCGCCCTGGTGGACCCCCGGACGCCTCATCAGCCTCATCGCCGTTCTCGCCGCCGTCGTCGTCGCCGCTCTCATTTGGATCACCCTCCTCCGCCGTCGCGTCACCCAACAAACCGAAAGCCTCCGCTCCCGCATCGCCAAATCCGCCACCCTCGAAGAACGCCAGCGCATCGCCCGCGAATTCCACGACACCCTCGAACAAGAACTCGCCGGGCTCTCCATCCGCCTCGGCGCCCTCGGCTCCCTCCCCCTCGAACCCAAAGCCGACTCCCTCCTCACCAACTCCCTCCACCTCGTCTCCCGCATCCAAACCGAAGCCCGCAATCTCGTCGCCGATCTCCGTTCACCCGAAGACGACTCCCCCACCGACCTCACCATCACCCTCCAGGAACTCGCCTCCCGCCAATCCACCGAAGCCGGCCCTCAAATCCTCTGGCACCTCGCCCCCAATCTTCCCTCTCTCCCCGGCCCCACCGTTCATCACCTCCGCATGATCACCCAGGAAGCCCTCACCAACGCCCTCAAACACGCCCAAGCCACCCAAATCGACATCACCACCTCCCTCAAAGACCACCACCTCCATCTCTCCATCACAGACAACGGCATCGGCCTCCCTTCCTCACCGCCCACTTCACCCCCAAACCACTTCGGCCAAATCGGCATCCAAGAACGCGCCCGAAAAATCCAAGCCTCCGTCCACTGGCATCCCTCACCCACCCAAGGCACCACCATCCACCTCACCCTCCCGCTTTCGTAAACACCCTTTCCAAAATCCCCCATGCGCCTCCTCCTAATCGACGACCACTTCGTCGTCCGCTCCGGCCTCTCCACCTCCCTCTCCCTCGAGCCCGATATCGAAATCGTCGCCGAAGCCGACTCCGGTGAGCAGGCCCTTTCCGCCTACACCACCCACCTCCCAGACATCGTCCTCATGGACCTCCAACTCCCCGGCATCAGTGGCATCGAAGCCACCATCAAAATCCTCGCCGCCCACCCTTCCGCACGCATCCTCATCTTCTCCACCTTCGCCCGCGACGAAGAAATCCATCGCGCCCTTCGCGCCGGCTCCCTCGGTTACCTTCAAAAGTCCGCCTCCCGCCCCGATCTCCTCAAAGCCATCCGCACCGTCGCCGCCGGTCGCCAAAGCCTCCCCCCCGACATCGCCGCTCGCCTCCAAGAACGCCTCACCCGACCCGACATCACCCCCCGCGAACTCGAGATCCTCACTCTCGTCACCCGTGGCAACGCCAACAAAGAAATCGCCGCCACCCTCGGCATCGCCGAAGACACCGTCAAACAACACGTCAGCCGCATCCTCCAAAAACTCAACGTCAACGACCGCGCCCAAGCCACCGCCGAAGCCATCCGCCTCGGTCTTCTTAGTGTCTAGCCCCCGTAGGCGCATTCGCCAGAATGCGTTAACCCCCGCTCCAGAAACACCCCCCTTGTGTCAGTCAAGTCACTTGCATGGTGACATTTCCGTGTCATTGGCTTTCCGGTCGCCAAACCTCCTCACATGTCATCCCCCGCACCCGCCCCCCTGAACCCTGAGCCCAGCTCAGCGTCAGCCAAGCCGGTGCCCGCGCATCAACTCGATGCCAACCCTTCCGACCCCATCATCAAAGTCGAAAACGTCGACTTCTCCTACGGCGACACCCCCACTCTCAAACAGATCAACCTCACCATCCCCCGCAACCAGGTCACCGCCCTCATTGGCCCCTCCGGTTGCGGCAAATCCACCCTCCTGCGCTGCTTCAACCGCATGAACGACCGCGTCCCCGGTGCCGGCATCCGCCGCGGACGCATCCTCATCGACGACGAAGACATCCACAGCCCCCGTATCGACCCCGTCTCCCTCCGCCGCCGCGTCGGCATGGTCTTCCAAAAATCCAATCCCTTCCCCCGCTCCATCGCCGAAAACGTCGCCTACGGTCTCGCCCTTCAAGGCCCCGTCTCCGCCAAACAGACCCAGGAAATCGTCGAAGAAAGCCTCCGTGCCGCCGCTCTTTGGGACGAAGTCAAAGACCGCCTCGACCAAAGCGCCTACGGCCTCTCCGGCGGCCAGCAGCAGCGCCTCTGCATCGCCCGCGCCATCGCCATCAAACCCGAGATCCTCCTCATGGATGAGCCCTGCTCAGCCCTCGACCCCATCGCCACCGCCAAGGTCGAAGAACTCATCATCAGCCTCGGCTCCCGCTTCACCGTCGTCATCGTCACCCACAACATGCAGCAAGCCATGCGCGTGTCCGACCTGACCGCCCTCTTCTATCTCGGCAGCCTCATCGAGTACCGCCCCACCATGTCCCTCTTCGACACCCCCCGCGAACGCCTCACCCAGGAATACGTCACCGGCCGCTTCGGCTGAAACTTGGCGAGAACCGATCGAAACTCCGGCTCACAGCACCTTCAGCCACCGCATCCGAAACGCCCGATTCTCCTCCATCAAGGGAGCCGCAATCATCGCCGCCACAGAGTCCAGCCCCGTCACCCGCGCGAACACCGCCAGCTGCTCCTGTCGCCGGTAATACTCCGTCGAATCCGTCACTCCCTCCACATAGTGCGTCGCCATCTCCACCAGCGTCTGCGGTGACACCACCGTCATCGCCACCGGCACCGTCCCCCGATCCACCGTCAATGTCAGCTCTTCCTCGTTGATCGCCGTCACCGCCCCCTCCGCCGACGCCCCATCCAGCCTCCTCACCGTCCCCCTCCACGGCGATGCCTTCACATCCGCTTCAAGCTGCTTCACAAAAGCCTGCGCCTGACCATACAAATACCGCTTCGTCTCCAGCGCCCCCTTCACTTCCGGCGACTGAAACGTCATGCTCTCCAGCACATCCAGCGCCCGACTGTAATCCTGCCCGTGCACCAGTGACGGCAGCAACCGTGTCAAATCTTCAAACTGCTCCAGCTCCCGCTTCCGGCGCGCATCCTCCTCGTCCATCTCCTTCTTCTGATCCACCAAACGCAACTTCAACTCTTCCCGCTTCAACGCCTGAATCCGCTTCTCCAGCATGCCCCGCAAACTGCCTCGCGTCTTCAGCTTCGCCACCATTTCCTCCAGCAACTTCAAACTTCCCTTCACCGCATTGGCATCCCCGGAAGCCTTGAACTTCGCCAGCATCTCCGCCACCTCCAGATCCGGCCCGTAACGCCGCTGCAAGCCCTCAGCATACTCCGGAATCCATTCCGACGTCGCCCCTGGACCACTCGCCGCCGCCCTCAAGGTCGGCATCGAATCAAAGAAAAACTGCAACGCCTCCCGCCCCTTCTCCATATCCCCAAAATGCCACTGCGCCAACCCGTGCATCAAATACCCCATCACCTCCTCCGAATCCCGCCGATACCTCAACTCCGTCACCTTCAACTTGCTCCCCCAGTTTTCCAGCAACCGTCCCCCCACCAACTTGAAAAACCCGTCCAAATCTCCCGCACCACTCTCCGACTCCGCCGCCTCTTCCTCCAGTTGCTTCAACACCTTCCGCACCGCTGCCTCATCCCCCAGCTCCATCTCGCAAATCGTCAAATGCACCCGCGCCCAGCTCAGCGTCGGCTGCCGCAATCCCTCCGCCAGCAAACCCTCAAAAATCCCCCGCCCCGCCTCCGCCTCTCCCTGAATCACCTTGTCTCGCCCCTGCCGAAATCGCTCACCAACCGTCGACTGCCCAACCGCTAAGGTCACTCCCGTCCCTCCACCCACCCCGGTCCCCACCACCGGCGCCACCTTGATCGACTTCACCGCCCGTTCCCCCGTGCTCCGCGCCAGCCACCCCACCACAAACGCCATCACCACCGCCGCCGCCGCCACCAGCACAAACCGCTGCCGCCGGCTCCCCATCAGCCGCGTCACTCCCCCGGACAACCGCTCCGCCATCCGCAATTCCTCCACCACCGCCTCATAACTCGCCTGCCGCTTCTCCGGCGAGATCGCCAGCATCCGATTCACCACCGCCACCGTCCTCGGCCGAAACGCCATCCCCGTATCCTCCAACTCCACCTTCTCCGACTTGATCCTCCGCAACTCCGACAGCGACGCCGTGTTCGCCTTATGCGGCGGCTTCCCCGTCAACGCATGATACAGCGACGCCCCCAAACTGAAAATATCACTGCGCACATCCTCTGAATTCTCGATCACCTTCTCCGGTGACACATAATACGGCGTCGCCCAGATCTCCCCGTCCTCGTCATCCTTGGAACCCGCAAAAACCGCCAATCCAAAGTCCACCACCTTCGACGTCCCCGAGTCCGTGAACAAAATATTCGCCGGCTTCACATCCCGGTGCAGCAGCCCCTCCTTATGCGCCGCCTTCAGCCCATCCGCCACCTCCAGCCCGATCCGCAGAACCTCCTCCTCCGGCAGCCGCCCCTGATTCTTGATCCGCTGCTCCAAACTCCCCCCACTCACCAACTCCATCGCAATGTAAAAATACCCGTGGTCCTCCCCGGTTGAATACAGCTTGATCACATTCAAGTGACTGATCTTCGCCGTCAGCAACGCCTCCCGCTTGAAACTCTCCACCCGCACCGCATCCCGGCTGAATTGCCGATTCAAAATCTTCAATGCCACACGCCGCCCCAGCGTCTCATCCTCCGCCTCAAACACCCGGCTCATCCCTCCCTCGCCAATCTGTTTGATGATCTTGAAATGATCAAAATTCCGCCGCACCCGCACCAACTGCCCGCAGTGCGGACACGCCACCTTGCTAAAAGGCTCCAGCGCCGACACATCAATCGGGTTCTGGCAAACCGGACAGACACTCACAAACGGCGATGGCACACTCTCTGGCACCCGACAGGCATGCCATAAAATCACCCCCACCTCCACCCCAATCTTTCACCCCGTCACAAACCCAAAAACACCGTTCTCTAACGTCCCTACACCTCATTCGCCTTCAACACCCGCAGCATGTTCCCACCGATCACCTGCCGGATCGCTTCATCCCCATGCCCTCGCATGATCATCCCCAGCGTAAAAAGCGGCCAATTGCTCCAGGCTAGACTTTGCTCCGCCTCCAAAGTCGTCACATAATCGTCCTTCGGCCACAAATGTTCCCATCGCTCGGCACTCCCACTGGGCGCCTTCAAAAGCTTCGCACGCTCCTCCTTGTCGAAACGCGACGTGTACGCCACATCGCACCCGATCGCCGCATGCTCCGCACCAAACCTCCGAATCAAGTAATCCAGGTGATCCATCAACGCCAAAACATCTCCCTTACCGCCCAGAAAGCGCGGAATACAGCACATCCCCACAAGACCGCCCGTGTCGCAGATCGCCTTGATCGTCTCGTCAGGCTTGCCCCGAAAATGCTCATACAAAGACGCGCATGTCGTGTGACTCGCCACCATCGGCTTCGTCGAAGCCTTCGCTGCATCAAGGGCCGTCTTCCACCCACTGTGAGCCACATCCACAATCACCCCGATCCGGTTCATCTCCGCCACCGTCGCATGCCCAAAATCACTCAGCCCTCCATCATGCGGTTCGCCCGCGCCATCACCAATCGGATTCCGCCGATTGTACGTCAAATGCATCATGCGCGTCCCCAACTCATGAAACAGCCGCACCCAACGCAGTTCATCCCGCACACTCTCCCAGTCCATCATCAGCGGCACCCCGTTCGTCGTGAAGCAGAGCCCAACTTGGCCCGCCTTCTTCAACGCCAACACCTCCTCCGCCGTCACCACCTTCGACAGCTCAGGCCGCATCAAATCCGTCGCCTTCGTGAAGTGCGCCAACCGCTTGATCAACCGCATCGGATCACTCCCCTCCTCGCCTGTGTTTTGAAAAATACAGGTCACCCCTGCTGCACGAAAAGCCTCCAAAAACTCCTTCCTCTCCCGCTCGTTTGTCGCATTTCGACTCATCGTCATCGACTCGCGCAAATCACTCAACTCAGCCGCCGAAGCCCCTCCCGCAATCGCCTCGTTCATCGCTTCCGCATCAATCGCACATCGCGGCGCAAAACCGTAGCTCTCAAACACCACCGACCCAAAATGCAGCTCCCACGCATGCTCAATCTGTGCCTGCGTCGGCTTCAACAATCCCAGCGCAATCTCACGCGGCTTGTCGATGGCCGGGTTGCCCGTGACCCACAGCTTCTTAGCGTCTTGCGAACGCACCTGAATCTGCAACCCGTTCCCCAGCGCAGCAAGCGGCAGCGTCTTGAACATCTGGCGGCGGGAAAACTGGGAACTCATGGCAGCAAACAAACGTCCCCCCACCC
>JARXAL010000119.1 GCA_029865835.1 Verrucomicrobiaceae bacterium
TCGACTCCGGCGAAAAACTGACCCTCCCCGACCTCCTCCGCCATCGCATCCGCCTGTTCAGCGACGCCATCGCCCTAGGCTCCAAAGACTTCGTCGACGAAGTCTTCCAAACCCAACGCCACAAATTCGGCCCCAAACGCCGCCAAGGCGCCCGCCCCGTCCCCCAATCCCCAACCCCCCTCTACTCCATCAAACGAGTGCGAAAATGGGATGCCTAACACCGCCTCATTCCACCCGCTCGAAAAGCCAAAAATCCACCAATCAGCTGCCCTTCCCTTTCTCGTTCGATTTCCTCACGTATCGAAACGTTGCCGTTCACACAACATGCGCTCATCACCGACAAAAGCGCATCTGACGATCACTCGCCCCTTCGATGTGCGTTCTTGTGGGGATGACATTTCCCCACTGGACCCTCTACGCCCCGATACTTCTCGCATCCACTTTGCAGGCTGAGACCTGGCCGCTGGATAAAGTGGATGGCACCATGATCGTGCACGGCGAGGCCAACACAGCTGCGGGCGCACTGGCACAAAGCTTGGTTCTAGATGGCAGCTCAGTGATCGAACTGAAGGACACAGCAGCCCTCCATGCTGAGCCCGGTTTCACCTTATCCATCTGGTTCAATCCGTACGTGGTCTCAGGCTCTCAACAGGTCATCGCAGGCAAGACTCGTTACTCGCTGAACGAAAGGCAGTGGACCCTCGCCGTAGAGCCGGATGGCAAACTCAAAGCATTCTTTCAGCAAGACGGTTGGAAGACCATCAGCAGCAATGAACCCCTCAAGGCCGGACATTGGCATCTCGCAACCCTCACCGTCAGCTCCAAAATCGCGACACTCTATCTGAACGGCAAACATGCGGGTGAGACCATCCTCAAGAAGCCGCTGCCCGTCACGCCGTCACCCATCACACTCGGAGGCATAGCGGATGCGGGCCACCTGAAACAAACGTTCTCCGGTGCCCTCGATGAGTTCCACTACGAACCGCGCACGCTCACCGCAGCGGAGATCGCACAGAGCTTTCGACTCGTCACAGCCACACATGATCTACCCAAGCCCCTGTTATCAGAAACACCGTTGTGGGACGAGCGCGTGCCTTTGCTCAATGCCGCTGAACTACCCGTGCTTGAGGACGTGGCGTTTCATGTCATCAAGCACCCTCGACCCGACACCGATGAGTGCAAGTGGACCCTCGGAGTCGGCCTCGCATGGCATAAAAGTCAGCTCTTCGCCTCTTACGGCTTCAACAAAGGCGAGGAAAACACCCCCACCGAAGAAGCGCACGTCCGCATCAGCAACAATGGCGGCCAAACCTGGGGAAAGCCTGTCGTCATGGATTCGGGTGAAGGCAACCTAGGCGTCAGTCACGGCGTCTTCCTATCCCACAACAACAAGCTGTGGGCGTTCATGGGCGCGTTTTACGATCGATTCCAACGCACCCACACCCGCGCCTACTCGCTGGATGAAGCGACAGGTCAATGGCAGGCAAAAGGTGTGGTGCTCGAAGGTGGCTTCTGGCCCATGCAAGAGCCTCAAAAAATGGACGATGGCAATTGGATCATGGCCGGAGCCAACATCGGCGATCGCAACCCCGCAGCCGTGGCGATCAGTCAGGGCGATGATTTCACCCAATGGAAAAAAATCATCATCCCCGTCTCGAAGAAGCTGAACATGTGGGGGGAGTCCACCGTCATCATCAACGGCAATCGCATCACCAACATCTCCCGCTATGGGGCCCAACCCATCGCACTCATCGCCACCAGCGGAGACTTCGGGCGCACGTGGAGCACCATGCTACCCTCAAACCTCCCCATGGCGACCAGCAAGCCCTACGCAGGCACCTTGAGCACCGGCCAGCGCTATCTCGTCTGCACCACCACCGCCGACAGCCGCGGCAAGCGCTCGCCATTGACCATCGCCGTCAGCAAACCGGGTGAATCCGTATTCAGCAAGGTCTTCGTGATTCGCCACTCCGTCCACTCCAATGGCCCCGGTGTCTCCGATCCCCGGGCCGACTTCAGTTACCCATACGCCATCGAACACGACGGGAAGCTCTATGTCGGCTATACCCACAAAAGCCATGCTGCGAACGAACTAGCCGTCATTCCAATCGAAAAACTCCGGTTCAACCCGTGAGCCTCATCCATACACGCCTTACCTTCCTGCTGCCCGCAGAGGCTGGCTGTGAGAGTTCACCTCCAAAAACGTTCACCCGTCATGTCACAACGCCTTTTCGCCCTCCTCATCTTCGCATCCATCCTGCCAGCCCTTGCTGCAAAACCCAAAATCAAAGTCACCCAAACGAACTCGGACGACATGTGGGTCACTTCACCCGTGCCCGAACTGCCGACCCATGTCACGCATCACACTTTTCGCAGCGCATCCATGAATCGCGACGTTGGCTACTGCATCTACCTGCCGCCAAGCTACGATCAAGACACCACCCAACGATTTCCCGTGATTTATCATCTGCATGGCGCAGGTGGAAATGAAACTCGCAGTGTGTATTCAGCGACGGTGCTTCATGAAGGCATCGTGTCGGGGAAGTTGCCCAACATCATCATGGTCTTCCCCAATGGCGGGCGCTCGACGATGTATCAGGATTCCGGCGACGGCCGCTTCATGGCGGAGACCATGATGATCCACGAACTCATTCCTCACATCGACGCGACCTATCGCACTCTCGCCGACCGCAAGGCGCGCTGCATCGAAGGCTTCAGCATGGGAGGGCGCGGCTCCACCAATCTGGCGATGAAACATCCGCAAATGTTCGGCTCGCTCTTCAATCAAAGCGGCAACGTCTATCACGTCTCCGATCCTTCCAAACTGCCCAACGCCTACCTCGGCGACGACCCCGAGCGCCTGCGTGCCAACGATGCCTTCCTGAACCTCAAAAAGAACCTCGACTTCATCAAAGCAAACCTCCGCATCCAGGTTGCCTGCGGCACCGCCGATCCAGAGCATCTCGTTTCGGTGCGCGAATTCCACCAAGCTCTCACCGAGGCAGGCATGCCCCACAGCTACTTCGAAGTCGAAGGCCTGGATCACAATCAGAAGAAGATGATCGACGGACGCAAAGCGAACTGGTTCGATTTTCAAATCGAATCCCTCAAGCTCAACCAAGTGCCACTCCACTACCTTAAACCATGACCCTTCGTTTCTCGAAGGGGAAGGCCAAGTGAGTGCAACCGATTGACAAACACGCCATCGGCCAGACGGGTGCCCCTTGGCCTTCTTCGATCGGCTGATCCACCATGCCAACTGTCGACATTCCCTTTGAGCAAGGCGTTCTCTCCGTTCCACTGCCGGAAGGTTGGCAAGTCGTCGATACCATCCGCCCCTTGCCGCACGCCAAACTCGAGGACGAAAGCGCCGGCCTCATCGCAGCGCTGGAGCATCCCATTGGAACCTCGCCCTTGCGAGACAAAGCTCTGGCCCAAAAACGCATCGTCATCTGCATCGACGACATCAGCCGCCCCACCCCCACCGCCAGGTACTTCGGCACCCTGCTCAACTACCTGGTCGCCCATGGCGCCAACCCCGGGAACATGCTGATCCTCTTCGCCCTCGGCGTGCACCGCGATATGACTGCTGAGGAGGCGCGGCAAAAACTCGGCGCTGCCGATCTCCTCGGCATTCCCTGGCACAATCACTCCAGCACCGATTCACGTGAACTCGCCACTCTGGGCACCACCACACGGGGCACTCACATCGCCCTCAATCGCCACCTCGTTGACGCTGACCTCATCCTCACTCTCGGCGCTGTCGATCCCCACCTGTTGCTGGGCTTCAGCGGCGGTTGCAAAATGATCCTCCCAGGCCTGGCCTCCGCCCGCACCATCGCTGAAAACCACATGCAGGGTGTCAGCCATGCTCACTACAACTACATCGGCATCGCCGACAGTCCGATGCGCCTCGATCTTGAGGAAGGCGCGAACATGCTCGGCAAAGAAATCTTCATCATCAACGCGGTGATGAACGAATCACTCGAGGTCTGCGCCTTTTTCGCCGGGCACCCCGTCGCTGCGCATCGCGAAGCGGTGCGCGTTGTTCAATCAATCAACGCACGCCCGGTCCAGGAGCCGGTCGACGTTGTGATTGTCGCCTCCAACCCGATGAACGCGGATTTGCGTCAGGGCTTGAAATGCATCGGCAATGTGGAAGCCAGTGTGCGTCCTGATGGATTGATCATCGGTTTTCTGGAGTGTCGGAACGGCATCGGCGACATTACCATCCCAACCTCCAAGTCCCTGCCGAACAGGGTGCTTCGATTCCTTCTGAAATGCATCGGCAGCAAGCGAGTGCTTGGGCTGATTGACCGGGTCAAAAAAGGCGCCGGCATCGAAGAGCGTTTTTTGGCTCACTTCTCGATGCAGCTCGCCCGCAACTGCCAAATTTATGTCCACTCACACAAACTTCCAGGCAACATCGGGGCAAGGGTCGGCTTGTTCGTTCAATTTGCCACGGTTGAAGCCATGATGACCGCTGCCCGCAAACGAGCTCCCAAAAATGCCAGCGTCCTCGTGTATCCCTACGCAGGCGCGACGTATCCCACTCTCTCAAAAGATCGCCAACCATGATTCATCGCACTTGCACCCTTGCATCGCTTCTCTGCCTCACCTCACTTCAGGGGTCCTCTTCGGCCGCAGAGAACGAGTCTGCAGCACAACTGCGCGTCGTCGCTGAACATGTGTTAACGCAAACGACCCGCCGGATGATTGATCGGAGCAGCGGACAGACCTTTGAAGAGACGACCGGCCTCGCACCCAAACCGGAGATCAGTATCGAGAGCAAATTCAACGCGTGGTTTTACCAGACGTGGCTGCTCACGGATGGCATGCGACGTGCTGCCGCCGCACTCAATGAACCGCGATACCACGAATACGGCGAACAGAATCTGGAGTTCATCTTCCGGCACATGGACTACTTTCAGCGTCAGCATGATGCACGCATCAAGGCTGCTCCAGTCGGAGACGGAAAGCTTTCGCCCATCGGCTTCTACTTCGACATCACCGCACTCTGGCACACCGGTCTCGCGCCGCTCGTGCTGGAGCGCTCCCAAGCAACAAGTGAGCCGAAGTACGATCCCTTTCTGAGACGAATGAGACACTTCATTACCGAGTGCCCCCGTTTCGACGACGGCCTGCTTTACCGCAAAGGCAAAGGCGCAATGACGGATGATCCGTTCATGACCGTCCCCTTCCTCGTTCGGGAGGCACGCTTTGATGAGGCGATCTCGCAGGTGCTCGGCACGCACAGACGTCTGCTCGATCCAAACAAACATCTTCTTCGGCATTTGTGGGATTTAAAAACCCAAAAGCCAGCTGGTGAGTTTTGGGGACGAGGCAATGGCTGGACCATTCTCGCACATGTCGAACTCCTCGCGACCATGCCGAAAGATCATCCTCGCAGAGACGAGGTTCTGGCAGCCTATCAAAAGCACCTGACCGCAATCCGCGACTGCGCCGACCCACAAGGCGGCTGGCATCAAGTGCTGAATCATCCAGAATCCTGGCTGGAAACCTCAGCCACTGGCATGTTGACCTATGGCATCGCTCGTGGCGTCAATGAAGGCTGGCTGGACACTTCATTCACAGAAACCGCCCGCAAAGGCTGGGCCGCGTTGCAAACCAAGGTCCTGCCCGATGGCGATCTACTCGACGTTTGTGGTTCGACCGATACTGGCGACTTGGACTATTACCTCAAGCGCCCTCGACTTCAGGGAGATCTCCACGGCTTTGGCAGCTACCTGCTGGCCGGTGCCGAAATCGTCCGTCTGCAATCCAGCAAATCCAAGTGATCCCCTTGAACCGTTTTGACAGGGCTTCAATGATCGCATGAGCGGTTGAATTGCAGTCGTTTTAGCGCACAGATTTCGCATGTCGCGCGCCCGATCTTCCAAACCATCGCCTCCTCTCGTCTATCTGGGTATCGAAGGAGGAGGCACCCGGACCACCGTGCGCTTGGAGGCTGAAAACGGTTCGGTTTTGGCCGAGTTCGCGACGGGTCCCGCCGTGCTTTCTTTGATCTCAGACCGGGAGTTGCAATGGCACCTCCGCGATATCGCCGAACGCCTTCCTTGCACACCCTCTGCCATCGGCATTGGCCTCGCCGGTGTGCGAACCGAAACCGATGCCGAACGCCTGCGCCGTGCCGCTTCGCGGATCTGGCCAGAGATTCCTTGCGTCGCCACCAACGATCTCGAGACCGCCCTCGCCGCCGTGCCTTTGTCGAGACTGCCTAGCTCTCGAGTCCTGGTGCTGAGCGGCACCGGATCCTGCTGCTTTGGCCGTTCCTCCGATGGACGCACCGCTAAAGTCGGTGGCCGGGGTCACGTCATTGGCGATCGCTCCAGCGCCTGCGACATCGGCCTGCGGGCTCTCCGCGCTGTCATCGCAGATCTGGATCATTCTGGAAAAATGGGACCGCTCGGCGCCGCCATTCTGAATGCGCTGATGTTCAATGAGCCAGAGCAGCTCATCCCCTGGTCCGTGCAGGCCAGCAAAACGGAAATCGGGAATTTGGCAGTGACCGTTTTCGTTGAAGCTTCCAAGGGGGATGCCCTCGCCAAAAAACTGCTAAACGACTCCGCAGCCATGCTCGCCGAAGATGCCAGTGCCTGCGCGCTCCAACTCAAGCGCGATGTTGAGCCCATTGAGTTTGTTTTCAACGGTGGCGTGCTGCTCAAGAACCCGCCCTTCCTGAAAGAGGTCTGCCGCCGACTCCGAGTCGCCGTTCCCGGGGCCAAGATGATCCCGCTGACCGTGCCTTCAGTCTTGGGCGCCGTCGCCCTCGCACGCGCTCAAGGCGTTGTCGGCCCGGCTCAGGCGCATAGCCCAGCACGCGCATTGTTTCGCACCTTAACTTTGCCGGCTCCGTTAGCGGACTTAGGCGTGCTGGCCTTGTCACCCACCGAACGGCGCAACACACGCAGCCTGAAGCTCGACAAAATGTCGGTGGAGAAGGCCGTCGAGTTGATGCTGAGCGAAGACACTCTGATTCCTGCTGCCGTTGAAAAAGAGAAACGTGCCATCGCCGCTCTAGCAAAGCGGGTCGCTCGCGCTTTTGCAGCCGGCGGGCGGTTATTCTACGTCGGCGCGGGCACCAGTGGTCGGCTGGGCGTCCTGGATGCCAGCGAGATTCCCCCCACCTTCCGCGCGCCACGCGAGCAGGTGCAAGGCATCATCGCTGGGGGTCGCCAAGCGCTATGGAGCGCGGTGGAGGGGGCCGAAGACGACGTACAAGCGGGTGCCGCAGCAGTCACTCATCGTCGTGTCGGAAAAAAGGACGTGGTCGTTGGCATCGCCGCTAGCGGACGCACCCCATTTGTCTGGGGGGCTTTGCACGAAGCTCGGCGGCGAGGAGCACACACGGTGATGCTCTGTTTCAATCCCGCCATGCGTCAGGCGGTTACTAAACTGAAAGGCCCGGACCAATCCTGGGCACCCGACCTCCTCCTTGCATTGAACCTCGGCCCGGAGGTTTTGACTGGCTCTACTCGTCTCAAATCCGGCACGGCAACCAAGCTGGTGCTGAATTTGATCTCCACTCTCGCCATGGTGCAATCCGGCAAGGTGATTAGCAACCTCATGGTCGATTTGAACCCTTCCAACGTCAAGCTGCGCGACCGTGCCGAACGCATGGTTGCGGAACTCACACAGCGCTCTCTCGAAGATGCCCACGACGCCCTAACCGCCTCCGGATGGGTCGTCAAAAAAGCCTGCGCCAAGCTAGGTCTTTAGAGCAGCCTAACCCGGATTCCGACATTCGAGGTGATCGAGAGGCGCAGAGGCTTGGTTGCTCAAGGCTTTCCGGTCGGCAGCGGTTGCATCTTCTTCGATGCCGCCCAAGGAGCGGGAAGCATTGAGCGGCCAATGCTCAAGCCTATCGAGTGCCTCCAATGTCGGAGTTTGGGTCTATCCCAGCTTCGCGCCAAGTCGGGTCAACATCGCTTCAAGCATTCGGCCATACTTGACGTAGCTGTCATACTGCTCCTTGGCCTTCTGCTCAGGAGACAATCCGTCAGCCGCGCCGGCACCATGAAACACCACCGCCACGTGTGGTTCAATGCTGATGTAACCCTCATAACCTGTATCCACGAGGTCTTTCATGATGCGTTCCGTCTGGCCTTCGCCCTCGCCTGGATAGGTGTAGGTGGCATCGTTCTTCGCCGTGTCCCAAACGCCATCCTTGACGTGAACATGCGCCATGAAGGGTTTGACGGCTTGATACATCGCCCACGCATCCTGCTTGTGCCCAGGGCGGTCACGGTCGTCAATAAAGACAGGGTTGCCGGTGTCGAACACCCACTTCATGCCTGGAACCGCCTCCGCCATGCGCTGGACGTAGCTTGGGCTCATCCCACCCCAATTCATGCAGTTCTCATGAATCACGGTTAGACCTGCGTCAGCAAAACGCTTGTTGATTTCAATCATGCGTTTGATGCGCTCCGGTGCGAATTGCTCTTCCAAATCCTTGCCGTCATCGTCCTTGCACACGGCGTAACTCATCACCCGGATCAACTTGGCGCCGAGACGCTGCATCCTCGGGATCGCACGGCTGATCTCTGCCTCAGTGATGCTGAAATCATCGGTGATCTTTTTGGCCCAGTTGCCGATGAGCGATCCAAAGCCACTGACCTTCATGCCCTTTTCCTCAAGATGGGCCACGACCTTGTCGAACACACCGTCAGGGATCTCATGCAAATTGCCCTTCACTCCGTCGAATTCCACGCCTCGCGCTTCGATGCTATCCCAGCCAAGGTCCTTGTGGGCTTGAATCTGCACGTCGAGGGGTGCGCCTGCTTCGTCTGCAATACCGGTAAGTTTGATCATGAGATTAAGAAATGGGAAGTCCTACCTTTAGCGCGGGGGCGGCGGGGTCAAGTGAGAATGCCTTTTCGGTTGGGTCGTTCTTCCGGTCTCAATCCCCTGATTCAACGCGCGGTCACTGAATGAAATGCAACTGCGTGCTTGAATTTCAGAAGGCGAATCGATTACACTCCCTCCATGAGTCAAAAATTTGCAATGAAGGCTGTGCCGTTTTTGGCGTTTGGATTGCTTCTTGGGGTCCTGCCTAGCTGTTCCAAAGAAAAACAAGAGGCTGCGGCGGGTTCGGCACCCGCGACTGCGCCGGTGTTAACCATGAAAGAGCCGGATAGCGCCCCTGTTCCGGCCCCAAGCAACACAGGATCGGTGACGGTGCGTGCCCGCTTTGACGGTTACGCAGCCCGGGTGGCCAAAGGTTTGTGGCAACCCGTGCCCCTGACGGCCGAAGTCGCAAACTTCGGGCTGATCACACCGCTGGAATCCATTTCGGCAGGGTCGGGATTGGTGGTTGAAGGTGGACCTGAGGGTTTAGCTGTCGGTACGGTGGCAGGAACTTTGCAAACGACAGATGGCCGTCCGTTGTTGGCAGGGCGGGAGTACTCGTTTTCGTTCAGCAAAGGGGCGAATGCGATCTGGTCTGTTGAGATCAAGCCAGCACCATAGGTGTGCCGCGCGCGGACCCTGGTCCATTCAGACCGGCAATTCTCTAGTCGCCACCTCCACCACATCCTCCACCCCCACAGCCGGAGGAACTACAGCCTGACGAACCTGAATCGGAGTGATTCGAACAGCCTGAGTCGGAGCGGTTCGAACAACCTGAACCACAACCGCCTGTCGACCCTGTGCCACTGGTGCAACCGCTGCTATCATTGCGGTTCTTGGGTCGAGTTCCCGGCGTTCGACTAAAGTTGAACAGGAACACCACCGTCAGGGTCACGCCCAGCACAAGGATAAACAATACATCGCCTATACCTGACTTGGTGCAGGCAATGATTCCAAAAAGGCAAAGTGCGGATAGGGCTACGGCTGCAGCGAATCGACGAAGGGTCACTTTGGGAACGAGCCAGTGGGTGCTGGTTTCCACACGAGCAAACCGGCTTCCTGGCGCAAAACGTTCTTCGGTAGATGGCCAAATGTCAGCCGGCGGTTCCGTCTCAAACAGGCGTCGGTAACTGTCGAGGGTGGCTGCATACCAGTCGCGGTATTTCTCGTCTTCCTGAGTGCCGCCCTGCGTCGGGCCGTGGTGCAGCGGTTTGCCAAGAACCTTGCTGCAAAGTCCATCCCAGTAGGACCGGGTGTAAGTGAGGTGCAGATGCCAAGCCTGATCGACCGCGTCAGACGGCGTGACTGGATGCCCGGCGCGCATGGCAAGGTAAACAAATCTTCGGTATTCCTCAACCACGCGCTGCGCGTGGGGAAGCGTCCAGGCATTCTCCCGAGCCAACCGAGCCGCGAAAGCGAGTTCCACAGGAACAGGATCGAATTCAAATCCTGACAACTTCTGCCAGAGCAAATCGTCGTGGAGAGACATGCTTTGAATGAAACGGTGTTGGGGTTGAAAGACAAGTCGAATCCAGCTTCAGAATCCACCGGATTCATTGAGCAACGGCGCGTAAATGGCGGTCATCATGCTAATGATGCGACTCGCAACATAGAGTGCAACGATGGCGTAGAGGACTTTGGGGAGCCATGCAGCGACGCGGTCCATGGATTCTCGGGCTTCGTCGGCTTCAAGTTGTGCCCACCGGGCCATTTCATGATCAAGGGTTCCAGTTTCTTCGGCGGTATCGAGGGAGTCGATGAAGTATTTGGGAAAACCCCCACCGGTTCGGAGTGAGGAAGCAATGGGTTGCCCGTCGGCGATGAGGTTGGCCGCCGCTTGGGAACCCGCCTGGAATTGGCCACTTCCCGAAGCCTCACCGGCAAGTCGGATCCATTCTTGAGGTCGAAGAGCCGCTAGGAGCGCGGAGTGAGCCACCTGCGTAAAGCGAGCCAGGGCCCAGTGCTGGCGCATGGGCCCGAGGAGAGGCAGCCTGCCGAGCAAACGATCCGTGGCGGAAGAGGTCTCGGCCCTTTTGGACAGGGCTTTCCAGCCCCTGAAGACGAGGAAAAGGATAACCCAGAGAATTCCAAGTCGGGATAAGATTCGAAGGGGCAGCTCAGCGAGGGAGTCCCCCGCGATGGCGGCGGGAAGTTCTGGCAAAATGACCCCCAAGTGAGCCAGGATCAGCGGGTAAATCATGGCGCTACGCGCTTTTCGAGCACTCTCCACAACGGATTCGTAATACCGTGCCAGAAGCGTGAAGCTTTGTGCCAAACGTCCGCTGTTTTCGCCTGCGGCGACCAGGGCAAGATCAAGGGCATTCAGGCCTCCTTGTTGACCCTGTCGAAGGGCTTCAGTCACACCTGAACCGGAACCAAGGCGCTCCTGGGCCGCCCGAAGAAACTGCGCGAGGGCGGGCTTCGGGTTCTGATTGAGCAGCAGATCAAACGAGCGATCGAGGTGGAAGTCTGCCTTCAGCAATTTGGCTAATTCGCGAAAGACGGTGGCTTTTTCAGGATCAGTCATGGCCATGCCGGGAAAGAAATTTAAGCGATGTGAAAGATAATGCTTTATGAATTTTCTGATTTTCGCTAGTCTTTAATTATTCTTCCCGATTTGCCCCATGAAACAAGACATTCCTCCTCGTTCTCACCGACGCCCTGTGACGTCGCGCTCATCGGCATTTGAGTACTCAACGGCGGAGGTGCCATATCGGCCACTCCAACTGACACGTCACCCCGTGACGATGCCGGAAGACGCGTCACCTTTCTTGAAAAGTGTTTGGAAGCGGCTGTTGCTTCTAGCAGTCATGGTCGGGTTCGGCGCCATCTGTATCCATGGTGGGGCAGCAAGAGCGGTCATTTCCTGGGCCCGTTCGTTGAGTGGCTATGAGTCAACGCAGCAGATGGCCTTTGAGTCGGGCCGATAACACCCATCCACTATCCACTACTCCAGGCCCATGTTGGCGACTTGATCCTCATTCAGGCCCAGATAATGGCCGAGTTCGTGAAGGAGGGTAATGCGAACCTCCTGCCGAAAAATTTCGGGATCTCCCTCAGCATAGTCCCAAAGGCTATCCAGGAACAACCGGATCCGAGGTAGGCTGTCCAAGTCATCCGGCATGGGATCACTGAGCGACGCGCCTTCAAAGAGACCCAGAAGATCGTCGCCAGGAAGGTCTTCTCCGGCTGCAAGGCAATCGTCAATCCATTCCAGCTCGATTCGACAGGGGCGAACAGCCGTTTTGATCCGCTCAGGCAGATGATGCATGGTGACGCGAACCACCCGCTGGGCGAGTTCTTCGAGGCGTTCAGGGCGCATGCAAGAGCCAGGGCTAATCTCCGAGACCGACGGCGGAGCGGACACGAGTGAGGGTTTGCCGGGCAACAGCGCGGGCTTTTTCAGCCCCTTCCGCCAGCACCCGCTCGACGTAACCAGGCTTCGCAAGGATTTCCGCACGGCGTTCACGCATCGGAGCAAAGTAGGTGGTGATGGACTCGCGGAGCCGTTTTTTGAAATCGCCGTAGCCAATCCCACCACGCAGGTGTTCTTCAATCATCGCATCGTACTCCGCCTCGGAGGCGACAAGTTTGTATAGGGGCAGAATCGTGCTGCCTTCAATGGGCTTGGGCAATTCGAGGGCGGTGCTGTCCGTGACCAGCTTTTTCATGATCTTCTTTTTGAGGTCGGCAGGTTCCTCGAAAAGTTGCAGGGTGTTGTCGTAACTTTTGCTCATCTTCTGGCCATCAAGACCCGGAATGACCGCCGTTTCTTCACGGATGCGCGGTTGTGGCACCTTCAATAGGCCTTCGCCAAAGGTTTCATTCATCTTGATGGCGAGATCACGGGTGACTTCGACATGCTGTTTTTGGTCCTTTCCAACAGGGACGACATCCGAGTCGTAAATGAGAATGTCAGCGGCCATCAAGACGGGGTACGCAAACAGACCATGGGAAGCGACGAGACCGCGCGCGACCTTGTCTTTGTAGGAGTGGCAGCGTTCGAGCAACCCCATGGGGGTGACAGTGCTGAGAATCCAGGCGAGTTCGGTGTGCTCAGGAACATCACTTTGCCGGAAGAAAACGCATTTTTCGGGATCGAGACCACAGGCGAGAAAGTCGATGGCGAGGTCTCTGACATGACTTCGAAGCAGCTTGCCATCCTGAATGGATGTCAGGGAATGATAATCGGCGATGAAGTAGTAGGCGTCGCCCTCATGTTGCAGGCGCAGGGCCGCGTCCATCATGCCAAAATAATTGCCGATGTGGAGTCGCCCGCTGGGTTGGAGGCCGGAAAGGATACGCATAAGCCCGAAGTGATGGGACGGGGCGGGCGGCAAGTCAAGCCAACGCCGCATGAAGCAGGCGCGCTAAATCCTGGCCGGCCGCCAGCCCCACTTCGACAACTTCGCTGTGGTGGAGGGTCGCGGGCGCAAGACCTGCGGCCCAGTTCGTAAGCAGGGAGATGCCGGCAACCTCGAGACCAAGAGCACGAGCCTGAATGGCTTCGGGGACAGTCGACATGCCGACGGCATGCGCCCCGAGCGTGCGGAACATCCGGATTTCGGCCGGAGTCTCATATTGCGGACCGGGAACAGCCGCATAAACGCCATGGTGAAGGCGGTGGCTGAGTTTTTCGGCCGCATTCATAAACGCCTCACGAAGCTTGAGAGAGTAAACAACGCTCATGTCATGGAAGTGCGGACCACCAGTGAGAGGTGAGACACCGAGAAGGTTAAGGTGGTCGGTAATCAGCATGAGACCACCAACGTGAAAAGAGGGATCAATGGCACCCGCCGCATTGGTCAGAATGAGGCGTTTGACTCCAAGTTGCTGAGCAAGGAACCGAACGCCAGCGGTCACTTCACTCGCAGAAATCCCTTCATACAAATGGCTCCGCCCCTGAGCGATCACGACTTTTTGGCGTCCGCCTGGTAGCGTGCCCAGAACAAACTTGCCGGCGTGGCCAGGAACTTTCGATTGAGGTAGCCCAGGCACATCTGAATAGGGAACTGTCAATATCGGAGAAAAAGTCTCCGCTACGTCGCCAAGGCCTGAACCCAGGATAATCGCGGTGGAAGGTTGCGCGGCGACGAGTTGATCCAGAGCAGAGGGCATGCTGCAAGTAGGCTCTGTTTAGGGAGATTGCAACTCACTGAAGCTCACCTGGCTGTGGGTTTTCGCTATTCCTCTTCAGCATAGTAATCGGTGTCCTCGACGACAACTACCCTGCGCTCAGGGCTCAGCCAACGTTTGCCGGTTCGGGTATACGTGCCCACATCGGCAGGATGGTGGTCCGAGATGACGTAGAAAATCAGGGGCTCGCTGCCATCGTTTTCGATTTGATGGGCGTCACCTGGATGATAAATGAGATGGTCACCAGCGACGAGGCGCTCCTGCCGATCATCCTCACCTCGAAGCAGGCCCGTGCCTGAGAGAATGATGTAAAACTCTGTTTGGGCAGCATGAGAGTGCATCGGAAAATTGACTTTGCCAGGCGCTAGCTTGGTCAGCTCAATATCAAAAGGATGGCCGCCCGCCCAAGGTCCCTTGTCTTTCAGGCCGCCAAGTGCCAGCGACACATGTTGGCGCTCAAGCTCAAAACGTCCCTTGGGCGACTGACGGTGCTCGATGGGCACAGCACTGAGATGGATTTTTCGCATCCCTCCTACGGTGGCCATAGATGACGAACATTCAACCTGAACCCCAGCGCGCTGATTTGGAGTTGAACCCTTCCGTGACGATAAAAACTCGGGAAGGAACTAATCTTTAGTCGACCCGTTCGTTCTTGTCTCACCTTCAGATTTTCCGCATACTGTGATTCGATTCAACACGCTATGAAAACGCTCCAAGTGATTCCCCTGCTCCTCATCATCGGCGCAATGTCCAGTCTCGCTGAAAATCGCACTTGGACGGATACCCAGGGCCGCAAACTCGTCGGTGCCTACACTGGGCGCGAGGGAGGCAAAGTCCTGGTCACTGATGCATCAGGCCGACTCATCGCCGTTCCCCTAGAACGGCTGTCTCCCGAAGATCAGAAATGGCTGGAAACAGCCCCTGCTCCTGTCGTCTCGATTCCAGTCGACCAAACCGTCGCAGCGGCCGCTGCCAAAATCGATGAACTGATAGACCGCAAGTTGGCCCAAAAAAGCATTCAGCCCAATCCACCCGCGTCAGACGAAACCTTCGTTCGCCGCGCCTATTTGGACATCGCCGGGCGCATCCCCAGTCGGGCGGAAACGGTGGCGTTCCTCGAAGACACCTCCACCCAAAAACGCTCGCAATTGATTCGCACCTTGTTGAATTCGGACGGCTACACCAGCCACCTCTACAACTATTTCGCCGGAATGCTCCGGATTCGCGACCCGGACAATGGCGGCCTCATGAAGGCCGAGCCCTATGTTGCTTGGATCAAGCAGCAAATCCGCGAAAATCGGCCTTACAATGAAACCGTCGCCGCCATGCTCACCGCCACAGGCAAGCTCTGGAGCAACGGCGCCACCGGCTACCTCCTGCGTGACTCCGGTATGACTCTGGACAATCTCGCCAATACCTTTTCCGTTTTTCTTGGCACCGACGTCGCCTGCGCTCAATGCCACGACCATCCCTTCTCCGAGTGGACCCAAAAGCAGTTCTATGAATTGGCAGCCTTTTTTGGTGCCACCGCCACAGGTGACTACGGCGGCATGATGGGAGAGGATGTAGTTGAGCGCCTCATGACCGAATTGCGTAACACCACCGAAAAAAATGGCGGTGACGTGGAGAAAGTTGAGGGGGTCCGCAATCTGCTTTCGGACGTCATCAATGCCAATCGCTTCGTCGTGCGCGACACCAACGAAAACCGCCTCCGTCTCCCGAGTGACTATGCCTACAAAGACGGCAAACCCGGAGATCCCGTGAAACCCAAATTCATTCGCTGGGGTGGCGAAGACCGCTACAACGACGCCTATAAGCAAAACAAAAGCAACGAAGAGAAGCTGCGACTCGCCTTTGCTGGTTGGATGACCCATCCATCCAATCCCAGATTCTCCATCACGATCGCTAATCGCATGTGGAAACGTGCGTTTGGCGTCGGCGCGGCCGAACCCGTACGCAATGTTGATGATCCCACGGCGGCGGCAAACCCGGAATTGCTACGTCACTTGGGTCAGGAAATGGTTCGCTTGAAGTGGCAACTCAAAGACTTCATGGAAGTTGTCTATAACACCCGAGCCTGGCAACGCGAGGCCACCACCGCCGCAGTCGGAATGGGCGAACCCTACCACTTCCAGGGCCCGCTCCTTCGCCGCATGAGCGCTGAGCAAACTTGGGACTCGTTTATGACGCTTGTCCTTGGTGATCCCGATTCTTATTCACCTAAAACGGTCGGCCAACAAATGCGTTCTCTCGACCTGGATGTCGAAAAGGCCACCGGCGAACTGGTCGCGTCCAAGCTCACCGGATTTATGGCGGCTCAGGAAGCAATGAACGAGCGTGGTGGCGGCTTGGCCACCGCTGCCATGGCTGAAGGCGGGAAGAAAATCCTCGAGCACAATGGCATGAAACTCCTGCGTGCGGCAGACCTCGAACAACCCGCGCCCGAGGGACATTTTCTTCGGGAGTTCGGCCAGGGTAACCGTGACCTCATTGACGGTAGCAACACAGCGGGAAGTCAACCTCAGGTGCTCATGTTGATGAATGGCGGCGTTCAAGAAATGCTAACCCACCCTGACTCACTCATCCTCCGCGAAGTCCTGAAAAACGAACTGCCCAAAAAACAAGTCGAGACCGCCTTTCTCACCGTCCTCAACCGGAGACCCAGTGAGAACGAAAAGAAACTCGCTTTCGACCAACTCAACACTCACGGTGACGCCGTCGGCATCTCAAACATCACCTGGGCTCTGCTGACCTCCCTGGAATTCATGTTTGTTCAGTGAACCTCAACCAGATACAGCCCGCCAGCCGGGGCTGTTTGATGAGATTGCAGACCGCTCGGTGTTTCGAGCAATTGGGCAAACCACTCAAGCGTGGCACGACCTCGGGCAACCTGGATCAAAGAGCCTACAATCATGCGCACCATTCGATAGAGAAAGGCATCGCCTTCAATCTCGATCTCTAGCACATCGCCTCTTTCACTCAACTCGACCCGGCGAATGGTTCGGGTTGATCCCAAAACATCTTCCCGCCGTTCCTCTTCCGACTGATTGCCGCGATTGGCCGAGAGGCGGACAAAATTGTGCGTGCCAATCAACAACCTGGCTGCGGTCTGCATGACCTCCATATCGAGTGATCCATAAACATGCCAAGCACGATCCGCTTCGAACACGTTCATCTCACGAGCACGCCAAATGCGATAAAGATAAGTCTTTCCTCTGCTGCTGCCGCAAGAGTCAAAACCCTCCGGAGCGTGATCGATCGCCAGCACCCGAATCGTTTCTGGCAGTAGCGCGTTCAAACCACCCATCCAAGCTGATAGGGGGAGCGTGATCGACTCAGGCACATCGAAATGAGCTAACTGAGCGAGTGCATGGACACCCGCATCAGTGCGGCTAGCGCCTTGAATACGAAGGGGTTGCTTGACGAGGCGCTGAATCGCCGACTCGACTTCATCCTGAACGGTCCCACCTTCTGATTGACTCTGCCAGCCAAGCCAGGGTGTGCCACAATAGGCGATGGTCATCTTGAACCTTTGATCAGGCATATTTGACCTCCACCAAATAAAGTCCGTCAGCCGGTGCCGCTAGATGGCTCTTCGGCTCAGCGCGCGGACGTTCCAACAAATCGCGAAACCATGCCAGATCTTCCTTGCCTCGCGCCACATGCATCAAGCTGCCAGTAAGCAGACGCACCATTTTGTAAAGAAACCCATCACCTTCGAATTCCAGTTCCATCACTTCAGAATTGATTCCGAAAATTTCGACACGCTGAATGGTTCGAGTCGTGTTCAGCGGGTCTTGTCGCCGTTCAGCTTCTTTTTCACCAGCACGATTGGCCGAGAGCCGGGCAAAATCGTGAGTCCCCACCAAAAGCGCCGCCGCGTTTCGCAATGCCGCCTCGTCGAGACACCCATAGACCTGCCACGCCCGACCCACTTCAAAGGGACTCATGACCCGATGCCGCCAAATTCGGTAGCGATAGATCTTACCCTGCGCATCAAACCGCGCGTGAAAGGTCCGCTCTGGTTCGATGACTTCTTGAACTCGAATGCTCGACGGCAGGCAGGCATTCAAAGCATTCGTCCAGGATTCCAACGAGAGTGAAGCCGTTTCGGGAACGTCGGCATGAGCCACCTGTGCCAATGCATGAACTCCCGCGTCAGTTCGTCCAGAACCATACGTTCGCACAGGAACCCCCGCCACTTTCTCCAAAGCTACATGCAATGCGTCCTGAATCGTCTCTCCATGCGGCATCGATTGCCAGCCGCGCCATAGCCTCCCATCATACGCCAACGTCAGCCGCAGACGTTTGAAGCCCGTGGGCGCAGCAAAGCGTGAGCGATCAGGATCCACCACGGCGACGTCGTTCTCGGCTGATGTCAGATGGCCATCCCAAATCAATGCCTTCGTCAGGTAACAGATAGCCCTCAGGCCCACGGCTGCTGTTTAGATACTCCTGGAGAATGACCATTGCGGCAAGTTGATCCACCACCTCCCGCCGAGCATGGCGGTCCGTAATCCCGGCTCGTGATAGACTTGCTTCCGCCTCCACGGAAGAAAGTCGCTCGTCCACCATTTCGATCGGAACTTCATGCCGAAGTGCTTTGCCGAGCTGTTCGACAAATCTTTCCACTCGCGCCGCAGCTTCTCCATGCTGCCCATTCATGTGCAAAGGCAGTCCAACAATGATCTTTCCTACTTCCCGTGCACGCGCGATCTCGACGATCACATCCAAAGGCCCAGCCGCAGCATCCAACGTCTTCAATGGACTCGCCACCAATTCCATCTCATCACTGATGGCCAACCCGATGCGGGCTGTGCCATGATCAATGCCAAGAATACGCGCCATACCAAATTGCTAAGCAGATCTTAACGCAGTTTGGCAGGCAACGAATCCACCAACTTCTTGATGCTCTCCGCATGACTCTTGCTGGCGATGAGAAGCGCGTCCTTGGTTGCCACCACAATCAAATCCTTCACTCCTAGCAGAGCCACATGCTGGTTCGTTTGAGCGAAGACCAAGTTGTCTTGCGACTCTGCCTCGGACAGGGCGCAGTTGTGACAGTTCCCAGCTTCGTCTTTTTGCAAGTAGCCACCCACGGAAGTCCAATTGCCTACGTCATCCCAATCAAACGTCGCCTCAATGTTCAACACGTGAGACGCTTGCTCCATGAGGGCATAGTCGATCGAGAGTTTTGGCAATCGTCCAAACTGATGCTGGATCGTCGCGCCGACATCTGTTGATGTCCTAAGCTCGGAAACAAAATCCGCCAAATCGGGGCAGTGACGACTGAACTCACTGAAAATCGCTGGGATCGTCCAGATGAACATGCCGGCATTCCAACTGAAGGTGCCCTGTGAAAGAAAAAATTCCGCCAACTCCGGGTTGGGCTTTTCACGAAACCGCTCAACCTCAAACACTCGCACATGGTCCACGTCTGGAATCGCCGCCTTGCGACCCCTCTCCACATAACCATAACTTGGACAAGGCCACGTCGGCTTGATACCGATGGTCACCAGACTGTTGCTGCGTTCCGCCGCTGTCATCGCATTGAACAGCACCTTCTGAAACTCGGTCGTATCCTGGATCAAATGATCCGCCGGAAGCACCATCATCGTCGCATTCGGATCCCGTCGAACGATCAGCCCCACCGCCAAAGCGATGGCAGGTGCCGTATCGCGTTTTTCAGGCTCCGCAACAATGTTCTCTGCGGGTAGGTCAGGGATCAAAGCCCGAACTGCCTTTTCCTGGACTTGATTGGTGAGAATGATGATGTTCTCCTTCGGCACCAACCCTTCCAGCCGATCAATCGTCAATTCGAGCAATGTTTTTTCGCCAAAGAGTTTGAGCAACTGCTTCGGCAACGAATCCCGGCTAAGAGGCCAAAAACGTTGGCCGCTGCCACCAGCGAGAATAAGGGCGTAACGATGAGAGGTAGACATGATTGAAGAGAGACGGCGACGCTAGATCGGGTTTCAGCGAATTTCCACTTTAGGCTTTCACAATCTGGCGCTATATTTGGCTTCATGACCGAATCTTCCGCTCCCAACCGCTATGAGGCCTATGCATCCGTCATCGCACCCGCTGCCGCAGGAGTCGCCCTGGGCATGCTTTTTGGCCGGGATATGGAACGAAAGACCTCCAATGTGATTGCGCTGACACTCCTTTCTGCTGCTGCGGTTGTCGCGGCCCCCGTTTTGACGGATCTCATCCAGCGCGCGGCGAATCGCCCCAGCACCGCCCGCGGTAGCCGTCTCCGACTCCAGGGCATCCGTAATGGCGCCCTGCCAGACCCAGAAACCGAAGAGTTTTTCGTTTTGGACGATGACCTCTTGAAGGTTAGTTAATCCAGGGCTGATGGAAGCCAAAATCCGATCCGTTGCAATAGACTGGCGCGGATCTCGTTTTCAGGATGATGAATTTTTGGACCCTCTGCTTTCTTTCCGTCACCTCCTACACCCTTCCGCTTTACAGCTCAGACATCACTCCTCCCGCTGGATTTGAGGCCATCTTCAATGGCAAGGACCTGGCAGACTGGGAAGGCAGCGAAGAATACTGGTCGGTCGAAGACGGTGCCCTGACAGGGGTCACCGACGGCTCTCTCAAATACAACCGATTCATCACATGGAAAGCAGGCAAAGTTCGGAATTTCGAACTGCGAGTAAAAGTGAAGGTGACGCCTGATGGAAACAGCGGCCTTCAATACCGGGGCCAGGAACGGCCCGATCTTGGTGAATGGGTCGTCACCGGATATCAATGTGATGTCGTCCCGAAAAACCCCGACTACAATGGCATGCTCTATGAAGAACGCGGCCGCCGAATTCTGGCTCATACAGGCGAAAAGGTCATCATTAATCCCGCTGGCCAGCCTTGGGTCGTAGGCAAGATGCCCATTCAAAAATTTCCGGGCGATGAATGGCACGAGTATCGGGTTCGAGTCGAAGGTAATCACCATCAACACTGGATCGACGGCGTTCCCACCGTGGATGTGGTCGATTTGGATGAGAAGGGCCGCGCTCTCGAGGGCGTCATCGCTGTGCAAGTCCATGTCGGGCCTGCGATGAAAATCCAATATCGTGACTTCTTTTTGCAGCATTTGCCGGCTGACCTTCCACTACTCACCTCATCAGATCGTCCCATCCCTACCGATGCTGTCAAGGTAGTACCCCAAGGCGGAGGTGCAGGGAAAGGCAAAGCTTCAATCAAGAAGCCCGCCAAATAGGCAACTTCTCCTGTTCCCCGACATCGATTCTGTTTTTGTGCAATGACACGCATGCCGTCCACGTTTCACCCTAACATGTTTCGCCGCTTCCTCCTCTCTTCGCTGTTGTCACTCGCTGGCGTTTCGCAAGCAGCCAGCCAGCCCAACATCCTTTTCATCTTCTGTGATGACCTCACAACGCAGGCCATCAGCACCTACGGCGACAAGCGCAAACTCCTTCAAACCCCTGGAATGGATCGCCTGGCCAAAGAAGGCATTCGCTTTGACCGCTGCCTGGTCACCAACTCCATCTGTGGACCCATGCGCGCCGTCATTCAAACCGGCAAGTACTCCCACCTCAATGGCTTCTACAACAACAGCAATAGCTCATTTGACAGCACCCAACAGACCTTCCCAAAGCTTTTGCAAAAAGGCGGGTACACCAATGCCGTCATCGGTAAGTGGCACCTCATGACCGACCCTGTTGGTTATGACTATTGGCATGTTCTGCCAGGCCAGGGCGCCTACTACAATCCCCCGATGATTGACAACGGCAAACCCGTCAAACACTCAGGCTATACCACTGACATCATCACCGATCTCAGCTTGGAGTGGCTCAAAAACCGCGACAAAACCAAACCCTTTATGCTCATGATGCAGCACAAGGCCCCGCACCGCGAATGGGAACCGCCCATCCGACACCTGGGCCATGACAACGACCGGGTCTACGAAGAGCCCGAAACGCTCTTCGACACCTTTGAAGGCCGCACTAAAGCCGTGAGCGACCATGACATGGGCATCGAACGCACCATGACAGATGGCGATCTCAAACTCAAGCCACCGGGTGGGCTGACTGAAGATCAACTCAAGTATTGGAACGAATACTATGAGCCCCGGAACGCCAAGTATCACGCCGCCAACCTCACCGGTAAAGAACTCGTCAAATGGCGATATCAGCGTTACATGCACGATTACACCGCATGCGTGAAAGCGGTCGACGATAGTGTCCAGCGCACCCTTGATTACCTCGACAAGGAAGGCCTAGCAGGGAACACCATCGTCATTCTCAGCAGCGACCAAGGCTTCTACTTGGGTGAGCATGGTTGGTTCGACAAACGCTGGATCTTTGAAGAGTCCCTGCGCACACCCTTCCTTGTTCGTTGGCCAGGCATCAGTAAGGCCGGAACTTCCAACGGAAAAATTGTTTCCCTTCTCGACCTTGCCCAAACGTTCCTGGACATCGGCGGTCAGCCTCAACCTGCTGACATGCAAGGCCGTTCCCTCGTGCCGCTCTTCAAAGGCGAAGAACCCGCCGACTGGCGCAAATCCTTTTACTATCACTACTACGAGTTCCCCGCCCCCCACCGCGTCCGTCCGCACTATGGGGTTATCACGGATCGCTACAAACTCGTCCACTACTACAAACCCGACGTCGATGACTGGGATCTTCTGGATCGTGAAAAAGACCCTCTTGAAACGAAGAACTTCTACAACGATCCCGCCTATGCCGATACCGTGAAAGAGCTCAAAGTCGAACTCGCCCGCCTGCAAACTGAAGTCAAAGAAACTTTGCCTCCGCCTCGCAAGGCTCACGGCAACAAGGCCTTTGATGGTGAACCCGAAGCTTCCGCGCCAACAAAAAAGGGCAAGGGTAAAGCCAAGGCCAAAGCAAACTAACCCTTTCAATCAATCCCTGAACGTCACGCGCTAGCACGACGTCACGGATCAACCAAACAAAGACAACTGGTCCGCATGGGCGACCTTCGGAGTCTTCGTCCTGCGCGGCCTCACTGGCACACTCGAGGGCGATGGAACATTTCCCACGCTATCGGCTGGCGGATGTCCCGCTTCAAGTTGCGTTAAAACTTCACGGGCTCTGCTGATGACAGACTCGGGCAGTCCCGCCAACCTCGCTACCTGAATCCCGTAACTCTTCTCCGCGCTACCGGGAATAATCTTCCTCAGAAAAATGATCTGCTGATTCCACTCCTTCACTGCCACATTGTAGTTTTGCACCCCTTTGCGGCTTTTTGAAAGCGCTGTGAGTTCATGATAGTGCGTCGCAAACAGCGCCCGCGCGCCGATGTGATCGTGCAAATACTCCGCCACGCTCCAGGCTATACTCAAACCATCAAAGGTCGATGTTCCTCGCCCAATCTCATCCAAAATCACCAGGCTGCGCTCCGTCGCGTTATTCAGAATGACAGACGTCTCATTCATCTCCACCATGAAGGTACTCTGCCCCCTCGCAATGTCATCACTGGCTCCAATGCGGGTAAAGATGCGATCCACCAGCCCAATCTCGGCGCTCGCCACCGGCAGGTAGCTGCCGATCTGTGCCATCAATGTCAAAAGCGCCACCTGCCGCAAATACGTGCTCTTACCCGCCATGTTTGGTCCTGTAATCAGCAGGAGCCGGTTCTCCTTTGGCTCCAGCGTCACATCGTTCGGCACAAATCGATCTCCTCCCGTAAGATTCTGATCAAGCACGGGATGCCGCCCGTCCCGAATGAACAGATTCCCCGTCTCATTCAATAAGGGACGGTTGTAGCTGAACAAATGCGCCGTCTCCGCCAGGGAGACCAATGCATCCAGGGTGGCAATCGCTTCCGCCGTCTCTTGAATCGCCAGCAAATGCTCCAGCACCCTTCCCCGCAGCGCCAGAAATTCCTCATACTCTACCGCCTTCGAACGCTCCTCAGCCCCCAGAATCTTATCCTCCATCCGCTTCAGTTCATCCGTGATGTATCGCTCGCCATTCGCAGTGGTTTGCTTGCGATGATAATCCGTCGGAACAGCGCCGGTATTCGCTTTGGTAATCTCAATGAAGTACCCAAAAACCGCGTTGTACTTGATCTTCAAGCTCTTGATTCCGGTGCGCTCAATTTCCCGCGTTTGCAAATCCGCAATCCACTGCCGACCAAGGGTGGATGCCGCACGCAACTCATCCAGATGCTCATTCCAGCCCTGTCGGAACAACCCACCCTCCTTGATGTGCATCGGCGGCTCAGGCACGATCAAATCATTGATCTGGCCTGCAATCACACTCAAATCGTGAAGCCGCCCCAGCAGCTGGGCAGGCAGGGAGGCCGCATCCTGCGGACGTGGGTGGGCGCGCTCAATGAGCGTCTGCAAAAGGGTTCGGAGCGCTGGCACCACCTCAAGTGACTGTGCCAGCATTAACAAATCCCGGGCATTGCCGCTGCCCTGGCTGAGCCGCCCACTGGTGCGCTCCAAATCCCGCACCTCCTTCAACAAAGTGCGCACCTGAGATTGCAACATCGACTCCTCTAGAAAACTAGCGATCACATCCTGCCTCTCCACAAGCGCATCCAGATCTCGCAGCGGATGCAAAACCCAGTGTCTCAGACGACGAGCACCCATTGGCGTGCAGGTCCGATCCAGCGCTCGCAGCAGCGAATGCTGTGGCCCGGACCGCGTGTCCACCAATTCCAGGTGGCTTTGACTCGCCGCATCAATCAGCACACAGTCGCTCGTTTGCGCCACACGCAAGCGCCGGATATGATCAACACTCCGGCGCAATTGATACTGCACATATTGCAGCACCGCACCAGCCGCGCACAACGCTGCACTCATGCCTGTGCAGCCAAACCCATCCAGCGACTGCACCGCAAAGTGCGTCGTCAGACTATGCGTGGCCTGATCGAGCAAGAAATAATAACTCTCGCAAGCCAGGGCCGAAGGCGGCCGACCCAGCACCTCAAGCAAACCCGGTTGCTCATCACTGTGCAGCAACTCGGATGGCCGAAGCCGCTCCAGTTCATCCGCCAAATCCTCCCCACTTCCGAATTCCGCCACCTCAAATTCGCCCGTTGTGTGATCCACGTAGGCCAGGCCAAATCTCTTCCCGTCCTGAAACACGGCCGCCAAATAATTCGACCGATCCGCATCCAGCAAATTCAGATCATCCACTGTGCCCGCCGTAATAATCTGTGCGATTTCCCGCTCCACCAATTTTCCAGGCTGCGGGGCCGTCGTCTGCTCAGCAATCGCCACCCTTTTTCCAGCCTTGATTAACCGCGCAATGTATCCCTGGGCCGCGTGATAAGGCACTCCACACATCGGAATGCCATTGCGCTTCGTCAGCGCGACATTCAGAATCGGCGACGCCGTTTTGGCGTCCTCAAAAAACAACTCGTAAAAATCTCCCAACCGAAAAAACAGCAGCACATCTTCCGGCAGCTCCCGCCGCATCGCGAGGTACTGCTTCATCATCGGAGTGCTGGTGGCGTCGGCCATGAGCCGTCACAGTCGAAAGCCCCGCCCCGCCGTCAACCGCCAAACTTCGCCGGAACAGCCAACTTCAATTCGGCACCGCGCCCGATACTTGAGCAAAATCAATTCAAAGCACCAATAAGAGTCAATGTGGCTTTTTATCCGCGCCAAGGAAACTAATCATTTGTGCCATTTTGGCTTTATATGATCCAGAAAACCAACTCGCCATGTTCTCTAACATGCTCATTTTCAACGACTTATGTCAGTCTATTCAGCCCTGGCACATTCCATGCAATACAATGGATTGAGAATGGAAACCCACTTTGGGCTTCCCTAAACTGAACCTAAAACAATCAAACCCAAAAACACCATGAGACTGACCCATTGCCAACCCGTTGCTACTGCAAACATCACCCGCCACCCCCTCCAAGGTCTGTTCCGGCATCCTCTCGCCGGACTCCCCGCCTTTGAACAACTCTTCGATTTGGCCAGTTTCCCGACCTTCAATTCGCAGACTTCCGCCTCACTGGCGGTCGATGTGTACGAAGACGAGGGCAACTACCATGCCCGCTTCGAAGTGCCCGGCGTTAAAAAAGAAGACACCAAAGTCAAACTCGAAGACCGCAGACTTGCGGTTTCCGTGAGTCGGAAAACCGTGACCTCTGAGAGCGAATCCAGCTTTGAACTGTCTCGCACTCTCACCGTTCCCGACGGCCTCCACGTGGAGGCCATCTCGGCAAAACTCGAAGATGGGCTGCTCACTGTGACCCTCCCAAAAGCTGAAACACGCAAACCTCGAGTCATCGAACTGAACTAACCCCAATCGAAATTCCAACTCATTCAAAAGCCATGAACAATACCTGCACCAATCCCCAAAACACCATTGCCGCCCCCGCTGTCGAATCCCGACCTGCACGCCGTCCGCGTTACCAGATCGAAAACAGCCCGGAGGCCCACACTGTGAAAATCGAGCTGCCCGGAGTCGTGAAAGAGGCTGTCCAACTCAACTTGGACGATAGCATCCTTCACCTCAGCGCCCAACGCGCCAACACCGTACCCGAAACATGGAAACCACTTCACCGAGAGCTTTCGGACATCGGTTATGAGTTGCGCTTGAAACTCAATGACCGCGTTGATGAGGCTGGCCTAACCGCCAATCTGGCAGACGGCATACTCACTGTGGTATTGCCAGTCAAAGAGGCCGCGAAGCCCCGTTCCATCACGGTTCAATAATCCGATCCACAGCGAGCGGTCTCCGAGTTCTTCGGAGACCGCTTTTTTGTGCTGAAGTGAGTCGTGGCTAACACCCAAAGACCGTTTTTCCACAGCCCACTGACCATCTCGTCAGACTCTAAACCTGCCTCTCGACAATCTGATAAGTCACAGGAAAATGACGGCTCTCATGAAGCTCTCTACCTGGAACGTCAACGGCATGCGCGCCGCCCTTAACAAGGGCCTCAAAGATTATCTCCTCAACACCGACGCCGATGTTGTCTGCCTCCAAGAAACCAAAGCGGAAGGTCATCAAGTCGATCTTTCATTCCTCCAGGGCTGGCACGCTCTCTGGAACAGTGCCGAAAAGAAGGGGTACTCAGGCACTTGTATCCTCACCCGGGAACCCGTGAACTCCCATTCTTTTGGCATCCGCGTTCCACAACACGATACCGAAGGCCGCGTCATCACCGCGACCTTCCCCAATTTTCATGTTGTGAATGTTTACACGCCGAACGCCAAGGCAGAACTCGCACGATTGTCTTACCGCCTCGATTGGGATAGTGCCTTTCGCACTTACCTGAAACAGCTTGAGGCCAGCAAACCCGTTCTGGTATGTGGCGATCTCAACTGCGCCCACCAGGAAATCGATCTCGCCAATCCAAAATCCAATCGCAACAACCCCGGCTTCAGCGACGCTGAACGTGCCAGCTTCACGCAACATTTGGAGGCAGGTTTCCTGGATGTCTTTCGGGAATTCGACCCAAACCCAGGACGTTACACATGGTGGACCATGCGCACGGGCGGCGCCGCTCGAGAAAAAAACATCGGCTGGCGGCTCGACTACTGGCTCGCTTCAACAGGCCTACGCCCAGCACTCAAAAACTGCCTCATAAGGTCCGATGTCTTTGGCTCTGACCACTGCCCTGTCGAATTGATGATCGATTGAAAGCCTTCGTGATTCGCATTTTTCGTGCGAACCGGATTTAACCTGTTGATTCAGGCAAATGGCAGGACCTCCCTTGCCAAAGCCGTATAAATCCTCGACGCATATCCGCGTTTGATCCCATTCCCCATGAATCGTTTCCTGCTTACCCCTTTAGTCATTCTCGCCAGCTGCTCAACTCAGCCAGGAAGCTCGCCGGGCAGTTTGCCACCAAGCCCAAGCGGCATGCCCCAAATCATCAACGTTTCGGCCTATGACCCCAAGGAACGTCAACGTGAAGGTAGCAGTTTCTCGGAACACGACGTCTCTGCGCTTCGCATGAACGGCGCCAGCGGCCTAATCGCGCGCGCGGGCAAGGGCGGAAATCTGGATGAGAAATGCGCTAACTTTTTGGCTTCGGCAGATCGCAACGGAATGCTTCCCGGCATTTACTATCGAGTCCAGCGGCACGTCGATGCCGTGGCGCAGGCGGATCAAATGGTGAACCGGGCACACGCTCTGGCTCGTGGCCGCGCTTGGAATGCACCATCGCTACTGCTCTGCGGTGATTTTGATGGCGACCTTCCGCTTCCCTCCATTATACGCTTCATGGATCGCGTGGAAGAGCGCACGGGGGTCGTGCCGGTCGCGTACCTAGAGAATAGCACGCAGCTCAAGCAGACACTCAGCCGTGCCGATGCGGCAACCAAGGCCAAACTGCGTCGCATGCCGTATTGGCTGGCGTTGTATGCGCACGATAGCGGTGCCGGTCCAGTCTATCCAGCCCCCGGAAACCCACGCGGATTGGTGAATCAATACGGCGTCTGGTCAAACTGGACCATGTGGCAATACGGCGGTGTGGACTGGCAGGGCGGTCGCTCTCGTCCGAAAGTCTATAACCACGGCTCGTATCGCTTCAGCCCCTACTTTGGCAACCTCGATCGCCCGACCGAGCGAAACGTCTTCAATGGCTCCCGGGCAGGCTTGCAGTCGTTCTGGCAACAACACGGCCTTCCGCTTCGTTGAGCAGCAGTAGATGAAGACGACGTTGACTCTCACACTCCTATTGATATCGGCCTCCTTTGCAGCCGATACGCCCAACCTCGCTGGAACCTCGGGCAACGTGGGCACGGGCGAACAACCGAAGCTCGTGCATCGATTGGAGATCACAAAGCCAGGTGTGTATGAAAACTTCCGCGTCGACTCGCAGGGCAAAGGCGGCAACATTGTCAAAATCACCGCAGACGATGTCACCTTGAGAAACTGCGAGATCTTCAACGGTAGCGGAAATGGTGTCGGCGTCTTTGGTGAACGGGTCCTGATCGAAAACTGCCGCATCCATCATCTGCTGAGCGGGACCTTCGAGGATCAGCATGATGCCCATGGCATCACTGGCAGTTGGGGTGATGTGACCATCCGCAACTGTGACATCTCGAACATCTCTGGGGACTGCGTGCAATTTGATCCAGATCGTAAATCGCGTGGCCGTGTCACCATCGAACACTGCCATCTCTGGGCAGGTCCACTCGCAGAAGACGCTCCTGGATTCAAGGCCGGACAGAATCCAGGCGAGAACGCATTCGACTCCAAAACAATGCCCGATGGCGAGCGCTGCCAGCTAATCATTCGCCAGTGCTACATGCACGGCTGGAGCCAACCCTCACAGATTCAGAATCGCGCAGCGCTGAATTTGAAGGAGCATATTCATGCGGTGATCTCAAACTGTGTTTTCTATGACAACGAAATCGCCATCAGAGCCCGCGGGCCCGGTGGACGCGGCAATGCGCATGTGACCATCAAAGATTGCGCGATCTTCAACACGCAAGTTGGAGTACGTGCCGAAGACAACATCGAACAACTCAAAATCAGCGGCATGGGCTGGGGGCCACGTGTGAAGTCACGCATCGAGCGACACAACGGCAAGGAGCTTCCAGGCTTCGAAAGTAATGGCGATCACGATGCAGAGCCAATCAGCGAACTCATCTCAAAACCAACACCTTAACATCAGTCACGTCGTCACTTTAGCAGCCACCTGCTTCAGCGTATCCACAAAGGCAGATGTCGATGTCGAAGCACGACCCTTTTGCCAAAGGACAATGAAATTCCAGGGGACTTCCCGTCGCTGGATGGCACGAAACTCACACAAGGATGCGATGATTTGAAAAAGCAATCCGGCAACAGCGTCACCGCATACACCAGCACAACCTCAGATGCCGCATTCGTATGGCTGTCCCCGATTAGAGCAATATCGAGATCGCCTGCGTTCAAATCTATAACTTGCTCTCGTGGGGACACGTCATGCAGCTTGAGCTTCAAACATGGCGGCGGTCGTTGACGCTGAGCGCCCATTCCACTGGGTTCACCCTTGATCGACCGCCTGTTTTCATCTCATCAGTCAAATGCAAAACCTTGATTCGCGCCGAGTGTCGCTCCATGCTCTAACGCATGATACGTTTTCTCATTCCAGGTGTTTTGAGGCGGCCTCCCATTTCGACAGGTGTGACACCGGTTCCTCGCACATTGCCACCTGATTTGGATGGCTCACTCACCAGCATGGCTAAAGGTGTGAACGATGTGCTCAACTACTACATTCAAGTGACTGACACGAAAGCCAGCATCTTTATTGCAGGCAGCGTGGCCGCCGCCTCGTTCTTGCTGATGAAATTTCCAGTGGGCTTCGGACCGCGAGCGCTGTATTTTTTGGCAGCTTCAAGCCTCGGAATATCCTTGGTGCTGGCTACCTTGGTTATTTTGCCTCGGCTTCCGGCACGAAGCGGCACAGGCAGCGTGTTCTGGGGTGACATTTCGGGCTGCACCGATTCGACAGACTATCGCGATCGTTTTGGCAAGACCGCTTCCTCTGGCCTTTTGGATGAAGAGTATAGCGTGCTCAATTTCCACACGGCACGTATTTTGGAGAAAAAGATCCGAATCCTTCGTTCGGCTATTCTTTGCTTTCTCACCGGAATCTTAACGGCCCTTCCACATCACTTAATCAACTCCTGAGACCAGGAATTCCCCATGTCCACCGTCACACGACTTTACCTCATTCGTCACGGAGCCACTGTGCTCACTGCCGAAGACCGCTTTGCGGGCGCCACCAACGTTGCTCTATCTGATGAAGGCCGCCGACAAGCCACTGCATTAGCCGTTAGGCTCAAAGGAGTTCAATTCACCGCCATCTATGCTTCACCCTTGGATCGCACGATGGAAACCGCCTCCATTCTTGCTCAGCCCCATCAGCTGGAAGTTCAAGCCCGCGACGGTCTGCGTGAAATCTCCCATGGCCGCTGGGAGGGCATGACGCGGGAAGAAGTGCTCACCGCCTATCCAGATGAAGTCGCTGCATGGGATGAGGATCCCTACACATTCGCACCAGTTGGCGGTGAATCCGGACTCGCTGTCACGGCTCGTGCGCTACCTCCTCTCATGGAAATCTGCGCAACACACCGCGGTGAACATGTGGCCATTGTTTCTCACAAAGCCACCATTCGGTTGGTGATCAGCTCAATGCTCGGCTTTGATCCTCGACGTTATCGGGACAATCTGGATCAGTCCCCGTGCGCCCTCAACATTGTTGATGTGCGTGGACCCACGTGCTTCCGGCTTACCCTCTTTAACGACACCTCTCACTACCTCGAAGAGGCAGGTGACGTGCCCCCAGTGCCCCAGCGACGCCTTTCAGGTCATTGGTAGCGCCAATTCACCTCTCGCAGGGCCTCCCGCTGCGCAGGCGTCAGATATGCCATTGCCTTGTTCAAGTCGCTGCGTATCAACGCATTTAACTTCGTTGCTTGGGCCATCGAGAGGGACAGTCTTTCCGTGGAATTTTCTGAAACAGAGCAATCAGGTGAATTGCTGAGATATGGTCTCCATCAAAGCCGTTTCAGGCGCACATCCAATGAAACGATTTGTTACATTCTCTCTATTCGCGATCAGCTTTGCGCTTCACGGCGCGCCTACCCCAAATGTTCTCTTTATCCTGGCCGACGACCTCGGCTGGAGTGATACCACCCTTCACGGCACCACAAAATTCTATCAGACCCCCAACATTGAACGTCTCGCCAAGCGTGGCATGACTTTCACCCATGCCTATTCGGCTAGCCCACTTTGCTCACCCACCCGCTCTGCCATTCTCACAGGACTGAGTCCCGCCCGCACCGGCATCACCACACCCAACTGCCACGTTCCACAAGTTGTGCTGAACGCAACACCTGGGAAGAAAGCACCAGTCGATCAAAAAGCAATCCAGCCAAATCCGGCAACTCGCCTCAAGACAGACTACCCCACTTTAGTAAAGTCACTGAAGGCCGCAGGATATGCCGCAGGCCATTTTGGCAAATGGCACCTCGGACCCGAACCATATTCTCCATTGGAGCACGGCTTTGACGTCGATATACCGCACACGGCGGGACCGGGCCCTGCAGGCAGTTACGTTGCCCCCTGGAAGTTCAAAGACTTCGACCATGATCCCGATGTTCCCGATCAGCATATCGAAGATCGCATGGCCCTTGAGGCATCGGCCTGGATTGAGAAAAATCATGACTCTCCCTTTTTCCTCAATTATTGGATGTTCAGCGTGCACGCTCCATTCGATGCAAAGAAGACTTTGATCGAAAAACACCGTACCCGAGTCAATCCCAAGGATCCTCAACGAAGTCCCACTTATGCCGCTATGATAGAAAGCATGGACGATGCCATCGGAACCCTGCTCGATACGTTGGATCGGCTCAAAATCGCAGAAAACACCATCATCATCTTCACCGCCGATAATGGCGGCAATATGTACAATGAAATTGATGGCACGACACCAACAAGCAATGTCCCCTTGCGCGGAGGCAAAGCCACGATGTTTGAAGGAGGCACCCGAGTCCCCTGTGTCATTGCTTGGCCCGGCATTACCACTCCTGGCAGCCGGAGTGACGCAATCGTGCAAAGCGAGGACTACTACCCCACGCTACTCAGCGGCCTTGGCCTCGCGTCCAGCCCAAACCAAGTGTTTGACGGCATCGACATTCTCACCGCACTCAAAGGTGAAGCACTAGATCGAGAAGGGGCCTTTCAATACTTCCCCCACAATCCATCCGTCCCCGATTGGCTTCCCCCTGCCGTTTCCGTTCACCGGGGGAACTACAAGCTCATTCGGATATTCCACGGGGGCGAAGCTGGAGCACATCGACATCTCTTGTACAACGTTCGAGATGACATCGGCGAGAAAGAGAACTTGGCCCTCCAAAAGCCGGAGTTGGTTACTGAACTCAATCTATTGATTGATGACTTTCTCACGAAAACCGACGCAGTCGTCCCCATTCCCAACCCAGAATTTGATCCCGCCAAGTATCATCCCGAACTTGAGGGCATTCAAAAGCCCAAGGCTAAAGTCCCCGCCAAAGCTGTGGCAAAGTCCAGAACCGTAGGCCGTTGGAGCCATGGTTCCGATGCATCGCCCGAGCTCGTCGCTGGCAGAATCCAAATCAAAGCCACGGGCGGCGATCCCTGGATCAGCACCCGCGCATTTGTTCAAACTGATGAGGGCAAGCTCGTTGTGAACCTGACGTTCAGCTCCGAAGCGGCAGGGCCAGCCTCGATCTACTTCACTGAGTTGGATCAAAGAGCCTTTCACAAAGACCAGTCCGTCAGCTTTGACACCCATCCAGACGGGTCACCCCACGACTATAAGGTGACCCTCCCCATCTCCAAACTCCACGCCATCCGGCTCGACCCCGCCAGCAAAAGCGGCCAAATCCAAATCACTCGATTCACCATCAACAACAGTGCAGGAAAACTTATGGTCGACCTGTTGTCAGATTGACACCGCTCAGGACGCGAAAAGGCATCAGTCATAAACCAATTGTGCGGACACGACCGCATCAGTGTTCGCCACGAAACGCAGCCAATAAGCACTAAAGGCAGCAGGAAACGTATGCTGTGTTGGGCGGTCGGCCTGCACATCAAAAACCTGATAAGGCACCCAAAGCCCAGTGCCTGAGATGTCCACTTCGACTGTCACCTGCACCAGTTTGTCGGCGGTAAGCGTGAGACGCTTGCGATCGTAGCCTGTGCAAAGATAGGGATCACTAGGGACTCCGGTCTTGGTGGCCGTCCTCAGCCAGGGTCCTCCCTCGCCCCTGACCTTGCCAAACTTCCAAAGATCATCGACCGCACCTACCCAAAGGGCCGTTTTGCCGTCGCTCGACCTAACGATATGCTCGCCTGCTGCATCACCGCGAACACCGCTCATCACCATCAAACCCCGGTAGCTGGCATAGTCCTTGATTCGACGATTGTGAGTCGCAATTGGCCGGATCTTGGCAAAGCCTCCCGCATTTTCGGCTGGCAACTCAAAAAAGGTGCCGCCTGCATTGAACAAGTCTCGCTCAGTGCACACCTCACGACAAACGCGCTCGGCTCCCAAAGGTCCCTCCTTGTCTAACCCCTTGTCACCGCGTGGCAGACGCCAACGACCCTTGTGATCCACATAAACGATCGATGCCTCGTCGTAGGTGAGGACCCCCTCAGGAATAGCCGCCTTTTTCGAGGTCCACTCGAGACCTTGCGGATCCTCCACAGGTTCCAGATCAAATGCAGTGCCCATATCGTAAACCGCTTTCGTGTTCCCTGGGGTGTTCGAGATAAATCGCAATGTCTTCAAGCCGCCTCCACGTGCCAGCAGTAATCCTCCCGTGACATCCGTATCCGCTACCCCGGCTATCCCTTCAAACAAGTCAGCAGCCTCATTCGTTCTCGGATCGTCATTGTGGTAGCGAAACATGGCGGTGATCTTCGGGCATTCGCTGGCGCACTTCACACGCACCCAGACCCCAACTTCCTCGGACTCAAACGCGACGGTGACGTGCTCCTGGTTCGGCTCAGGACTTAACACCCGAAGACTCTCCCACTTGCCGCTGCCCTTTCGGTCCACCTCAACCTCAATGTCGCACTTGGGATTCTCCCCCCATGTGAGGTGTAAGGAACGATGCTTATAACCCTCAAACAAAAAGGGTTCGCTTACCTCGCCTGCCTTCACCGGATCCTCCAACCAAACCGCCCCACGACCCATCACCGGTCCGAACTGATCAATCTGATCGGGTGCCACAAACCACAAATTCGATTGGGACTGACCTGGCCCGGCAAGCTCTCCTTTGGCCTTTCGGACGTTGAGAAATTCCTTGTTCGCCGAGTCATCACAGCCAAAGACAATCCGATCCTGCCAGCGCGCAAAGTCACCGATCACTTTCAAGTAGTTGCTTCTTGGCAAAATGCCCGCGCTGCTGGTCAGCGTGAAGCCCTTGGGAAAACGCCAGAACGCCCCATGCATCGTCATCAATAGATCGTTTTCACCAATGTCTCGAATGCGCGGCCACTCCGTGTTCCAGCCATGCGCTCCATCGTAGCTGTGGCTGGACTTGGGAAGCCTGTAGCTATGCCATTTCCCCTCGTACAGGCACATCAAAATCAATGATCGGTGATCCCAACCCACACTCCAAATCGGATCGGTTTCCGGGTTCGTATTGCCACTGATTCCGCCAGGACCTGACACCTCCGTGAATTGATTGCGCCGCACCAACTTCCAGTCCTCACCAGGTTTCATCCACTCACCGAGCGCACCACTAGGCGTCGCCGGATCGGTGGTCACACGCTTGTCGCGATCCCCGTTATTCGCATACACCAGCCGTCCCTGACCGCTAAACAGCCCTTTGCCGTGATAGCCTGGCAGTTCCGATTTCAGTGTGGCGGGATGCTCCTCCTTGGAAAATCCGGGCTTCGGCGTGTTGCCATCCTGAATGAGCCCAGTGACCTCCAACGTCTTCAAATCCACCTCATAGAGCCCCTCCTCCATCGTCGCATAGTACGCTTTTCCAGCCGGATCGATCAAATGCCGCGCATTCCCGGTCAATCGCCCTGGCATCTTCGCCGGAGGAATCACACGCACCTGCCGTTCAGCATCAATCACATAGGGCCCGATGAGAAGTTGCTGGGTCTCTGAATGAATCATCCGGTTCGCCGGCGTGCCTCCAACGCTTTCCGGCCGGCTGACTTGCTTCAAATCCGGCGTGATCTCATAAAGTTTGTCGCTCGATCCAAACGGCAGATGCGGCCCATAAGTGATCACCCAGAGTCGGTCTGCCCACGGCACCACCGCTCCCGTGCCGCACTCGCCCTCATTGTTAAACATCGCCAAGCTCGGATAGATGCCGCTGATCTGTTTCGGCTGCTCCGCGCGCAAGCAGACAGCAGCAAGACCCAGGTATGACAAAAGAAAAGCACATTTCATACCCCACTTCAGCACAAACAACGGCTGCAAGACAAGACCACCCGCTTATGATTCACGGAAATCTGTTACACTTCAAATGTCTGATCCACCTCTCCCTTACTCCCTCTGGCAGGGCCTCCAGTTTGAATGGCTTTGGGTCTATCATGGCGACGTGCCGCGCGTGGAGACCTGGTCGGGCGAGATCACTGTCCCGGCAGGATGGTTCTGGGTGGATTGCGGTTTAGTCCGGATTGAGGTCGAGGGTCGGCTCATTACGGTCCGACCCGGCCAGAGTTTCTTCTCCGCGCCTGGAACTCGTCGTCAATGGTTCGCCACGGGCACTCGACTGCTTTCTGTCGGCCTGCGTTGCCTGACATCAAAAGGTCTGCCGCTGTTCCGGGAGGGATTGAATCTCACGGCGGCTCGCTCCGCCTCTGAACCCCTTCGTAAAGCCACACACACCCTGCTCCGGGCGGTGCACGGTCGGCGGCGTCGCGTCACCTTCCAGGAAGCCAGCGCGCCTATCGCACGTTCACTGACTACTTGGTGTGATCACGAGGCCGCTTTCCGCGAATGGTTCCGCAGCTATCTTCTCGCATTGCAGCGCCTGGGAGTGCGGACGACCGCTTCAACCTCCTGCGGCGACCCGCGTCTAGACCGTCTCCTCAATGCCCTCAGCGACTGGCCGTTAGATCAGCCTTTGCGACTCGCCGAAATCGCCCACCAGTCAGGCCTTGGAGAGCGGCGTGCACGAGACCTGCTCCGCGCCCGGCTCGGTCTCTCCCCTCAGGCTTGGCAGGATCGGCGACGACTGGATTTCGCGCAATCCGCCCTCAAGAAGGACTCTCCACCCATCAAAGAAATCGCCTTCGCTCTGGGTTTCCGTCACGCACCGCATTTCACGAGCTGGTTCAAGCGCGCCACAACCCTGACACCCTCGGCCTTCCGCGCTTCCCAACGCATTTTGGAGGCCGCCTGAAGAAAAAGTGGGTCGGCCTTCATAAGCCGGATTCTGTTCCTCGGGCTTCGCAGCCTCTGGTATGGTCATTTGTCTGTCAGACCGGATCACCCGGCCCTCTTCCTTGCCTTCGAGAAGGTTCAGAATGCGACTATTACCCGGAGTCATCCATTCCGCCGAAGCGGAACTTGCGGCCGAGCCGGCCTTTCCCCTGTTCTGTCTTGCACCACGTGGGGTTTGTCCTGCCTCCTTCCTTGCGGTTGGAGCGGTGAGCTCTTACCTCGCCTTTTCACCCTGGCCAGACAAAGCCTAAGCCCTGCCTGGTGGTATGTTTTCTGTGACACTTTCCGTTGCCCCGGCTTACGCCAAAGACCCCCGCGTTTTCACGCGGCACGTTGCTCTGCGGTGTCCGGACTTTCCTCTCGTCCGCAGCCGACCGAAGCCTGCCCGACGAGCGACCACTCCGGCCGACCCATGGTCACCCTAGGACACGTTAGACAACCACGCAAGACGAAGACGCTTCTGCCATGCGAGCTCCGAGAGAACGTTCGCGCTACGCGATAATCCCCTTTACCGGATGGCCATGCACGTCTGTCAGGCGAAACTGGCGGCCTTGATAGCGATAGGTGAGTGCCTCGTGATTGATGCCGCAAAGCTGCATGATCGTGGCCTGCATGTCATGAATGTGCACCGGGTCTTTGGTGATGTTCCAGGCAAAGTCATCGGTCTCACCGACCACCGTACCTGCCTTCACACCACCACCGGCCAGCCACATGCTGTAGGCGCGGCCAAAGTGATCCCTGCCATTCGGCTTCGCAGGATCTCCCTGCCCAAAAGGTGTGCGACCAAACTCCCCGCCCCAAACCACCAGCGTGTCATTCAGCAGTCCCCGCTCCTTGAGGTCCATCACCAGCGCCGCGCTTGGGGCATCCGTGTCCTGACACTGGGCCTCGAGCTGGGTGAAGAGATTGTTATGCTGATCCCAACCCGCATGCATGCATTGCACAAAGCGTGTCCCGCGTTCCAGCAGACGCCGGGCGATGAGACAGTTGTTGGCAAAGGTTCCTTTCACCAGTGCATCCGGACCATAGCGTGCAATCACGTGTTTGGGCTCATCCGAGAAGTCCAGCAGATCCGGAACACTCGCCTGCATCTTGTAGGACATCTCATATTGGGCGATGCGAGTGTCGATCTCTGGATCACCGTAATCACTCAAATGCGCTTCATTCATGGCTCGGAGATCATCGAGCAAGGAGCGTCGCTGTTCGCGACTCATGCCTGGAGGATTCTGCAGATAAGGCACCGGATCACCGACATTGCGGAAGCGCACGCCCTGATAACGGCTCGGCAGGAAGCCGCTGCCCCAGTAGTAATCATAAAAAAGTTGGCCGCAGGTCTTGCCTTTATCTGAAGAGGTCATCGCCACGAAAGCCGGCAACTCACTGGAGTCACAGCCAAGCCCGTAGCTCAACCAAGCCCCGAGACTCGGGCGCCCTGGCACCTGAGCTCCCGTCATGAAAAAGGTCACCCCAGGCGCGTGATTCACGGCTTCCGTGTTCATTGAGCGCACCAGACAGATGTCATCCGCAATGGACCCGATGTTCGGCAACATGGAACTCATCTCGATACCGCTTTTGCCATACCGTTTGTAGGGCTTGATCGGCGGCGTGATCGGCCATTTGGCATAACTGGCTGACATCGTTGAAAGCCGTGTTGCTCCTCGAACACTCGCCGGGATGTCCTGCATGGCCATCTTCTGCAGCATCGGCTTCGGGTCGTAGAGATCCACATGCGACGGACCGCCGCCCTGCCACAAACAGACCACTCGCTTCGCTTTGGGCGCAAAATGCGGCAAATCAGGAAGGCCGGGCACATTGGCAGTCGCCGTTCGCTCACCAAGCAAGGACGCCAGCGCAATGCCGCCAATGCCTTGCGCCGCATTGCCAAAAAGCTGACGCCGGGTGACGCGCTGTTGATTGAGAAGAAGTTCGTGCTGCATGTCGGTAAGGGATCGGGTTCTATTCGCGAGTCAGGGCTTCGTCGAGATTGAGTAAAATCAGGCACACCGCCGTGAACGCAGCATGCTCGACAGGATCAAGCTTTTCATTCTTGGGCGCTGAGCCAATGGCAACCACTTCAGCCGCCGCCGCCGGGTCGGCCTGATAAATGGCCAATTGCTTGTCAAAGGCTTTGCCCAGCATGGCCCGATCTCGATCTGTCGGCGAACGCCCCAGAACACGGCGGTAGGCATAGCTCAACCGCTCATCCCTTTTTTTGGCCGCCTCCATGCTGCGTGCTGCGAGCACTCGCGCCGCCTCAGCCCACGTCGGATCATTCAGCGTGGTCAGGGCGTGAAGCGGTGTGTTGGTGATGTTCTGGCGCACCTTGCAAACCTGACGGTTCGCAGCGTCGAACATGTTTGCAGGCCCCACCGTTCGCCGCCAAAACGTGTAAAGACTTCGGCGATACAAGTCCTTGCCGCTTGAGGTCGGATAAGTGAAATCACGTTCTTTGGTGATGGCAAGCGATTCCCAAATTTGATCAGGCTGATAGGGATAAACGGGGGCTCCTCCAACCCGGTTATCCAGCAGACCACTTGCCCCCAGCGCCACGTCACGCAGGATCATCGAAGGCATGCGGAATCGAGCACCACGGGCCAGCAATCGATTCTCAGGATCCATCTGCACCAACTCCCGACTCACTTTGCTGCTCTGGCGATAAGTCGCACTAGTGACGATGAGGCGATGCAGATGTTTCATGCTCCAACCGCGCTCGCGGAATTCGACAGCCAGCCAATCCAAAAGTGCCCCGTGCGCTGGCGCTTCACTCTGCACCCCCAAATCTTCGACCGTCTTCACAAGGCCCGTCCCAAACAAAGTCTGCCACATCCGGTTCACCTGCACGCGAGCAGTCAGCGGATGATCGGGTTGGAACAGCCACTGGGCAAAGCCCAGCCGATTCTGCGGTGATCCCTTGGTTGCAGGCGGCAAAAAAGCCGGGGTCGTTCCGGAGACCTTCTCCTTGGGTTTCAGGTATTCGCCGCGATCCAAAACGAAGGTATCGCGCGGCTTGTCATCACGCATGATCATTATCCTTGGGATGCGTTCATTCTTGAACGTGGTCAGCTGAGTCTTCAGATCCTCCACTTGTTTGGATGGCGCATCAGCCGCAGCGATCTTTGGCCACACATCGCTTTCGAACGCAGCACGAAGACTCTTTTGAAGCTCCCTCTTTTGCTCTTCGGTACGCTTTTCAGCAGGAATGCGCAGCAAAGTCGTAATATTCGGACGCAGCGGACGATCCAGCCGACCAGCTTTCGTTTCAGGCGTCACCGCAGCCTCCCAGGCAGCAAAAGCCAGATCTTTTTTGATCTTCACCTGCCCCTCAGCTTCCACTTTGGCGCGTTTGGCTTCGATCTCAGCCATCTGACGTTTGTTCTCCTCAGTGAGCATCTCCAGAAAGGGTGCCGCGACACGCTTGGCACCGCCTCCACCCCCTGCGCGACCATCTTCGGAGACCTGATTGAAAATCGACATCAGGCTGTAGTAGTCGCGTTGGGTCATCGGATCATACTTGTGATCATGACATTGCGCACAAGCCATGGTCAATCCCAGCCACGTGGTTGAAGTGGTATCCACCCGATCAAACAGAATGTTGAAGCGCTGCTCCTCAGGGATGGCACCTCCTTCCCCATTGAGCAGGTGGTTCCGATTGAAGGCCGTGGCAATCATCTGCTCCTGCGAGGCATTCGGCAGCAGGTCACCCGCTAGCTGCTCAATGGAGAATTGACTGTACGGCATGTCCGCGTTCAGCGCTTTCACAACCCAATCACGCCAGACCCATTGAAACGTGTCACCATCCTGCTGGAAGCCATTGCTATCCGCATACCGCGCCGCATCCAGCCAGGGTAAAGCCAAGCGCTCTCCGTAGTGTTCCGATTTCAACAGCCTCTCCACCAGTTTGTCGTAAGCGTCAGGTGCTTTGTCCGACTCGAACGCATCCACTTCAGCGGGTGACGGCGGCAGGCCGATCAAATCCAAAGACAGCCGACGAATCAGGGTGGTCTTGTCCGCTTCAGGAGAAGGTTGGAGTTTCTTAGCCTCCAGTTTCGCCAAAACAAACCTGTCAATCTCATTGCGCACCCACCCAGTCTGCTTCACTTCCGGTAGCGGCGCTTTCACAGGGGCCGTAAAGGTCCAATGCTTCTCATAGTTGGCCCCCTCAGCGATCCATTGCTTTAGCAGGGCCTTCTGTTCCTCCGTGAGCTTTCGATTCGACTTCGCCGGCGGCATCAATTCATCAGCCTCATGCGAAAAGAGCCTCGCAACCAGCTCGCTTTCTTCAGGCTTCCCGGGCACAAACGCCCCGAACTCAACCGCTGCCTCCCGCACATCCAGCCGCAGATCCGCCTTTCTTTTGTTCGGGTCCTGCCCATGACAATAAAAACAATTCTCCGCCAGAATAGGCCGGACGTCCTGATTGTAGGACACTTCCGCCAGCACAGCAAAAGTGGGTATCAGGGTAAGAGATGAAAGAACGAACTTCATGGTCACATCAATAATACGCCACTTTTAACCCATTCTCTGTTACGAGGGTTCGTAAAGTCATGCCTCGGCTATCAACCGCTCAGCCACTACTTTCGAGACGGCTGCCGTGGCGCAATTCACGTGGAGCTTGCGGTAAATGCTGCGGGTGACGTAATCGGCGGTGTGGGGATTCAGGCCGGTGACTTCCGCGATTTGTTTTCGTGGCATGCCCGCAACCATGCATTTCAAGACCGACTGCTCCCGCTCATCCAATCCGTAGTCTTTCCTTGCAGGGGCTAGCTTGGCGAACATCGACAGGACGCGTGTGGCAATGCGCGGGTTCATCGGCGAACCTCCGGCGATCGCTTGATCAATCGCAGTGATGACCTGGGCCATGGGCTCAGACTTCAACAGGTAGCCGGAGGCTCCGGCGCAGATAGCACCGAAAATTTTGTCGTCATCTTCAAAAACGGTCAGGATGAGTATGCTGGCCGTCGGTGCACGACTTTTAAGATGAGCGATGCCTTCGATGCCATTCATACCGGGCAGACCGACGTCCAAAAGGATGACCTCGGGTGCCGAGTCTTCATCAAGCGCCAGGATCGCATCTTCACAGTTCACAAAAGCCCGCACCCGATGCTCGTGCGGCTTCATGCTGAGCGCTCGCTCGGTGCCACGGCGAAAGGCGGCATTGTCTTCGATGATCCAAACGTGGGACATGGTAAGCGGGGGTGCTAAGGAACTCAAACTGACCTATCTGAGCGGGCACTGCAGAGTTAGCGTCGTACCTTGATGGGTTGAGTGAATTTGGAAAGTGCCACCTAGCTGTTTCGCCCGTTCCCGAAGACTGCTAAGACCAACCCCGGCAGGCACATTGGCGGGATCAAACCCTTTTCCGTTGTCTTGAATGACGAGTTCAAAGGTGGCCCCAACAGCTTGCGCCGAAAGCTCGACTTGGGTCGCTTTTGCATGACGTAAAATGTTGGTGATGGACTCCTTGAAAAAGAGAAACACCTGCCTTCGCGATTCCTCCCGCCAAGCCGTGGGCAATTCCGATGCGGTGACTTTCCAACGCACCTCATGATTCGGCAGCAAGCGCTTCGCTACCCTCTGCAATTGCTCCATGAGATCAATCCCAGACTCCTGGCGAGCCCCAACAAGCCAAAGCACTTCCCGCATCGCGTCCGTGGTCTCGTGAGCGATCCGGTTGATCTCCTTCCAGTCTTCCCGGTCATGCTCCGGCAACTCACTGATCACGGCGATCCCCGCGAGATTACTGCCAATCTCATCGTGCATGTCACGAGCAAGCTGGTTGCGGAGTTGCTCCCGATCTCTCGCCTGGCGCCGACGAGAGCGAATCACCGCCCCAAAACCCAGGATGACGATCCCCAAGGCGAAAACCGCAACCATCCAAACAAAGCGCTGCCTAGCCGCTCCACGCAAAACAATCGCCCGAGATTCCAGGCTCTGCAGATCTCGCATCAATGTTTGCCGCAGCTCCCATTGCTCAAGCCACTGTGGCAACTCCAACAGGCGCCCATAACTTACGTGCCCGTCAGTGAGCAATGAAAGCGGGCGCATGACCTCCCGAACCCGATCTCCTGAAGACGTCGCCGATTTCCCCCGCGCCACGTTCTGGTCACCCGAATAAACCTCTAACTCAGAGAGCGCAAAACTTTCAAACGCGTCAGGAGACTCCAGCATCGTGATTCTGACAAAACGTCCCGACATAGCCTGCAGTGGCAAGGTGACCGGATTGTTTCCTGGGTTGGGAAATCCGGTTTCCGCGGATTGAAAGACCGTGACCGAGTCCTGCATGGACTGCCTCTTCGCGACTTCGACCCGAAATCTGACCGGGAAGCGGAATCCCGGCACATCCGCCCCCTGTCGCGCATGCAAAGGATGCAGGCGGATCTCATCGATCCCATATTCAGCACTGAGATCCACTTGCATCCAAGGCTCCGCCACATCGGGCTGCTTGATCGCAAACAGCGCATCAAATTCCGGAACAGACGAGCGATCGATGGGAGGGCCGAGGGGAGTGCGTCCATCGGTCATGTTCTGTGCGAGCCAACGCGGTGGCAGGTTGGTGCCTCTGAGATGATTTACCTTGGCACCGATAGCGATATTGCGGTTTCCCAGCAAGACCATCATCTCCGACAAAGCAAAGGTCCATCGACCCTCCACCTTCGCCATCGTGGGAATGGTCAGTCGCAGGTAGCGCGCCTTCATGCCAGGCGCGTGTACAACCACCGGAGCAGGTCCAAAAGGCACTGCATCCTCATTCAGCTGGACTTTGAGTGGCGTGAAGGTGGCGAAGTTCTCGTCGTCCGAAGCATCCAGGCGGTAGCGGGGTGGAAAGGCGTAGGCGGATTGCGTGAGAGACTGGAAATCGACCACCGCAGGGACGAGAGCGACCAAATCAAATGCGAGAGAATCCCCCAAATCCAACTGCACAAAGGGCGACTCCGGAGGCGAATCAAGCAGCATGGTATGTTGCAGCCCAAACTCCGGCACCGTCTGCCCGATCATCGGTTCCCCCAGTGCCTCCAGGGTCGCCCGTTTCACATTGATCGCCGCATCCGTCTGACGCAGTTCCGAACTCAACCACTCCCACTCCGCCTCAGCAGGCGCGCACAGGAAAAAGAGCAGTAACAATGGCAACAAACGGTTCACACTTTGATTTTGCGATATCTCACCTCGCTGGCAACTCAGTGCATGAATCAATTGTTACGAAATCGCGTAAGGGATGCTTCAGGGTTGAATGGAAGGCAGCCCTTTGATTTTGGCAGCCAATGCGTTCACCACATCCGCATGCTGAGCAGAAACCTCATGAAGTTCTTCGGGATCCGCATCGAGATCGTACAGCTCCCGATGGCCATCGCTCCAGTGATTAAAACGCCAGCGGGCGGTGCGGACACTCTGCCCATAGAGTTTGGGGCTGCGTGTGACAAGGGTGTAGGCTTCCTCCTTCACGTTGACAGTCGGATTTGCTAAAATGGGAAGGAGGCTGACTCCCGCCGCTGCGTGCGGCATCTTCAATCCGCACAGGTCCGTGATGGTCGGGTAAAGATCGACAAACTCGACGAGTGAACGGCTTACTTGAGCGCCTTTCATGCCTGGCGCCGCAATGATCAGAGGAGCCCGACAGGCGCGCTCAAACAGGGTGTTCTTGTTCCACCAAAGACGCTCACCGGTATGATATCCGTGATCGCTCACGAAGATAACAATGGTTTTATCCCAGAGCTTTCTTTCATCCAAAACATCAAGAACGCGACCCAATTGGGCATCCATGAAAGTGGTGCCAGCGCAATACGCGCGGAGGAGTTCGCGCCAATCATGATCCGTCAGCTTAGCAAACGCTTCCCCATAAGCTCCAAAGCCTACGGAATCCTTTCGCGCAGGCGTCATATCAGCGGGATCTTGCCAGGATTTGATTGAATCCATGGGATAGAGGTCGAAGTATCTTTTCGGTGCAATAAAGGGGTCATGAGGCTTCATGAAGCCGCATCCGATGAACCAGGGCGTATCTCCCAATGCTTTGATCTTGGCCACAGTGGCTGCTGCAATCTGCCCATCGGGTTGATCCTCATCCGTGCCATCCGCCGCCCCCCACTGACACCAGTTTAAGGCGCCCCCGGTGACATTGCGACCTTCAAGGATTTTTTTGCCAGTCTTCGTGGCTGCGTAGGCCTGCGCCGTTTGCCAGGACTTGCCCAAATCCATCCAAGCCTGCTTGGCCTGAACGTCTTTGCCGCCACCCAAATGAAACAGCTTTCCGAACGCATGCGACTGCCACCCAGCCATCTTGCAAAGCTGAGGTAGCGTCACGATATCCGGTAGTTTTTCGCGCAGCTTCAGGTCATTCCCGACAATGCCCGTTTGTTCGGCGCGTAGTCCCGTCATCATGGAGCTTCGACTCGGATTGCACACCGGGTATTGCACATAGGCACGCTCAAACGATGTGCCATGGGCACGCAGGCGATCCAGATTGGGTGTCTTCACCAACTCTTTCGTGTAGGCTCCTCCAAAGTCACGGAAGTCGTCCGCCATCATAAGCAGGACGTTTGGCTGATCTGCTCCTGCGACGAGCAGAGGAAATAGAGCTAGAATGAGAAGTGGTTTCATGATCAGCGGACCCACCGGCGATAAGGCGATGAGAAGTGAAAGGGAATGTGGTTTTCTTCGTGTTTGTGGGTCGAGATCACATCAATCGTTTTTGCGTCGGATGGAATTTCAATTTCACCGCTAAGCGTGTGTTCAGAAATGGCGTCCAATGGCATGGACTTCCAGAGATCATATTCAAAAGCAAAGGTGTAAGGCGAATGACGATTGATACTCCAAGATAGCTCACTGTGCTGTGGCAGGCTTCCGTTAGCAAAGGTGACCGAAACATGGAGTTTCGAGCCTTTGATTTCGAGCTCTAGTTTTGGTGGGGAAGGCAATGATCGATGATTGAAAAAATGGTGCCTAGCAAAGGCCAACAGGTTTTCTGAGGCCTCGGGTTGGGTTGGTGTTTGTAGCGTGTAACCACTGGACTTGGGTCCGCCATGCTGACCACCGGGAAGGATGTAGAGTGGAAAATCGGGTTGGCTCTCCCCAAGTTGGCGCAAGGCAGGACAGACATTGTCATTGCTGCCTACGTGATAAAAGAAATCGAGCCCTCGCTGCTTCAGCGAATCGAAGTGCTTTGCGATTCGACAAGGATTCCATGCCTCATCGTTCATCCGAAGCATCTCGGCTTCCGTCCACCCTGCAGCGAGGGCCTGTTCGATGGTAATCGATTGATCCAGACGTGTCTGTTCACGCTTTTCGAGCGCCTCCTTGGCTGTCGCAGGCAATTCTTTCGGCAGATTGGATAGAAAGACTTCATTCTGCGCGCGCTCTTTGTGGAGGGCACTGCCGCGAACATAGGCTCCACCAGGATTTCCGAGAATCGGGGCAACGACTGGCATGATAGCCGTAAATCGATCATCGTAGATGCCGCAAATGGCTGCACCGACACCCCGCTTGGATCCGCCGGTGGCGAGCACTTTTTTCGGACGGAACACCGTGTCTTCAGCCACGGCGGCGGTTAAAGCTCTCATGTCACTCATTCCCCAAATCCAGGCCGGGGTAAATCGGGCTTCTTTCGTTCTCAAAAGATGATCCTTCATACCCAGATGCAGAGCACCCTTCGGCTCCATGACATCGATTGTGCCCATGCCAACCATGACGATACCGACGCCGTGATCAGTGAGTAACTTCAAGTCGGCCCCGGCA
>JARXAL010000247.1 GCA_029865835.1 Verrucomicrobiaceae bacterium
CCCCCTTCCTGTTAATCCTCAAAAATCCTGTCAATCCTGTCTACCCCAACCGCCGCCCGCTCACTTGGCCATGTCCTTCCCCCCAGCCCCCCCCACCCAAATCGACCCCACCACCCTCGGTGAACCCGTCTACCGCGGCTCTGTCCAATACCTCTACCCCGTCCCCGATCACCCCGCCTACCTCGTCTGCCAGACCACCGAAGCCGGCTCCGTCTTCGACGTCGGCTCCATCTTCCACATCGAAGGCAACGACCTCTCCCGTGCCCTCTTCCGGCACGCCATGTACACCCGCCTCGCCCAACCCGCCACCTGGGTCCGCGTCAAAGCCGCCATCGAAAACGACCCCCACCTCGACGCCGCTTGGAAATCCGCTCTCCTCTCCGGCCCTCTCGAAACCATGCTCGAATCCGGCGCCCGCACCCACCACGTTGGCATGATCGACGCCACCACCGGCACGGTCGTCTCCGGCGCCATGCCCGCGCATCCCAGCACCTTCAACGTCGTCAGACGCTTCCCCGTCATGACACCCCCGCAGCGCCCGCTCCTCGGCAGCTTCGTCTTCGACTACGCCCAGTTCCACCAGAGCGACACCTACGTCATCCCGCTCGAATACATCGTCCGCTTCGGCATCACCAGCGGCTCCTCCATCCTCCGGAAATACGAGTCCATGAGCGAAGCCGCCCGCACCGCCTACCAGCAGGAACTCGGCATCGCCTCCGCCATGGAACCCTGGACCATGCTCACCCCTCCCATCTTCGACCTCACCAGCAAATACGAACCCGAAGATCGCAACGTCTCCAAGCAGGAAGCCCTCCTCATGTCCGGCCTCAGCGGCCAGCACTTCCTCGACACCGTCAAAATGGCCCTCCTCGGCGGCTACGCCGTCAAAGACACCCTCGACCAAATCGGACTCCTCCTCTGGGACCTCAAATGGGAGTTCGCTGTCGATCGCGAAACCCTCATGTTCGTCGACACCATCGACGCCGACAGCTTCCGCGCCACCCGCTTCCTCGAAGTCGACGGCCACAAGCTCGTCATCCATTACAACAAGCAGGCCATGCGCGACTACTACCGCATCATCCACGCCGACTGGTACGCAGGCGTCAACGCCGCCAAAGCCGAAGCCAAAAAAACCGGCCAACCCTTCAAGCAAATCCTCAAAGCCGGTCAGCAAAACGGCCTCTACCCCCACACCCCCGCCGTGGAACCCGAATTCCTCGCCCTCCAGGGCCGCAAATCCGAACTCATCCGCCGCCACCTCGTCGAACCCGACGCCGCCCAGAAAATCAGCGCCCAACTCGAAGCCTGCGGCCACGATGAAATCGCCTTCTACCGCGCCCACAACCGCCTCGAAGCCCTCATCAAAGTCAACGCTGTATAGCCCCTCAAGTCCCACAAAGACCCAAAAGCCAAAAGCGTGAAATCATGAAGGAAACTTCGTGCCTTAGTGCCTTGGTGTGAGACCCTGCATGACGAAGAAGAGACATTCTGCAATCAAAGCCACCCCACCATGATCGACGCCGTCGTATTCGACACCAAACCCTACGACCGCGAATCGCTTGAAAAAGCCGCCGCCGAAAGCGGCATCAACTGGCGCTACCTCGAACCCCGCCTCACCACCGAAACCGCTGTCCTCGCCAAAGGCGCGCACACCGCCTGCATCTTCGTCAACGACCGCGCCGACCGCCCCTGCCTCGAAATCCTCGCCAGCCTCGGCGTCAAACACATCGCCCTCCGCTGCGCCGGCTTCAACGCCATCGATCTCGACGCCGCCAAAGCCCTCCACCTCGCCGTCACCCGCGTCCCCGCCTACTCACCCTACGCCGTAGCCGAACACGCCGTCGCCCTCCTGCTCGCCCTCAATCGCAAAATCCCCCGCGCCAACAACCGCGTCCGCGATCTGAACTTCTCCCTCAACGGCCTCGTCGGCTTCGACCTCCACGGCAAAACCGCCGGCCTCGTCGGCACCGGCCGCACCGGCCAAATCACCGGTCAGATCCTCCGCGGCTTCGGCATGCGCGTCTTCGCCTACGACCCCTTCCCGAACCTCTAATGGGCCGCTCAAAACAACATCCAATACACCGACGCCATCACCCTCGCCCGGCAGAGTGACATCATCTCCCTCCACACCCCGCTCACCGCCGAAACCCACCACATCATCCGCAAAGAAACACTGCAAATGATGAAGCCCGGTGTCATCCTCATCAACGTCAGCCGCGGCGCCCTCATCGACACCACCGCCCTCATCGACGCCCTCAAAAGCGGCCAGGTCGGCGGCGTCGCCCTCGACGTCTACGAGGAAGAAGAAGGCGTCTTCTTCGAGGACCTCTCCGGCCAGATCCTCCACGACGACGAACTCGCCCGCCTCCTCACCTTCCCCAACGTCCTCATCACCTCCCATCAAGCCTTCCTCACCCAGGAAGCCCTCGCCGAAATCGCCCGCGTCACCGTCGCCAACACCCAAGCCACCGCCACCCGCTCCCCCCTCCTCCCCGGCACCTCCCTCACCTGATCAAACCTGGTACACCCGACAGGAATCGAACCTGTATCGACGGTTCCGGAAACCGCTGTTCTATCCGTTGAACTACGGGTGCGTGTTTGAATCCACAGGTTGAACGGGCAAACTAATTGCCACCAAAAACCCGCTCAGGCAAGTCCTTTCATCACCAACACTAATCCTCAGTCGGCATCCCACTCGCCCGCAAAACCGTCTCCTGCACCGCCAAATCGTGCGCCGACCCAAACTCCCACGCTTCCTCTCCCCGAATCGAAGCCGCAAAAGCCCTCCAGTCCGCTTCATACCTCACCCGCTTCTCCATCGGCACCTCCTGAACCCCCGCCTTAAATCCCCCCGCCGCCGCCTTCAGCGTCAACCGCACCTTCGGCGGTTCCAACGGCAAAATCTCCAGTGTCCCGTTGTCCCCACTGATCACCATCTGCCTCCGCGCATTCCCCGTCACCTCCCGCAGCGAACTCCGCAGTGTCACCAGCGTCCCCGGATACTCCAGCACTGCCGTCATGTTGTCCGCAATCCCATCCTCCCCCGCGCGCCTCAAAAACGGCGTCACCTTCTCTGGCACACCCAAAAACCGCACCACACTGTCGATCAAGTGACACCCCAACTCAAACATCGATCCCCCGACATACCCCTTCAAATCATCCCTCGCACCTCCCACCAATTGCTTGCTCATCTCCGCATGCACCACCGTCACCGGCCCCAGCCACCCTTCCCGGATCGCCCTCAAGGCCAGTTCAAACGCCTGATTGTAGCGAAACATGTAACCCATCTTCACCAGCGTCTTCTGCTCATCCGCACGCTTCAAAATCCGCCGAAACTGCGCCATCGATTCCCCCGCCGGCTTGTCCAACCCCAAATGCAAGCCCGCCCCCACCACAGCCTCCGCCGCATCCAGCAACCCCTTCACCTCCGTCTCCACATTCACCATCTTCAAACCCGGCACCGCCAGCAACGCCTCCAAACTCAGCCGCTCCAACCCCCGATAAGCCTCCCGTTTCCTCGCCGCCTCCCACGCCGCATCATCCTCCGCCACCACCCCGACCACCTCAAAATCCTTACCCTCGCGCAACGCCATCAGTTGCCCATCCGCATGGGCATGCCGCGTCCCAATCTGTCCCGCCAATAACCTCTCCCTCCCATTCTGCGCCAAGACCCCACCCGCCGTCGCCGCCGCCGCCAACACTTGCATTTGAAATTTCCGTCGATTCATGCGATCTCTCATACGTAACCCTGACGACAGTCATTCATCCCTCTTCCAGGACTTGTTCCCTCAGAGTTCTCTTGAGTGCCTCTACTGAAGACAGATCACCGCTATGAAAACAAGGAACCTCCTCCTCTGCATCGCCCTCCTCCCCCTGTTCTTCTTGTCCTCCTGCACCAGCGGCGAGTATCAACTCCGCCCCACGCCCGAGGACCAAAAAACCGACTACGGCAGCTGGAATTACCTTCCAAGAAACAGCTGATCCTGGGCGGGCCATCCCCGCTTCCCTAAAGCTGCCAGCATCCGCCCTCACACAAGTTCAGGGTTGGCAAAACCTCGCTTCGCTGCTCAGTATAGCGAATGCCGTACCTCTTTGATGCCATTGTCATCTTCGCCTACTTCGCCCTCATTCTGGGCATAGGCCTCTCCCAACGCAGCAAAAGCGGCTCCATGGAGGGTTTCGCCCTCGGAGATCGCCAGATCGCCTGGTGGGCCGTTCTCGCCTCCATCCTGGCCGCCGAAATCAGCGCCGGCACCTTCTTCGGTGCCCCGGGAGAAGGCTACGCCCTCCGCAACTTCACCTATGTCCAACTCATGCTCGGCTACCTGCTGGCACGCGTCGTCGTCAGCGCCGTCTTCATCCCCGCCTACTACCGCCACGGCGTCGTCAGCATCTATGAGTTTCTCGGCACTCGCTTCGGTCCCGTCACTCATCGACTCTCCTCTGGCGTGTTCCTGATCACCCGACTGCTTGCAAGCGGCACCCGTCTCTGGGTGCCCACCATGATCATCGTCATCATCTGGCACCTCCAAAATCCAGGACTGACCATCTCCCCTTCCACCGAGTTCTGGCTCACCGCCGTCGCCTTGGTGCTCATCACCTTGCTCACCGCCATCTACACCACGCTCGGCGGCATCCGCGCCGTCATCTGGACAGACGTTCTCCAAATCATCGTCCTCGTTTTCGCCCTCGGTTTCTCTCTCTTTTACCTCCTCAGCCACATCCCCGGCGGCTGGAGCGGCGCCACCGCCCTGCTCACCGGTCCTAACGACCTCAAAGTCATCGACCTCGGCACCCAGGAAGGCCTAGGTTTTTGGGGCAATGTGAAGCACGTCCTGGAACAGGAGTACACCCTCTGGGCCGCCTTCCTCGGCTCCACCTTCGTCACCTTGGCCACGCACGGCACCGATCAAGACATGGTCCAACGCATGCTCACCGCCAAAAACAAACGCCAAAGCGCCGTCGCCACCATGCTCTCTGGCCTCGCCGATATCCCCATCACGCTCGTCGTGCTCGGCATCGGCATTCTCCTCTACGTGTTCTACCAACAAAACGTCGACGCCCTCCTCCCTCGCAGTGAAACCGGCGTGGTCTCCTCCAACAAAGTCTTCCCCTACTTCGTCCTCACCGTCATGCCCGCCGGACTCCGCGGTCTCGTCATCGCTGGCGTCCTCGCCACCACCATGGGCTCCCTCAGCACCGCCCTGAACTCCCTCGCCACCAGCTACGTTCGCGACTTCCATTTCCACTGGTTCGGTGAACCCGATTCCGACGCCGGCAAAGTCAAGGTCCTGCGTTTCGGCACCGTCCTCTTCGCCACCCTCCTCGTCTCCGTCGCCCTCGCCACCGCCTATGTCACCTCCCACAATCCCGAGTTGCGCATCCTGCCCATCATCCTCGGCATCTTCGGCTACACGTACGGTTCATTGCTTGGCGTCTTCATGACCGGTCTCTTCACCCGCACTCGCGGAAATGACTTCGGCAATGTCATCGCCATGATCGCCGGCTTCATCGTCGTCGCTTACCTCAGCGGACTCGACAAAGACGTCATGGGCCTCTTCGGCACCAATGGCCTTTCACGCCCTGCCTGGATGCCCGTCATCGAGTTCCCCTGGCGCATCATGTTCGGCACCATCACCACCTTCACCATCGCCATGATGTTCCGCACCCCCATCGAGCGCCAACAACACCTCTTCCTCGCCGTCCAAGGCAAAGAGTAACCCTGGAAACGGGAATGGAAAGGGATGAAGATGGCGTCGTGCTTGGTTCCACAAGGCTTCCCGGTCCGCAGCGGCTGCATCTTCTATGATGCCGCCCAAGGAGCGGGAAGCATTGAGCGGCCAATGCTCAAGCCTATCAGGTGCCTCCAACTTCGAAGTTCGGGTTTAGAGTAACAATCCCGAAAGAGCGACTACCCCTCAACTCACCTCACGCTTCTTCCACTCCTCAAAATCATTCTTCTCCGTCCGGTACTTCGCCCCGCAGCGCGGGCACTGCATCTGCGCCACCCCATCCTCAAACACAAACGCCAGATCCTCCTCGGACAATCGCGAAATCAAAGGATACAACCGCTCCGCCGAACACCCGCATTCCAGCACATAGCCCCTCGTCTCCAACAGCGTGAGATGCTCCTTCGTGCCAATCGCCAGCACGTCCTCAAGCGTCAGCGCCGCCAGCCACTCCTCATCGCAATCCGGCTCCGCCGAGATCTGCACAAATTCCTCATCCGCCAGTCGAAAAATCCGCGTCAACCGCTGCTCACTCTGCGTGTAAAACGACTCGATCGACGCCAGCACATCCGTCCCCTCCAACTCCACCATGCTCTGCCTCGGCGCCTGACTCGGCCTTGTCGTTTGCGCAATAAACAGGGTCTTCCCTGTGTCCCTCACATCCTCCGTGAAAATCCTTCCCGTCACCCGCCCTGGCCGGGTGCTTCCCGTCACAAACAGGTTCATCAACGGCTTGTGAAAATTGAGCGTCCACGCACACCCCTCATCCTGCGGCCTCGAACACAAATGCAGCGTGATCCCCGCCAGCGCATCCTTGAGCATCCCGTCCATCTCCTCCTCATACTTCAACTGATGCTGCATCAAATGCAGGTAATAATCCAAATACAGCGGACTGAAACGCCCCCTCACCAGCAGCGCATTGCGTATCCGGACAAAGTAAGAGCGCACCTCCACCACCGAAAGTTCAGGATCCAGCATTTGTGTCATGTCTAGCCTATCCACCCGCAATCCTTCCCTTTCAAGTCCCACCCGCCATTAGCACTACTCTTCCAAATACAAAATCCGCCCGCACGACTCGCATTGCGTGATCCCCTCCGCCTGCTTCAAACTCTGCAACGTCCCGATCACCACCTTCATGTGACACCCCCCGCACATGTCCCCCTGCAAGGGCGACACCGCCGAGTCCCCCTTCTTCTTGAAAATCCGGTCATACATCTCCAGCGTCTCCTCTGGCACTCCCCCGATCAACCCTGCTCGCTCCACCTTCAAATCCCCCAACCGCTTCTGCAAACCCGTCGCTCGCTCTGCCAACATCACCAATTCCTCATCCACCCGCGCCTGCGTCGCCGCCAGCTTCGCCTGCGCATCAGATTGCACCGCCTTCGCCGCCTCCAGCTTCTCCATCTGCTCCAGTTCCTTGTCCTCCATTCCATTGATCTCTTTCTGATACCGCTCCACCTCGTGCCCCAGCGCCTGAAACTCATCGTTCTTCCGCGTCTCAAACTGCTGATCCTGGATCCGCTTGATCGATGTCCTCCTCGTCCCGATATCCATCTCAATGTTCTTGATCGCCAACTCGATCGCCATCACCCCCGCATGCGCCTTCTCCACCGCCGCCAAATCCCCGGCTAATTGAGTCTTCGCACGCGACTCCAAATTCGGCACCTCCTTCAAATCCTTCTGAATGTGACGGATTTTTTGATCGCGTTCTTGGACTTGCAATAGCTTAATGATTTCGGGCAGCATGATGAGGAAGCCACAGTAAGCCAGCCATCACCCCCAATGGCAAGCCCAAGCTTACCTTCCGCCATTTCCTCTGGTTTTTACGATCAGTCGAATAACAAAATGTTACCCCAAACCTTGCGTCGCACCGTAAATGACTTTGATTCCCCGTTCAAAAAATCAACTCCTATGACCCCCTCTCCCACTGTTCAGAAATCCGCTGATCTCCGCGAGTTCCCCGAATTCAGCCTCTCCAGACTCCTCAGCACTGTCTTCGAACCCACCTTCGGTCGCAAAATCTGCATCCTCATCGACCTCCCCGACCTCGCCGAAGCACGCGGCATGGCTTTCCTCTCCAACCCCGGGCGCAAAGTCCAGCGCCAAGCCTACGACCACTTCTACAAAGGCCTCCACGACGGCGTCCTCGAAGAACTCGCTCTCGAAGGCGGTGACATGTTCGCCTACACACAAACCACCGGCAGCAACCTCGACATGCCCGACCTCTGCGTCGACATGGAAGGCGTCGAAATGAGCCTCGAAAAAGATGTCTACTCCAACTACGACATCATCCTCTGCATCTCCACCTTCTCCGCCACCGCCCCCCTCACCGCCCACGCCAAAAAATTTGGCTTCCGCGGCGCCACCCTTCACGGCCTCAACGACATCATCCGCAACACCGGCCTCGCCGTCGACTACAACGACGTCAGCCGCGACGCTGAAAAACTCCGCCTCGCCATGACCCGCGCCGACTCGGTCGAGATCGACTTCGCCCTCGAATCCGGCGAGGTCCTCACCGCCCGCCTCGAACTCGGTGGCCAGGAAGCCCAAAAAAGCCATGGCCTCTGCCGCGGCGATACCCCCGACATCGCCAACCTCCCCGCTGGCGAAGTCTACTTCGTCCCCACCAGCGCCGAAGGCTTCTTCCCCATGAAATACGAGGACGGCACCCTCGGCAAACTCACCGTCACCCACGGCTGCATCATCAAGAGCGAACTCATCTCCGGCAACCCCGCCACCATCGAAGCCCACAACGCCAAACTCTCCGATGACCCCATGACCGGTGTCCTCGGCGAACTCGGCTTCGGCACCCAGGTCCTCCCCGTCTCCGGCGCTGACATCCAGGACGAAAAAGTTCTCGGCACCTGCCATCTCGCCACCGGGCGCGACGACCATCTTGGCGGTCACATCACCCCCGACCAATTCAAGCGTCACCAAAACGCCACCCACGACGACATCCTCTTCGCCCCTCACAAAACCCCCAACTTCGACATCAAACAGGTACGCATGAACCGCGGTGACCAGCAGGAAATCCTCATCGAGCATTTCCAACCCAGCAAATACCTGCTCAACGCCCTCGCCTCCGAGTAAAAAAGCACGTATCAATAGTCCTCCTTGCAAGCGGCCCGGATTTCGCCGGGCCGCTTCATTTTCAGCATGAACATCTACGAAACCGAGCGCCTGCTCCACGAATACCTCCTCTTCCACTTCGCCACCCCCGAAGAAATCCTTCCCTGGCCTGACGGACCCCGCTCCGCCCTCAACTTCCCCATCCGCACCGTTCACGACCTTCTCTCCCAGGAGACCCTCCCCCCTCATCCCACTGCGCTCGACCTCGGTTGCGCCGTCGGTCGCTCCAGTTTCGAACTCACCGCCTTCTGCACGAGCGTCGTTGGCATCGACTTCTCGCAAAGCTTCATCGAGGCCGCCTCCCACCTCGCCCAAACCCGCTCCCTCCCCTACCGCCGCCACGAGGAAGCCTCTCGCTACACCGACGCCCTCGCCACCGTCCCCGCTTACCTGCGCACCCAAAGCGCACACTTCGAACAAGGCGACGCCATGCATCTCTGCTCAGATCTCGGCTCCTTCGACGTCGTCCACGCCGCCAACCTCCTCTGCCGCCTCCCCGACCCCCTCCTCTGCCTGCAACGCCTCCCAGACCTCGTCAATCCCGGCGGCCAACTCCTCCTCACCACCCCCTGCACCTGGCTCGAAGAATTCACCCCTCGCGACGCCTGGCCCGCCAACGGCTCCACCTTCGACTGGCTCGAACATCACCTCAGCCCCCACTTCACCCTCGAACAGCGCCTCGACATGCCCTTCCTCATCCGCGAGCACGCCCGCAAGTTCCAGTGGTCCGTCGCCCTCGGCACCCGCTGGCGCCGCCACACCTGATCAAAACTAACAAAATTTCCAGTCTGCAGGGTTGGCAGACCTCTCAGGCACGCTAAGGATGTCCGCGTCAGCGCACGCCATGTCCAAAGCCATCCTCCCCACCCTTCAAGCCGGCGCCGGTTACCTCGCCAAGCACGGAGTCGAAGAGGCCCGCCTCAACATGGAGCACCTGCTCGCCCACGTCCTCGACTGCCGCCGACTCGACCTCTACCTCCGCTTTGGCGAATCCCTCGGTGAACCCGACCTCGCCAAACTCCGCGACCTCACTCGCCGCCGCGCCGAAGGCATCCCCCTCCAGCACCTCCTCGGCACCGTCCCCTTTGGCGACCTCGAACTCATCACCGACCACCGCGCCCTCATCCCCCGCCCTGAAACCGAATACCTCTGCGAAAAACTCACCCAGCGTGCCACACCCCCCGCCCGTGTCCTCGACATGGCTTGCGGCAGCGGCTGCATCGGCCTTTATCTCGCCCACGCCTGGTCCAAATCCGGCACCGAAGTCACCCTCGCAGACATCTCCGAAGACGCTCTCGACCTCGCCCGCCTCAACGCCTCCCGCCTCTCTCTCCCCAACACTCGCCTCATCCGCAGCGACCTCTTCGAAAAAATCACCGGCACCTTCGACCTCATCGTCTCCAACCTCCCCTACATCCCCAGCGCCGAAATCCCCACCCTCAGCCGCGAAGTCCGCCGCGATCCCCTCCTCGCCCTCGACGGCGGCCCAGACGGCCTCGACATCGTCCGCCGCCTCATCGACACCTGCCTCCCCTTCCTCAACCCAAACGCCCAACTCGTCCTCGAACTCGGCCAGCACCAACCCCCCATCGTCGCCGAAATCCTCCAAACCCATCACTGGCAGGACATCGAAATCTGGCCTGATCTCGCCGGCATAGATCGATTCGTCCTTGCCAAGAATCCAACTTCCGCCCAATAGCTCCTATGGAAAAACTCATCGTCCACGGCGGACAGCCCCTAAAAGGCCGCGTCACCATCAGCGGCTCCAAAAACTCCGCCCTCCCCATCCTCGCCGCCACCTTGCTTACCAAGGATACCTGCACCATTCGCCGTGTCCCCGATCTCAGCGACACCAACTACATGGTCCGCATCCTCGGTGAACTCGGTGCCGAAGTCGAACGCGCCAGCGGCGTAGTCGTAGTCACCGCCAACAAAATCAAATCCAAAGCCCCCTACGATCTCGTGCGCAAAATGCGCGCCTCCATCTGCGTCCTCGGCCCCCTCACTGGCCGCCTCCGCAAAGCCAGCGTCTCCCTCCCCGGCGGCTGCATCATCGGTGACCGCCCCGTCGACCTCCACCTCCGCGGACTCGAAGCCCTCGGCGCCTCCGTTCAGGTCGAAGGCGGAGACATCCTCGTCTCCGCCACCCGCGCCAACTTCAAAGGCCGCACCCTCAACCTCATGGGCAAACACGGCTCCACCGTGCTCGGCACCGACAACATCATGATGGCCGCCACCCTCGCCAAAGGCACCACCATCATCGAAGGCGCCGCCGCCGAACCCGAAGTCGAAGACCTCGCCAACTTCCTCATCAAAATGGGCGCCAAAATCGAAGGTGCCGGCACCAACCGCATCACCATCGAAGGCGTCAAAGAACTCCACGGGGCCGAACACACCGTCATCCCCGACCGCATCGAAGCCGGAACCTTCCTCGTCGCAGGCGCCATGATCGGCGACGGCGTCACCCTCAAACAAGTCATCCCTGAACACCTCCGCGCCGTCACCACCGCCCTCGCCGACTGCGGCTTCAAAATGGAAATCACCAAGGACAGCATCACCATCTACCCCAACCCCAACGCCCGCGGCTTCTCCCTCACCACCCATCCCTACCCCGGCTTCCCCACCGACATGCAGGCCCAGTTCTGCGCCCTCGCCTGTGTCATCCCCGACTCCAGCACCATCACCGAAACCATCTTCCCCCAGCGCTTCATGCACATCGCCGAAATGAAGCGCATGGGCGCCCAAATGACCCTCCAAGGCGCCACCGCCCACATCCGCGGCGGCACCCCTCTGAAAAGCGCTCCCGTCATGGCCTCCGACCTCCGCGCCTCCGCCACCCTCGTCCTCGCCGGCCTCATCGCCGAAGGTCAAACCGAAATCCATCGCCTCTATCACATCGATCGCGGCTACGAACATCTCGACGACAAATTCGCCGCTCTCGGTGCCAAAATGGAGCGCACCAAAGAGTAAACCCCTCTCCCACCTCAAACGCAAACCCTTCGAAAACCCCCAAAAAATCATGTCCCTTCCCACGAGCCTCCAAGACGCCATCAACGCCCAAATCCGCAACGAACTCCAAGCCCACTACAACTACCTGGGCATGAGCGTTCACTTCGGCAACACCGCCTACAACGGCTTCTCCAAATGGTTCCGCCTCCAGGCCGCCGAGGAGTACGCCCACGCCATGAAGTTGCTCGACTACCTCAACGCCCGCGATGCTACCATCACCCTCCAACCCCTCGAAGCGCCTCCAGCCAATTTCGGCGAGTTCCCCATCGAAGTCTTCCAGGCTTCCTTAACCCAGGAACAAGGCGTCACCCGCCAAATCAACGATCTCTACGCCCTCGCCCAACAAGAGCGCGACTTCACCACCCTCCACTTCCTCTCTTGGTTTCTCCAAGAGCAAGTCGAAGAAGAAGCCACCGTCAGTGAAATGATCGACCGCCTCAAACTCGTCGGCAAAGACCCCGCCGGCCTCCTCCAAGTCGACGCCGAAGCCGGCAGCCGCGCCGCCGCCCTCACCCTCCCCAGCACCACCCCCGGCACCGACGCTACCTAGCATCAATTTCCCGGCTTCCCCGGCACAGGCAACAACGGAGCCCCTTCCTTCACCGGAGGCGGCTCCTTTTTTTTGCCCTCCGCCTCAGGCGCTTTCACCGGCGGCCCCATCAGCCCCTCCCCAGGAAAATCCAGCGGCATCACATTCACCGCATCCGCCTCCGCTCTCATCTTCTGCCGAATCTCTTCCGGCACCGATTCCGAAGACAATGGTGGCAGCAGCGGATTCGGCCCGCTCCCCACCCACGGCCCGCTCATGATCGGCAACACCGGCGGCGCCCCTGGAAAACCCTCATCCGCGCCCCCATTCTTCCGCATCACCACCTCCGCCTTCCGCACTTCGCTCACCATCTCATGCTCATTCGTTACCCGATGCCTCCCAATCACCCGCAGCCGCGTCCCCAGCATGTAAAACACCGTCACATCATCCATCCCCTCGACCACACTCCCCCCACGTTGCAGCAACGGCTTCCCCCGCAAAATCAACTCGTCATCAGACAGATACGCCTCCTGACACAGCACCCGCCCCGACTCCGCAAACTCCATCGCAATAAACACCTTCCCCTTCGCCCTCACCTTCCTCGGCGTCCCGTCCGCCGCAGCCTTCAGCACCTGAATCTCATCCGCCGCCACCCGGAAAAACGGCGGCACCTCCAAGCTCTGCGCCGACAACGCCTTCGCCTCCTCCCACGTCATCGTCATCAAAAACGCCAACCCCTCACTCAACTCCGCCCCTTCCTCAGTCTTCTCCTTCTTCTCCTTCGCCACCACTTCCTCGCCTCCCTCCTCAGTCGTCTTCGACTGACACCCCAACAACAGCACCAAAACAGCGCTCGCGGTCAGCGCCCGTCCCCATCTATGCCATCGATTTCCTACCATGCTTCACTTCAATCCTACATCGCTCACCCACCTTTGCCAGTTCCCTTTCTGACACGCTCATACCACACCCATTCATACCCCGGATTCTCCCCACCACCCACCTCCCGCCTCGTCTCCACCCACTCCCCTAACTCCACCACCGGAAACGCCACCCCACCTCCCAATCGCTCCTTCACCTCCGTCAAAATCAATTCGTCCGCATACCCCATCGCCGCCTCATAAACCGCCGCCCCCCCACACACCCACAGCTCATCGCCCCCACCCTCTTCCACCCGCCCCACCGCCTCCTCCACCCCCGCCACCACAGCTCCCTCCCACGGACTCGGCAGCGCCCGCCGCGTCATCACCAGCGGCCGATGCTCCCGGAACCACCCCGTCATCTCCTCAAACGTCCGCCTCCCCAGCAGCAACCACCGCCCCGCCGTCAATCGCCGAAAATGCGCCCGATCCTCCGATAAATCCCACGGCACCCCCGTCCCTCTCGAGATGAACCCGTCCGCGGACACCGCCGCAATGATGACCACCCGGACCTTCACCGCGCCTAGCCTGGATAATTCATGAACATCGTAGCGAAAACGCTCAAAAGCCTGAAGCTGCTAGGCGGGCGCAGTTTTGAAAGGCGGAGTGCATTTGTAAATGCTCGATGCCTTTCAAAACAAGCCCAACGCAGCAGATTCGGGCTTTTGGGCGGTTGCAGTAGATGGCTCATGAATTATTCAGGCTAGACCGTTTCTCGAAAAGATTGTCATTTTGATCCGGCGAGCGCAGTGGCTTCAGTGGCAAGAAAGTCGCGCAGCCCGCTATTAAATCAATAGCGGGCAAGGTGACAAGCATTCCGAGAATCGGTCTACTTGAACAGCACGGACTCCCCCTCGTCCAGCACCCGCACCTGATGCGCCACCTGCAACCGGTCCGCCTCCGTCCACAACCGCTGCACCGGCTCATGCAAAGGCTCCCCACCCAGCGGAAACGTATCGTGATGCATCGGCACCAGCGCATCCCCTTCCAAAATCTGAAACGCCTCCAGCGCCTCCTCCGGATTCATGTGAACCTGCCTCCCCGACGGCGCGTCATACGCCCCGATCGGCATCAGCGCCACATCCACCTTCGCCCGCTTCCCGATCTCACTGAACCCGTCAAACATAGCACTATCCCCGCAGTGAAACACCGTCCGCTCCGGCCCCGTGATCAAATACCCTCCAAACTGCCGGTGCGTGTCATGAATCATCCGAGCCCCCCAATGCCGCGCCGGCGTCATCGTGATGTGCAAATCCTTAAACCGCGCCATCTGCCACGTGTCCAACTCCACGATCTGCCCAAACCCGCACCGCTTCACCAACACTCCCACCCCCTTCGGCACCACGATCGGCTGCCCATCCGCCAGCTTCCGCAAACTCGGCAAATGCAGGTGATCAAAATGCGCATGCGTCACCAAAACCAAATCCACTGGCGGCAAATCATGCGGCCACAGCCCCGGCTGCCTCACCCGCTTCACCGGCCCATGCCACAGCGCCCAATTCGGATCCACCACCACATTCACCGATCCCACCTGCAAAAAGAATCCCGCATGCCCCAACCACGTCACCCCCACCTCATCCGCCTGCGCCTGCGGCACCGCCTCAAACGCCCTCGCCCGCCGCCGAGGCGACAACAACGCCGGTATCAAGACCTCTCCCAAAAACTGCAAGTTCCGCTTCCGCCACCCCGGCGTCGGCAACAACCCCACCTGATTCTCCCCCAACTCCTTCCGACGAAACAGACCCCGCTGTTGGCTCGTGGCCATCGCGGCCCCTTCTCGAGACAACGGATCAAAAATCATTGGAAAACAATATCAAACGTGAGAACAAAAGAGTTTACGACCCACCCCACCCCCTCACAAGCCTCATTTCAGGAATCTTGACCTTTTCCGACCCAATCCCTCCCCAAAACCTCATCTCAGTTGTCAACCTCCCAAATCCTGTCTAAGCTCCCTCCTAATGGACGCTCAGATCGCCGAGAGACTCAATAACCACCTCGCCAGCAAAGGCTTGCGACGCACCCGCCAGCGCGAAGTCATCGTCGACACCGTCTTCTCCTCCGACGAGCACTTCAACGCCGAAGAACTCCTCGACCGCGTCCGTGCCGTCGACCGCACCGTCTCCCGCGCCACCGTCTACCGCACCCTCACCCTCATGGTCGAGTGCGGCCTCCTCCGCCACGTCGACCTCGGCCGCGAACAAACCTACTACGACCCCAATTTCCTCGACAAACCCCAGCACAACCACCTCATCTGCATCGACTGCGACCGCGTCGTTGAGTTTGAGGACGAACACGTCGCCCTCCTCAACGACTGCATCACCCGCCGCCTCGGCTTCCGCCCCCAGATGCAAAGCATGCGCATCGAAGCCCACTGCGACGAACTCGGCCGCAACGGCACCTGCCGCTTCAAAACCGAACGCGCCGCCCGCTAACCTGACGCTCATGTCCGCCTACATCGCCACCGCCGACTACGAAGTCATCGACCGCGCCCCCCTCACCCTTGTCGTGGGCGACCTCGTCCGCCCCGGTCAAACGGACACCGACTGGCCCGGCTGGGTCTGGGTCACCGCCATCACCGGCCGTGGCAGCTATGTCCCCGAGGAAATCCTCACCCCACAACCCGACGGCACCGCCCGCGTCACCCAACCCTTCCACGCCCGCGACCTCACCGTCAAAAAAGGCGACACCATCGAGTCCCTCCGCGAAGTCAAAGGCTGGCACTGGTGCAAAAACGCCACCACCGAAGGCTGGCTCCCCGCCTACCTCCTCCGCCCCACCGACCCAACCTGATAGCCCCCCAAGTTCCAGCAATCTCCTCCCGAACGCCGCGATTCGAACTCGCCCAGGCCCAGCCTTGCTTAACGCACCAAGGCTTTGCGACACAGCGTCCCTGAACCCAAACGATTTCCGGCAAGCGCAGCGGAGTCTTGGAATCAAAATTGGACTGCCTGATAACCCAACTCCGATCACAGCACTCAGACCAGCCCACCACTCAAGCCCTGCGGTTGACAAAATAGGGGATTTTGTCAACTTTGGGGGTATGAACAGACTCACCATCGAAATCGAACCTGAACAGCATCGGCAAATCAAAACCCTTGCCACCTTCGCAGGGATGACGATCAAGGAGTTTATCCTTTCCAAAACCCTCTCTCGTTCGAACGAGGAGCCCCAAACCCCCGAGGATACGACCTCGCGCCTACTCGGCACCCCGAAGAATGCCAAACGACTTCGCAAAGCCATTAACGCCCAAACCCCCAAGCACTTGATCTTTGAAACGACGGAGGATTTGAAGCGTGCGCTTGGAATTTAAAGAGCAGGCCTTCGAAGACTTGCAGTATTGGGTTCAGATGAATCCCAAAATCGCCAAGCGGCTGCTGAGGTTGATCGAAGAAACAAAACGCGATCCGTTCGCAGGCACCGGCAAGCCTGAACCTCTTAAAGGGGAACTGTCGGGATGGTGGTCAAAGCGAATCGACCAGGAACATCGCCTGATCTATCGAGTCGAAGGGAACAGCCTGATCATAGCTCAGGCCAAAGGGCACTACGACTGATCTCCGTCCTTCCCAATCGCTAGCCCGGCTCTCGATAACAAACAAAAACCGCACCCCGGTCTCACAACCCGGATGCGGTCAAAAATCACTCAGGGATCTAAATGACTCCCATTGTCGACCTTACTTGGCATCTCCCTTGCCACCCTTACCGCCCTTGCCATCAGGACTGCCTTTGCCTCCCTTGCCACCTTTGCCATCCGGAGATCCCTTGCCGCCAGGACCACCCTTGCCCTCACGCATCTTCGCCAAAGCAGCCTTGTCCTCATCACTGATCGACGCCCGCTCCTTCTCATCCAACTTCTTGTCCCCGTTCGTGTCATACTTCTTCATGATCGCCATCATCTCAGGTGAAGGCTTCCCTTTGCCTTTGCCGTCCCCTTTGCCCTTGGCTTGAGGTTCAGCGTTGATCGTCACAGCCAGCAGGCCGATCCCAAATGCGAATAATAGAGCTTTTGTCATGTCTTGTTTTGGTTGGTGATGTTCTTGATTGCCGTTTGCGACAGGCCGTCCACTAAGCGGCGCAATCTCCCAAACACCGCATCCCGAACAAAGGTGCGAAAATAAAGAAAATCTTCCCAGCTCCCTACTTCCGCTGCCCCAAAAAGATCGTATGCACCTTCCGCTTTGCCTGCGCATAAGCCTTCACCGCTTCCACTCTCACCGCAAATCCCGCCTTCGCCAATCGCCGCACAAAAGCCGGATCCCCACTCGCCGACCAAAACGCCACACACCCGCCCGGCTTCAATACCCTCCCAATCATCGCCAACCCATCCGCCTGATACATCCGCCCATTCCCCTCCTGCACCATCGCCACCGGCCCATTGTCCACATCCAGCAAGATCGCATCATACCACTCCGCCTCCCCCTTCGCCATCAATTGATAAACATCCCCCTGCACCATCCGAACACGCGGCTCATCCACCAGCAACCCATTGACCTCCGCCAAGTGTTCCCGATTCCACGCCACCACCTCCGGCAACAACTCCGCCACCTCGACCAACCCATCCTCCCCCAGCAACTCCAGCACCGCCCTCAGCGTAAATCCAAACCCAAGACCCCCAATCAACACCCGCACCCCACGCTTCCCTCGCAATCCCGCACACCCCAGCTGCGCCAACATCCTCTCAGACTCCGGCGCATTCGTCCCCATCAACGCCTGCCCGTTCACTCTCAAGAAGAACTCTTGGCCCCGCCGATGCAGCGTCAGCTTCGCTCCCTCCGCCGTTTCAGCTTCCGCAATGGTCAAAAAAGGCTGCACAACGCGCTTACTTCCCTTCCAGCGACATCAACTCAATCTTCCGAAACCACACCGGCTGCCCCTCCGCCTGCAACGCAATGTGACCATACCCCAGCTTCACATTCCCTCCCGCTTCGATCTGATCCGTCGCAGGCGCATTGTTGTTGGTCGGATCCAACTGCGGATGCTGATACCGCAACACCTCCACCCCGTTCACCCGATGAATAATCTCCTCATGCCCTCTCACCTCCACCTCCGCTAACACCCATTCCTCCGCTGGAAACGTCGGCGCGCTCGACTTCACAATGTGCTTCGTCACCAACACCCCACCCATCTCCACGTGCGTCCCCGGTGTGCAAAGATTGCCCGTCGACCGCGCCCCCTTCCCCTCGTCCGCCAAAAACTGCATCTCCAGACTCGCCGGAAAACCCTGGTCAAACCGAATGCTCTGCGGCGGCTGCGCATGCAGCATCACCCCGCTGTTCAGGTTCACATACTTCGGCGCATCCGCCATCATCGAACCCGTGAACCGATACTCCAACCTCAGCCGATAGTGCGAGTAAGCCAGGTTCGTGAACAAATGCCCATAGTGTTCATCAAACCGCTCATACCCCTCATATCCCACCTTCAAAATCCCCTCCTCAACCTTAAACGTCTCCGCAAAATTCTCGCCCAACGGCCGCTTCGCAATCTTGATCGTCCACCCACTCAAATCCTTCCCATTGAAAATCGGAATCCACTTCGCCTCCTCGGCGGCGCCATCGATCGCCAGCAGACAAACAAAGAAGGCGGCAAGAACAGGAAGAGTCGAAGTCATCTTCACACCATGAACGGGTGGCGCGCGATTCCAAACGGAAGATTTCACCCGTCCTCACGTTACAAGCCCCGCATGAAGCCCCAACTCCTCCTCCTTTCACTGCTCACCCTCGCCTCGGCGTCCTTCGCCGCAAAGCCAAACATCCTCTTCCTCCTGAGCGATGACCACAGCTACCCCTTCCTCAGCACCTACGGCAACTCCAACGTCAAAACGCCGACCTTGGATCAAATCGCAGCCGAGGGCATGAAGTTCCATCGCTTCTTCACCGGCGCCCCCCAGTGCGTACCTTCCCGCGCCACCCTCATGACCGGACGTTCGCCCGTCGCCGCTCGCATGACCCGATTCTCAGCACCCCTCCCCCGCGACGAAATCACACTTCCTGAACTCCTCCGCGACAAAGGCGGCTACTTCACCGGCGTCTGCGGCCGCAGCTTCCACCTCGACGGCTCAAACAAAACCGGACCCGCCACCTCCAAGGTCTTTGAAGACCACCAGTTGAAAACCTTCATCGACCGCGTGGACTCGCTGAACACTTGCTCGGACAACGAAGTGGCCACCCAAGTCGCAGCCTTCCTCGACCAAACGCCCGCCGGCAAACCCTTCTTCATGTGGGCAAACTTCAGCGACCCGCACCACGTCTGGAATGCCCCCTCCGAATTCCGTCCCGATCCCGCTTCGCTCAAACTACCCGCCCACTTCCCCGATCTGCCCGGCGTCCGTGAGCAACTCGCCGACTACTGCGCTGAAGTGAATCGTGTCGATCAAACCATCGAAGGTGTTCTCGAAGTTCTCAAAAAACGTGGCCTCATGGAAAACACCATCATCATCTTCTGTGGCGACAATGGCATGGCCATGCCCCACGGCAAAGGCTCCCTCTACGATCCCGGCTCAAACGTGCCCTTCCTCGTCCGCTGGCCCGGCGTCGTGAAGCCCGGCAGCGATTCGCGTGCACTCATCAGCGCCGAAGACCTCGCACCCACGCTGCTCGCCGCCGCAGGACTCGAACCCGGCTCCAAAATGAGCGGCGTAAGTTTCTTGCCCCTCCTCAAAGGCGAAACCCATACCCCAAGGAAACACCTCTTCATCGAACGCGGCCCGCACGGCTCCGCCCCCGTGCAGGCCGACATGACCAACGCCGGTTACGACCTCGCCCGCGCCGTCCGCAGCGACCGCTTCAAACTTATTTACAACTGTACCCCATGGCTCCCCTACTCACCCGTCGATTCCGCCGGTGGCCAAGCCTGGAAACAAATGCAGGAAGCCAACGCCGCAGGCAAACTCCCACCCGGCATGTCCGCCACCTACTTCACCTCACCCCGTCCCGTCTACGAACTCTACGACCTCGAAGCCGACCCCGGCGAATTGAACAACCTCAGCGGCAAACCCCAACTCGCCGCCACCGAACGCGAACTCCGCACCGCCCTCGCCGAAAAAATGATCCTCGACTGGGACTACCTCCCACTGCCCGATTTGATGGAAGGCAATGCCAGTGCAGGCGGTGGCAAAAAGGCCAAGGGAAAGAAAAAATAATCTCTCCACACCCACCTGAATTCATGTGGCTATTCGATAGCCACTTGAGCATCGGACCTGCAACAAGCCGATGACACCTGCGTTTCCAAGGCACCATGAAACGCTTCTTGTCTTTCCTCCTGCTTGCCCTTTGCAGCATCTCTGCAGCAGCCGACAAACCCAACATCATCGTCATCCTCGTTGACGACATGGGCTTCGCTGATCTTGGCTGTTACGGCTCCGAAATCCCCACCCCCAACCTCGACGCCCTCGCCGCTGGCGGTCTCCGCTTCACCCAGTTCTACAACACCGCCCGCTGTTGCCCCACCCGCGCCTCCCTCCTCACCGGCCTTTACCCCCATCAAACCGGAGTCGGCCACATGACCGAGGACAAGGGCGCCCCCGGTTATGCGGGCCGTCTTAATGACTCCTGCGTCACCATCGCAGAAGTCCTCAAACCCGCCGGCTACTTCACCGCCATGACCGGCAAATGGCATGTCGGCCAAAACCTCGGCGTCACGCCGTGGGGTCGCGGCTTTGACCGCAGCTTGAACGCGGCGGCAGGCGGCTTCTACTTCCCCGCATCAGATAAAGCCAAGCTCTTCCTCAACGGTGAGGAAATCAAAAACGATGACCCACGCCTGCCTCAGAATTGGTACTCCACCGACCTCTGGACCACCTTCGGATTGAAGTTCATCGACGACGCTCTCACCGAAAAGAAGCCCTTCTACCTCCACCTCTGCCACAACGCCCCCCACTTTCCCCTCCAAGCTCCCGCAGAAGAAATCGCCAAGTTCCGCGGCCAGTACAAAATCGGCTGGGGCGCCATCCGCGACCGTCGCTACGCCAAACAACAAGAGCTGGGAATCATCGATGCCACTTGGGCCAAATCCCCTCGCCCTAAAGCCGTCCAACCCTGGGCCGAAGTTCCCGCTGCAGAACAAGACCGCTTCGATCACCTCATGGCCACCTACGCCGCCACCGTCCATCGTATGGACAAGGCCATAGGCGATCTCGTCTCCGGCCTCAAACAACGTGGCGTTTTCGATAACACCCTCATCCTCTTCATGTCCGACAACGGCGGCAACGCCGAAGCCGGACCCTCCGGCCGCACCCAGGGTGACCCCACCAAAGCCAACTCCGACTGGTTCTGCGGAGAAAGCTGGGCCTTCGCCGAGAACACACCCTTCCGCCTCTTCAAACACTACAACCACGAAGGCGGCATCACCACCCCGCTCATCGCCCATTGGCCCACCGGCATCACCGCCAAAAATGAACTCCGCTCCCACCCCGGCCACCTCATCGACATCATGGCCACCTGCATCGATGTCAGCGGCGCCACCTATCCGCAACAATACAACACCAAACCCATCACACCGCTCGAAGGCAAAAGCCTCGTCCCCGCTTTCAAAAACGATCCCATCTCACGCGATGCCCTCTTCTGGGAACACGAAGGCAACGCCGCCATCCGCGTCGGCGACCTCAAACTCGTCCGCCAAGGACGCACCGGCACCTGGGAACTCTACAATCTCAAATCCGACCGCACCGAACTCCACAACCTCGCCAACGCTCAACCCGAAAAAGCCCAGGAACTTGCCAACAAATGGGAAGCTTGGGCCGAACGCGCCCACGTGAAACCGTATCCCATCGAGGGCAAAGCCAAAAAGAAGAGCAAAGGCAAGAAGAATGCTGAATAGTCTGCTGCGGCTACCTCGACCTGAAAATCTCACTCATCAAACACTCAACAATGAGCGTTTGCAGTCCAAGCCCCTCCTTCTTCACCCGGTTGTGAATCTCATCGATCACCAGGTCATCTGCGATCTCCATCTGACGACCCGTCGTGTAAGCCAGGCACTGGCGAATCAGATGCCGAACAAAAGGATCTTCCCGCGTGGTAAGTATCACTTCCTTAAAGCTGGCAAAGTCCTTGTAGGTTTCGCCTGAAGGCAACTCGCCCGACGCATCAATCTTGGGCACCGTTGGTTTCGTCTCTACCGGCACATCCGCCTTGCCCTCTTTCCCCTTCGCTTGATCCGTTTTCTTGGGCTCCTTGGACTTGTCCCCTTTCGTCTTAGCCTGTTCCAAGCTCTTGGACCCAACCGGCTTGTCTTCTTTGGCATTCTTTTGTTCAGAGCTATTCGCAGGAGTCGACTTCGCCTTGCCTGGGGCCTCCTCTTTATTCTCTTTCGGCGTCTGCCCCTTCGACTTCTTACCTGCCTCGGCCGCCTTCTCATCCTTCGGCTTTTCAGGTGTGACTTTCTTCACCTCACGCGTCGGGGCTTTCTTTGGCCCGGGATAACTGCTCCGCCAGCGACCAATCGCATCAAAGGTCTCCAGGCTGAATCCAAGTGGGTCAATCTTCCGATGACACTCGGCACACGCTGGATCCGCCCGGTGTTTGGCCAGTCGCTCCCGAATGGTCGTCGCCCCGGTGACATCCGTGTCTATCGCTGGCACCACGTCAGGTGGCGGCGGTGGTGGAATGCCCAAAATGTTCTCACTCACCCAAACCCCCCGCGTCACAGGCGATGTCTCCACTCCGTTCGCGCTAACCGTCAACACACCCGCCATCCCCAGAAGACCGCCACGTCGCGAACGGTCCTTCAAACTGACCTTCTGAAATCCATCCGCCAGCTTCAACGTCTTCTGCTCAGGAAGTTCATAAAGCGTCGCCAGTTTTTTATCCACAAAGGTGTAATCGCTCTCAAGGAACCGAGCGACCGAGCCATTGCTCTCCATCAATTGCCGAAAAAACAAACGAACCTCTGTCTTCATCGACGTCGGCAAATCCTCCGCATAATACGCCCGGTTCGTCTCGCGCGGCGGTGGCATGCCCCCGAGATCACGTAAGTTCAGCCAACTGTCGAGAAACCCGTCAATGAACCCACTAACACGCTTGTCCGCGATCATCCGCTTCACCTGCTTCCTCAATTCCGCATCCTCGGTGAGCTTTCCACTCTTCGCTGCCTCAAGCAAAATCTCATCCGGTGGCGTCGCCCAAAGCGCATAGGAAAGACGCGAGGCAAGATCATACGGCTTGAGTGCCTTCTCCCCCTCTTCGGTGATCTCACTGAGATAAAGGAACGACGGCGAGCAAAGGATCAACTTCAAGGCATCAAGCGCAGCCTGACGCGGCGTCGCCTTCTCGGCGATCCGTCTTTCATACAGCGCCTTGATCGGCTTGCGATCCTCCTCCACCAGCGGTCGCCGATAAGCCTTCTCTGCAAACGCACTCAACTGCTCAATGGCACGCTCCGCTTTAAACCCCTCTTTCCCAAACACCGCCACTTCCTCAGCACTGCCCCCCGCTTCCGCGATCGGGCCATGTATCTTGACCTCGCTGATGCGGATATGCGGCAACTTGCCTTCCCTCAGGATGTGCGCCCGCCCCACACCCGAACTTCCGACGTCTCCCTTGAACTCATTCTTGTAAACCTTGTTAATGGTCACCACCGCTGCCCGGGATTCATAAGGCCCATTGGGGAATATGAACCGGGGAGTCTGCCCTGCCTCCAACCAGACGCGAAAAGTCTTCCGCGTGGGCTTGTCATCAGGCAACTTCGCACTGGCCAGCAATGGCTCAATCGACTGCGGGTAATGAATGTGTCCCTTCGTAATGTCACCCGGCACCAATCCCAGAATAAAAGGTTCCGAAAAATCGATGCCAAAGATCTTCGGATCATAGTGCGTGTCGCGATGCATCGCTTGCGCCTCCACTTCAATGTCGTAAAGCCCGGAAACCGGCACGCCCTCTAGAAAGTCCTCAATGTGTCCGTAACCGCCTTGTCGCGTGTCGGAGTTTGGCTGCTCGTAGATGTTGAGATACCGATAGTTGAAGGCCGACTTGTGCGACCCCTGCAGTTCCTCATACTGCACAAAGTGACCATTAAAGCGCCAATCCTTCGGCTCCATCGCGGGCTTTCCAAGGCGCGTCTCGATCAGGCGATTCGCTGATTGAAAATATTGGTCCACCAAAAATCCTGAAGTCACCAGCGACTTGCCGATCGTGTCGATGTGCCCGCTCGTTTTTTCCTTTGGGAAATCCGCCGTTAACCCCAGCGTATCCACTCGACGACCAAACAAGTCCGCAATCGTATTCTCATACTCCCGGCTGGAAAGTCGCCTCATCACCGTGCGCCCACCCGTGCTCTGGAACTGCGCATGCGCCGCCACCGTCCCGTCGCGCAAAGCACGAATCATCGCCAAACGTTCATCATCCGTCGGCTGGTCCGCCTTCTTTGGCGGCATCTCCTTCAGCGTCAACTGATCAATGATATCCCTCGCATCGATCAACTCCGGCACGGACTTCAAAGGAAGCGCAAACTTCTCAAACTCCCTGTCCCCCTTCTGCACATCCGCGTCATGGCACTCCAGGCAGTACTTGCCCAAAAACTGTTGCACCAGTTTCGGCCCCTCATCAGCGGCCAAAGCAGAGCCAATCAGAAAATGAAACCCAATCGCGAAGAACCCCCAGACAAAGCTCTGTTTCCTTCTGAGTCTCGCTCGGGTGAAAAACGAAGTCGCCATCACGCAAATCGACCCGTGCTGCTACCAAACGAATCCGTTTCCACTCCCATCTTTTGCGCTATGTCCACGAACAGATTGCACAAGGGCACCTTCTTGATTCCCTCACGCGGCACCTCACGGAACTCCCCGTGCTTGTAACCGCCGCCCGCCAGAAGAATCGGCAAATCGGAATTCTTGTGCACGTTTCCATCCCCCATCCCACTCCCAAAAAGCACCATGGTCGAGTCCAACAGCGTGCGCTCGCCATCATTGATCTTCGCCAACCGGGCCACAAACTTCCCGAAATGCTCGATCTGGTATTTCTCTAGCGTTACGAGGTCGGCAATCGCCTCCGGATCGTTTCCATGGTGAGACAGGCCATGCCAGTCTTTCTTAATGCCAAGATGCTGCGGCATGAAATCCCCACCGATCTCCAAAGTCGCGATCCGAGTGCTGTCCGACTGCAAGGCCAGCGCGATCATTTCATACAGCATCGGCAAATCTTCCACCGCATTGCGGTTTGCTGGCTTTTCAAAAGGCGCCTTCGGCTTCGCTTGGTTCGTCCAGCGCTGCCGCAGTTCCAACCGCTTTTCCACATCCCGCACCGAAGTGAGGTATTCGTCTAACTTGTCTTTGTCCTCCTGGTTCACCTGCTTCGAAAGCCGATTGGCCTCCTCCATCACCGAATCCAGAATGGACGCCTGCACCTGATTCTCCTGCGCACGACGCACCTGCCGCTCCTTCGAATCCGTGACAAAAAGCTTCTCAAACAACTCCGCCGGATTCGTCACCGGCGGAACTCGCACGCCAGACTTCGTCCACGCGATCTGGCACCCCCCATGAATCCCCCCTTCCGAACCCACGGTGAGCGACGGAAAACGCGTCTGAAAACCCACCTCATCCGCCAAATATTGATCAATCGTCACGTTGCCATCAGGCCGGTTCTGCGCCTCCGAATTCAAAACCCCGGAAAGGAACGAGTGCACCGCAAAGTGCCCTCCCTTCACTCCGTGATCCAGTCCCCGATATACCGTCATCTGGTCACGAACGTCCCACAGTGGATCCAAAAGCGCCGTTTTCTCATAGTCCCGACCCGTTTTTGTCGGAAAAAGCTGCTTCGTCTGATAACCCAGCAAATTGCCGATCGCCACAAACCGCCGCGCCCCCACGCCTGCTCCTTTCGCAGCTTGCACCGCTGAATTGCCTCCCACCGTCTTCGCCATCAGCGAAGACATGCCCGGCAGCGCAAAGGCGGTTCCAAGAGAAGTAACGAGAAAATGGCGGCGGTTCATAAGAAAGTTCACAGAGACTAACGAATCTGGAACCACCGCTGTTTCAGGTTAAATGACGGCAAAAGTGCATTCCAAATAGCCCTCTGTGCAGACCCTTTGAAAACGTCTGCCATCACCAACGTTTCCACAACCCCATGAAATGCCTTCTTCGTTTGCTCATCTGCACCCTCTCAGGATTCTTGAGCGCTGCTGAACAACCCAACATCGTCGTCTTCATCTCCGATGATCATAGCCAGTTCGACTCGCAGGCATACGGCTCCACTGAAGTACTCACACCAAACATGGCCAAACTCGCGGAAGACGGCCTGAAATTCACCCACGCTTTCGTCGCCTCACCATCTTGTGGCCCCAGCCGCACCGCGATGCTCACCGGTCTCTGGTCAGCCCGAAATGGAGCCGAAGCCAATCATAAGGCCAAGCGTCCCGACGTTCCCTCCCTGCCCTCCGTTCTTCGTGACATCGGTTACGAGGTCGTTGTCATCGGCAAGGTCGCCCATGGCACTTGGGCCCAATTCTATGACTTCGATGCCGTCATTGGCCCACCTGTCGGCATCTCCGACACCACCGACGTCGCCAACTTCCTCAACCAGCGCACCTCCAAAAAACCCCTTTGCCTTTTCGTTGGCACCCGCCATCCGCACGTTCCTTGGAGCGAATCACCAACCTACGATCCAGCCCTCGTCCAAATCCCACCCACTCATGTGGACACTGCCGTCACACGCACAGAAAGGGCAAGATACCTCACCGACATCACCCATTCCGACACGCTTCTCGGCGAAGTCAGAACACTCGCTCACGAAAAAATCCCCGGTGACACCCTCTTCATCTACACCGCAGACCACGGCAGCCAGTGGCCCTTTGCCAAATGGAACCTCTACGACGCAGGCATCCGCATCCCCCTCCTCGTCACTTGGCCCGGCACGCTGAAGCCCTCCACTTCCACCGACGCCATGGTCTGCTGGCCCGATCTGCTGCCAACTTTCATCGATCTCGGCGGCGGCAAGGTACCCGATGGCATCGATGGCCAATCCTTTGCCGGCATCCTTCGCGGCACCACAACCAAGCATCGCGACCAAATCTTCGCCACCCATAGCGGCGATGGCGACTTCAATGTCTACCCTGTTCGCTCCGTCCGCTCCCGCGACTGGAAATACATCCGCAATCTCCACCCCGAGTTCCAGCATCACTCGCACATCTCTCGCTCCACCGGTCCCAGTGGACTCGCCTATTGGCAAACTTGGCTCTCCGCCGCCGAGAACAATCCATCCGCGGCGGCGACGGTGAAGCGTTTCACCACCCGTCCCGCCGAAGAACTCTACGACCTCGCTGCCGACCCCAATGAACTCCACAACCTCGCTGCCGATCCGAAACACGCCGACCGCCGTGCTAAAATGAGCGGCGACCTGGATGGGTGGATGCAACAACAAGGCGACACCCAAACCGTCTTCGGCACCCCCCTCCTCCAAGGTGAGCCCGTCACCCTGATCAACAAAGAAGAAGTCAAAAAAGCCAAGGCTAAAGCGACCAAACAACCATGAAATTCGCCTTCCTCCTCTGCTTGATCCTCTGCGTCCTCCTCGGCTCATCCGTTGCCGCCGAGTCCAAACCGAACTTCATGATCATCATCGCCGATGATCTCTGCTGGCGCGACCTTGGATACGAAGGCAGTCCCGATGTCAAAACCCCAAACCTCGACAAATTGCGCGCCGAGTCCATGCACCTGCGCGGCATGTTCAACCCGGCAACCTCTTGCTCGCCCACACGACACGCGCTCTACACCGGTCTCTACCCCATCCGCAGCGGTGCCTATCCCAACCACACGCGCGTCTATGATGGCACCAAAAGCCTTTTCACCCACTTGAAAGCCGCCGGCTATCGCGTGGCCCTGCAAAACAAATCTCACGTCGGCCCGGCTGCCTCCTTTCCTTATGAGCACATCGACGGAGCCGACGATCTTTCCGAGACCACTTCTTTCGTCACTCGCGATCCCGCTCAACCCTGGTTCATCGTCTTTGCCTCCAATGATCCGCATAGCCCATGGACCCGCGGCCCCTCTTACGATCCCGCCAAGATCACGATACCTCCCTACTTGCACGACAACTCCATCACCCGTGAAGCCCTCGCCACCTACTTCGGTGAAATCAGCAAACTCGACGAACAAGTCGGCGCACTCTTGAAGATGCTCGATGACACCAAGCAATCGCAGAACACCATCGTCCTCTTCGTCAGCGAGCAAGGCAGCAGTTTCCCTTACGGCGGCAAATGGAGCGTCTATGACAACGGCATTCACTCCTCAGCAATTCTACGCTGGCCCGGCAAAGTGAAGCCTGGCACCACCTCAACCGCGCTCATGCAGTACGTCGACGTCCCACCCACCTTCCTCGCCGCCGCTGGCATTGACCCCACCAAAATCGATGTCGGCTGCCCTGACGCAAACGGAGCCACCGGCTTCGATGGCCGCAGCTTCCTGCCCGTGCTCCTTGGAAAAACCGATACACTCCGCGACCACATCTTCGCCCAACACACCACCGTCGGCACAAATGGCGCCATCGGCCCCTATCCCATCCGGACCGTACGCGATACCCGCTACAAGCTAATCCGCAATCTCGCCCCCGAACTCACTTACACCATCGGCGGCCTCCACAAAGGCCAGCCCATCGAATCCTGGCAAGCCGACGCAAAAAGCAACCCCTCGCTGGCTGCCCGCGTCACTCATCTTTTCAATCGTCCAGCCGAAGAACTCTACGACCTTGAATCCGACCCCTTCGAAACAAACAACCTCGCCTCCGATCCCGCCATGGCGCAGATCAAAACCCGCCTCAAGCATCAACTCGATGCCTGGATGCTTCAACAAAACGACAAAGGCCTAGCAACCGAAAATCTCGCCAACACCCGCCAAGGCAAAAGCGACGAAGGTGAGCCAAAAGGAAAGAAAAAGGGCAAAGCCAGAAACAAGAAAAAGGCTGAATAACCCCATTTCACATAAGCCTTGCAATCAACATCTCCATCTCACGTTCCAGCACCCATGAAACACCTGCATTTTCTCTCTCTGTTCCTCTGCACCCTCGGTGGTTTCACCCATGCCGCCGATGCCGCCAAACCCAACGTCCTCTTCATCGCCATCGATGACCTCAATCATTGGGTCGGCCACTTCGGGCGCAACAAGCAAACAAAGACACCCAACATTGACCGTCTAGCTTCAATGGGTGTCAGTTTCACCAACGCACAATGTGCTGCACCCGTCTGCAATCCATCCCGCGCCGCCCTACTCAGCGGTAAGCGCCCTGGCACCACCGGAATCTACGACAACAACAACCCTTTCACCAAGGTGCTCACCCCCGACCAGTCCCTGGTCATGCAGTTCAAAAACGCTGGCTATGATACCCTCGGCACTGGCAAACTCTGGCATGGCGGACTCGGTTGGCCGGAACAGTGGACCACCATTCAGGATGAAACCGTCAAAAAGGGTAAAGTCAGTGACCGCAGCATCGGCGGCATCGCTTTTGGACCCATCGTCGAAGGTGGAGATGAAGCCGTTTCAGACACCGGAATCGCCGACTACGGCATCTCCGAACTCAGCAAGCCCCATGACAAACCCTTCTTCCTCACCCTCGGTTTCCACAAACCCCACATGCCCTGGAACGTGCCCCAGAAATACTACGACATGCATCCTCTGGCCGACATCCAGCTACCCCCGATCAAAGAAGGAGATCTCTCCGACATCCCTCCGATCGGCATCAAAATGGCCAAGCCGACCGGCGATCACGCCGCAGTCCTGGCCTCAGGTCGCTGGAAAGAAGCCGTGCAGGCCTACCTCGCCACCATCACCTACCTCGATGGCCAGATAGGCCGCGTTCTCGACGCCTATGACAAGTCGCCCCACAAAGACTATACCATCATCATTCTCTGGGGCGACCACGGCTGGCATCTCGGCGAGAAGGAACACTGGCGAAAATTCGCCCTCTGGGAGGAAGCCACTCGCGCACCCTTCATTTGGGTCGTCCCCGGTGTCACCAAACCCGGCGGTATCAACAAAAGTCCCGTCGATTTCATGAGCGTCTATCCAACGCTCTGTGAGCTCACCGCTTTACCGAAACCCGCTTGGCTCGAAGGCGACAACATCAAGCCACTGCTCTCCGATCCCGCTGCCGTATGGACAGGCGTCGGCATCACCACCTTTGGCCAAAACAACCACGCCATCCGCACCGATCGCTGGCGCTACATCCGCTATGCCGACGGAACCGAAGAACTCTACGATCACAGCAACGACGAATACGAATGGACCAACCTCGCCGCCAACCCCGAGCACACCGCCCTCAAAGACAGCCTAGCAAAGCACTTCCCGACCAACAATGTTCCTCCCTCATCGACAGGCAAAATGAGTGATTCCGATGGCGCACCTGACAAGACTTCCGACCCAAAAAAGATAAAGCGCAAAGCCAGAAAGGCTGCCGCCCAGTAGCAAAGCCAGTCACAGAGATTCTTCCTCTCTATCGAGTGTGTCTATTCGATAGCCACATGAGGAAGCGTAACAAAAAGAGCCTGTTTCCTTTGCGATACCCTAGCCATGCTACGCCTTCTCTTCGTCTCCGCTCTTCTCCCGCTGTTCATCGCACAAGCAGAACGTCCCAATGTTCTCCTAATCCTGGTCGATGACTTGAAACCCGCTCTCGGCTGTTACGGTGATTCAGCAGCCCGGACACCCAACATCGACCGCCTAGCAGCAAGAGGCATGCGTTTTGATTTGGCCTACTGCAATCAAGCCGTCTGCGCGCCATCAAGGTTCACCTTGATGCTGGGTTCGCACTCCACCTCCACCGGCCTTTATTCACTAGGCAGCTCCCTGCGGCAAATCCTGCCAGAAGCAGTCACCATGCCGCAACACTTCGCCAAGCACGGCGGCTATCGCACCGAATCCATTGGCAAGGTCCTTCACGTCGGTCACGGCAACGAAGGAGATCCAATGTCCTTCAGCGTGCCCCATTTCAAAGATAAGGTCATCGAATACCTCAACCCCGAAAGCACCAACGGAGGTCAACTCACCCGAGAAGAGGCCCTGTTCACCAATCAGAAGCTCAGCGAAATCAAATCCCTCCCGCGCGGCGCCGCTTTCGAATCACCTGATGTCACCGATGAAGACTATGCCGATGGTCGTGTCGCAAACGAAACCATCGCACGCCTGCAAGCGGCGCAGCAACGACGCAAGCAAAACGGCACTCCCTTCTTCATCGCCACAGGTTTCGTTCGCCCGCACCTGCCATTCTCAGCCCCAAAAAAGTACTGGGACATGCATGATCCTCAAAAGCTGCCGATGCCCACCTTCGAAGACCACCCAGCAGGTTCGCCTAAAGTCGCCCACAAGCGCGGTGGCGAGATCGATGCCTACACTCCCGCAACAACCCAAAAGCTCATCCATGGCTACTATGCAGGCACCAGCTTCATCGATGCCCAAATCGGCAAGGTGATCGATGAGCTGGATCGTCTCGACCTCACCGAGAACACCATCATCGTGCTCTGGGGTGATCACGGCTTTCACCTCGGAGATCACGGTATCTGGACCAAACACACAAACTATGAGCAAGCCAACCGCATCCCCATCCTCATCAGCGCCCCGGGCATCACCCAACCCAACAGCAGCACGCGTCAACTCGCCGAGTCCGTGGACCTCTTTCCCACGCTCGCCGAACTTGCTCAACTCCCCCCCCCTTCAGGCCCACAAGCCATCGACGGACTAAGTCTCGTGCCCGTTCTCAAAGACTCAGATGCCCGCGTACGCGACCACGCCTTCCACTGCTTCCCCAAACAAACCCTCGGCCGAGCCATCCGCACGGAGCGTTATCGACTCGTCGAATGGAAAAACCCAGGCAGCGCCCCTCACACCGCCGAACTCGAGCTCTACGACTACAATACCGATCCGCTCGAAGCCAAAAACCTAGCCACCGATCAACCCGATATTGCAAACCAACTCCGAAACATTCTCGCCAAGTATCCTGAAGCCAAAGCTATCAGGTGAAACTCGGCCTCATCCACTCTTTGCTGGTTTCATAGATTGCCAGTGCCGATCTACAATCGTATCCAGTGGTGTGCCTGATGCTAGAAATGGGTGAAAGGGAACGCGACCCAAAGGCCGCGCCCCCTTCCTTCACAAAGATCCTTACCCCTTCTTCCCGAGAACCACGTCTCCGAGACTGAACATCGGACCATAGATAGCGTAGATCAGGAAACCCACCAGAACACCCAAGATCATCATGGTCAGAGGCTCAATGATCTTGTCCATCTGACTGGCCAATCCATCCAGTTCCTCCTCATAGTCATCGGCGATCTCCGCAAGCATTTCCGTCCCGGTCCCGGTCTCCGCAGAAAGCTCAATCATCCCGCACAATGTCCTCGCATCTGGCCCAAGCCAATGCGACTCCATCAGGAAGGCCTCATGCAAGTTCCGGCCAATATTGATGTGATTGCGAAGCCGTGTGAAAAATTCCTTGTAATGGTAGTGCCAGGACGCCCTCGCGGTAATCTCCAGCGCACTCGTCAACCGCACGTTCGAATCCACAAGCATCGCCATCGTCCGAAAACTCGTGGCTGCAGCCGATTTCCGAACCAAGTTACCCACAATCGGAAGCTTCAAAATCAGATCCTGAACTCTCGGAATAGCGGTGATCACCCCAAAATTCTGAAATAAAACATAAAGCCCAAAGAATGGAGCCGCCGCCATGTAAGGCTTCTTCAAGAGCAAGTCCGACAACCACATCAGCGCCTTGGTTCCCATCGGTAACTCGACCTTGAAAGACAAAAAGAGTTTACTCATCGCAGGCACGAGTGTGAAACTCATCGCAATAATCACCGCTACAGCCAGAACAATCACCACCGCGGGATAAATCATCCCACCCTTCAGTTTCTTGATGATCTTAGATCCCTTCTTCTGTGCAATCCCAATCCGTTTGCACACCCGCGCTAACTGCCCCGCCTCTTCACCTGCCATCACGAGAGATAGGATATCATCCGGAAACACATCCGGATACTTGACCATCGAATCACTCAATTTCTCTCCCTGGCTGATTGCAAATACGATCTCGGCGATCACGCCTTTGTAGCGCGCCGATTTCATACGATTCACCTGCAATCCCAACGCCTTGGTCAATGTGATGTTTCGTTCCAAACACCTTCCCAACCCCGAGAAAAGCTGAGCGCGATCCTCCGTCCCCCCTTTGGCCGACGTCATTCTTTGCAGTCTTTCGTCTGCCCCAGTAATATCCTCAACAGTCGCCGTTTCGTTTGACGACATCCCACACGCAATCAAGGCCTTCTCGTGAGTATCAGTGTCTACCAACGTGATGGTCGTATGACCCGTATGAACATTTGTGACTTTGACTTTCTTCAGCATATGCGATGGTGAAATTAGATTTTAGTACTGAGCGGCAATCGAAGGACGGCAAACGACCAACTCCATTGGACTTCCCTCCTGGCGTCCAGATGGATTAGGCGCAATGTTGGCAGACACCCGAACCAAGGCCGCTTGAACCGTTGCGGGCTGACCAGCTGTCCCCACATTGACGATCCCCTGTGGAAGCAGTGCCCCACGATCAAAAAGTGCCCCACTTAAGAATCGGTTTCCATCGGTGGTTGGAAGGATTGCTGCAATTTCAATCGGGTCCAATCCCAACTGCCATAGCCGAGCCATATTCTCTTGATAATTTCGAGCCACAGACACTCGACGCGCCAAATCTTCCTGCAAACCAACCGATGCAGACAGGCTCGCCGCCGCGCCCGCCCCAATGGCAACAATCGCCCCAGCGGCCAATACCTCGATCAACGAATAAGCACGTACGCTCAGTCGATGCTTCAACAAATGAATCGTATTCTTCATGGCAGTAGTTCCCACTAATAAGGTGATGCAGAACCTCCCAACGGAAGGGTGACGTACGTCTCAAGCCAGGCGTCTTTGGGCAACAAGCTACTATACTTCGGTCCGGCAGCCCCAACTGGCTCAGGCGTATTATCCAACGCAAAAGTCAACGCATCCCAGGCTTCATTCCTCGCAAAACCGGAAGCCGAACGACGGCGCTTGAACAACCAATTGGTCATTACCCCACCCGTGATTCGCGTGTTGTTTGATGATTTGATATTCACATACATTTCGCGTGACTCATTCACAATGACACCGCGCCAGTTGTACATTCGACGCCCGCTCTCTAGCACAAAATTACCTTCCCAATTGAGCTCCAGACGATCCGTTACACTTCCCCCTTTGGCGCCCAAAACCCAACGTCTGTTGTTTTGATGCTCAAATCGGATATCTTGCACAGGGGAAATCAAGTCACCTGCATTTTTAACGATCAAACAAATCAAAGGTCTCAGCAATCCTGCATCAGTAAATGCTGTCGACAGAGGAGCTTGTCCACGAAATACCACCTGATGAATCCGGGTGGTTCCAGTCCCGGCCGTAATGCGTATGTGCGGCAGATTCGGATCATCCATCTTGACGAACAAAACGTTCCACGTCCCACCCGCTGTTGTCACCAAAGGCGTCGCATTCGTCGGGTAAGTGATTCCAACCGTTTCTCCAGGTTGCGCAGGACGCAAGGGACTGCTCGGAATCTGACGTTCCACATACAATGGCGGATTCGCTCCACCGTAACTGTAGTTGGAACTATCGACTGTGACGTAGTTCCCTCGTCCGGCCGCCTGCTCAGCCTCCATGATGTGCCAAAGTGAGTTGCTTGTGTGACTATCATTGCGAACCACGTTCAGTTCTCCCTTCCACAATTCTGAGGCACCTCCTGAAACACTACCCCCAGTCATCGGCACACCCGCGAGGGTGCTTGGTGGCATCCTTGTTCCAGACAAACTGGTTCCAACGACTAGGCGGTTAGCCGGATCTCCAGGAATGACCAATCCCGTGCATCGCCCCGGAATCTGCAATGGATTAGCGGTCGATGAACCGAACAAATCTTCCGGCCGCCTTATCGTCATACGTCCTTCGACCCGCCAGGCCGCAAAATGCCCCGCCAAGGTGTTATCAAACCACACGTCTAAAAGTTCCGTTTGACCTACTGGCTTGCGATACACTGTGAAAAGGTCTCCCCGTAGCGCAGGACAGGCCATTTTCATAAACCCATACAAATTCAATTCATCCTGTTCCAACCCCATTGACACCCCTTCTGCCGATCGGCGACTCAAGATCGATCCGCCACTCGGCATAACACCAGAAGGATTGTACGGAAATACCGTTGAACTGGTAGTGGCATCCTCTGAATTCGTAAACACACTCCCCGTCCATGCCCCCATTGCAACACCTCCCCACTTCAGACCTCCTGGTCCGACCAGCACACTATCCCAGTTACCTGCTTGACTAGCACCTGCTCCATAGCCCCGCTCAAGCAGAACCTGACGCCCTATGACCTTGGAATTCTCTAAGGATTGCCTCCTCTTCAGCCCATCCGCCATATAGTTCACCTGCTGCGAACGCGTCGCCATCAGTCCCACCCAGGCAGACATAATGATTCCCGTCACCACCATCATCATTAGCGCGGCCGCCATCAACGCACCACGACGACTGCGCGTTGCAAAAGGCCTTGATGTCGAAGGAGCGATCATAAGCATAAATCCAGTTCAGAGAGCCGGAAACATCGGTGTGGTAAACATGAACGAAGTTCGCCCACCCATATGATTGTAGGCCCGCCTCGCTTCACGAGGTTGACCACTTAACGGCAAAGACTCCAAATCCTGCATCGCCGGATCCGGCCACCAAATGAAATAGAACGGCTGCTCCGCAGCGACCTTGAATCGGTCTTGCCCCAACACGCTGTCCTCCACCACTGACCGCTTAAC
>JARXAL010000127.1 GCA_029865835.1 Verrucomicrobiaceae bacterium
CGCCAGCACCAGCGTCACCGTCTCCAGCAACTCCCGCAACCGCCCCTCATAACTCGGATCATTCGCCCGCGTCTGCACATCCATCCCGTGAAAAGACACCACACACGGCTTTGGCCATCGCTTCAAAAACGGCAGCAAATGCACCCCCGTATGCCCAAAGTAAACATGCATCAAATCCACCTTCCGCCGCTCCAACAATCCCGCCAGCACCCCATACTCTCCCCGATACACAATCGGCGGCTCCTTCTTCACATACTTCAGCCAGAACCGCCTCACAAAATGGCTCCTCACCTTCGGCAGCACCTCCACCCCTCCCTCCGGCATCGGAAACAACGCCTCACACTGACTCTCCTTAGTCACCACAAACGTCTCCCAACGCCTCAACCCCGTGATCTGCCGATAAATATGCAGCATCTCAGGCTTCAAAAAGGTCGTGCAGTAAGAAGCTACTCTCATGAAAAGGGAAACCCCACCCTGCCCAAGCCACGCTCCCATTTCAACCTCCGAATCTATCCATCACCCACCCAATCTTGCGCTCATCTTCATCCCCCACCACCTCCCTGCCCTCCTTCGGCATCCAATTTGCTCCTCAAAAACACCGAACTCCAAACCCCCTCCTCCTCACCATGACCACCCTCTACGATCGCATCGGCGGTGCCCCCGTCATCGAAACCCTCATCCCAGCCTTCTACGCCCGAGTCCTCGCCGACCCCAACCTCTCCCCCTTCTTCAAACACGCCTCCATGGATTCCCTCCAAGGCATGCAGCAGCAATTCTTCGCCATGGCCCTCGGCGGCCCCGTCGCCTACACCGGCCGCCCCCTCGGCTCCGTCCATCATGGCCGCGGCATCACCACCTCCCACTTCAGCGCCTTCGTCAAACACCTCCTCGAAACCCTCTCCGCCATCGGCATCAGCCCCCAGGAAGCCGACGAAGTCATCGCCCGCATCGACACCTTCGCCAATGAAATCACCGGCACCTCCTATTGAAAAACATCCCCTGAAAAAAGATTTCAAAATCTTTGAACACATTCCCTCCCCCCGCTGACTAAACATTCAACAGTGCTAGAAGGCCCAAGCCTAACAGTGCTGGTCTTGAGAGTGATTGGTTGTTGTCAGCATACGAATTGCGAAAACGCAAAACCCCATGCTGAGGTTGATGCCAATAGGAGCCGGGCGGAATCGGGAGCCGCCCGGCTCCAACTTTTTTGGGGCAACGCCCTCACCCAAACGTCACCGGCATCCGCACCGCCCGCGCCAGCAAATCGAGATACTCCGCACAGGGGATCTCATGCCCCCCGAACTGAGCCAAATGCTCCGTCGTCCACTGCGTGTCATGCACCACATATCCCCGCGCATGCAACCGCCGCTGCAAATGCGTCAACGCCACCTTCGACGCCTGCAGTTCCCGGCTGAACATCGACTCCCCAAAAAACGCCCCCCCAATCGCCACCCCATACACCCCACCCATCAGCTTCCCCTCCCGCCACACCTCCGCCGAATGCCCAAACCCCATCCGGAACAACTCCTCATACACCTCCAAAATCGACTCCGTGATCCAAGTCGACTCCCGATCCGCACACCCCCGCACCACATCCCCAAACGCCGTGTCCCACCTCACCTCAAACGCACACCCCTTCAAAAATCGCTCAAACCGCCGCGGCACATGAAACGCCGCAATCGGTAAGATCCCCCGCATCGGCGGCCGATACCAAGAAATCGTCCCATCGCCTTCCCCCATCGGAAAAACACCCTCACAGTAGGCGTGCAGAAGTTCGACTGGATCAAGGCGTGTCATAAAACACCCCCTCCATACCACACCCATTTCGTCCTTTCCACCCCGCAACCTCGGCCTTACACTCTTCCCCAACCATCCCGCCATGCGACGAGCCATCTACCCCGGAAGTTTTGACCCCGTCACCAACGGTCACCTCGATGTCCTCGAACGCGCCACCGGCCTCTTCGACGAAGTCATCGTCGGCGTCGCCCGCGAAAACAACAAACAAAGCCTCTTCTCCCTCGACGAACGCGTCGACCTCATCCGCTCCGTCTCCAGCCACCTCCCCCACGTCCGCGTCATGCCATTCGACGGTCTCCTCGTCAACTTCGCCCGCGAACAGGAAGCCGTCGCCCTCGTCCGTGGCCTCCGCGCCGTCTCCGACTTCGAGTTCGAGTTCCAACTCGCTCTCATGAATCGCAAACTCCAGCCCCACCTCGAAACCGTCTTCCTCATGCCCCGCGAAGAGTTGACCTACATCTCCTCGCGCCTCGTCAAAGAAATCGGACGCCTCGGCGGCCAGATCGACCTCTTCGTCCAGCCCCCCGTCGCCACCGCCCTCCGCGCCAAATTCGCCGCCACTCCCTAGCCATCCCGTGGAGCAAGCCGCTGGCTTGCCTCCATTACTGGCCCCACTTCACCGCTCCAGCCACTCCATCCGGCCACAACGCCTCAAAATCCCGCGACCTCGCGGTTCCCTCATTCGGCGGCCAAAACACCCCCGCCCGCACCCGCCGCACCACCTCCGCCGCGCACGCCACCGCCGCCTCCTCCCAGCGCTCGTCAAACCCTTCCCACAGCGCCAGATCCGTGTCCATCACCCCCTTCGGCAGGCAACCATAACCCACCTGCGTCACCGGCCCCAGCACATGCCCCCTCAGCGCCGCCGCATACAGCGGCAACTGCACATCCACCCAGCGCAGCACCTTCCCCTCCCCGCCAATCGAAAACACCTTCCATTCCTCCCCCGGCTCCACCTGCTTCACCGCCTTGCAATGCGCCGCCAACGGCTGAGTGAATTTGTCCATCGTCTTGAAGTCCAGCACACGCCGCTCCCCGCTCCCCGCATGGTGCTCCACCCGGTCAATCTTTCCGGTAAACCGCGCCCCCTCGATCAAAAACGGCGCCCTGTCCCCTTCCCCTCCCAACTCCAACTCCACCGCCACAATTTCCCACCCCGCCCGCCGCTCCCGCGCCTCCACCTCCGCCTGCCACTGCAACCGCTGCCCCGCCGCATCCACCTGCAACCGCACCAAAGGCGGCAGCCGCTCCCCATATTTGGCCCGAGCCCCCTCCTCCAGCCGCTCCTTCAACCACTTCTGAATCCGCCCCGCCTCCACCCACTGCCGCGCCTCCTCATCCTCTCCATACTGACGCAAAACCTCATGCACCAGTTCGCCAAACTGCATCGCATCCATCTCACGCCCCACCGTCCCCACCGCCTCCATCTTCAAGCCACTCCTCAAGTAAAACCGGAACGGACAGTCCAAATACGCCGCAATCCTTGACGGCGAAATCGTCTCCACCGCCATCTCCACCCGCCTCGGCTCCAGCCGCCACTGCACCGTCTTCACCGGCGCGCCCCCGGCCTCCTCCGCCTCCTTCTCCGGAAACAAATGCCGCACCCGCCCCGCCAATTGAGCCTCCTCGCATAGCGTCAACAACCTCGACGGCTTCCGCACATCGTCATTCGCACTCCACCGCCCCACCGTCACCCCGAACCGCCCCCCACCCACACGCTGTTTCCCCAGCGCCGTCAAAAGATACGCATCCCGCGCAAATCGACTCACCTGACTCGGCAACCCCAACTGATAGCGAAACCGATCCGGCAAAAACGGATGCCCCAGCAGCACCCCCGGCACATTCTCCTCATTCAACCCCGCCACCACCAGCGCCGGCGCATTCTCCCACAGCAACTCCAGCCACCCCAGCAACACCAAATCCACCTCCCCGCGCACCGCCTCCAACATCCCCCCCGATAGCCGCTCCATCACCAGCGCCCACTCCTCTTGCCGACCCAAAACCACCCCTGTCCGATCCAGCACCGCCGTCACCGCCTCCACCTCCTCCAGCCAGGCCCAACCCAGCTGCACCCGCTCCCGATCCCCCGGCGCCTCCGTCTGAAAACCCCGCTCCCCATACAGCGCGATCAACCACTCCCGCGCCACCTCCACAAACCCCTCGCTCCCCAGCTTCCGCCGCCACCGCAACGCCGCACTCACCCCCCTCCGCAGCCCCTCCAACTTCTCCTCACCCGCCTCCAACAAAGCCCCCGCCATCTCCAAATTCCCCGGCAAATGCTCCGCCGCAAATTCATCCATCATCCGCACCACACTCACCCCTCGCGACCCGCACCACGCCCCCCTCACCTCCTCAATCCGCATCAACCCGCAAAACGCCCGCCAGCTCCCCGTCCCCATCAACTCCCCCGTCAGCGTCAGCAAATGCCACAACCCATCCCGCGTCATCGGCACCCCGCCCGGCTCAAACACCGCCAACCCCCGCGCCTCCAACTTCTCCGTCAGCAACGGCCCCACCTCCGCATCACACACCCCCACCGCCACCGGCAACCCCGCACCCGCCGCCTCACCCAACCAACGCACCACCTCCTCCGCCTGCCCCACCGGATTCCGGCACAAACGAATCGCCGCCTCGGTCAAACCCACATCCAACGCCGCTTCCTCACCCCACTGCTCCGCCGTCGGCCGCCCCCACCCGTCAAACCCCTCCGCCAACGCCTCCGGTGCCTGCACCGCCACCACCACCTCCACCCCGGCCCGCACACACCCCTCCATCCATCGCGACATCAATGGCGGCAGGTCCGGCGCCGCCAACACCACCACCCGCTTCACCCCCTCCGGCAACCACGGATCCCCCGCCCGCTCACGCTTCAACCGCTGCGGATTCGCCTTCCCCATCGCCGCCAACTCCGCCTCAAACAACGCCTCCAATCGCGCCAAATCCCGCCACCGCGCCACCTCACTCCCCGGAATCCCCTCCTCCTTCGCCACCACCTCCGCCATCCCCAGCCCACCAGCCCCCAGCAACTCCTGCAACTCCGCCAGCGTCACCGCCAAATCCCACAGCCACTTCCACGAAATCACCTCCGGCACACTCGGCAGCAACGCCCTGAACGCCCCCGGCGGTCCCGCCTTCAACACCCGCGTCCAAACCAGCTTCACCTCCAAGTCCGACGCCGCTCCCACCCTGTCCCCCACCGGCGACAACGCCATGTTCGGCGGCCACACATGCGGCACACTCACCGCCCCACCCCGACCATCCGCCCACTCCGCCAAAGCCCGCCTCAACCGCCGCCCCGCCTCCGCCGTCGGCACCACCACCACCGTCTCCTCCAACTCCAAGGCCACCCCATCACCCGCCAAAAAAGCCACCGCCGACTCCAAAACCGGCCGCTCCCATGCCCAAAAAACCCGCCTCACGCCCGCCTCACTCATCGCCACCACCCTCCCTCTTCAACTGCTCCACAATCCCCTGCGCAATCGCCTCCACCGACCCCTCAATCGACACCGCCATCAAATCCTCCGACCGCTCCAAAATCGCCAGCTGACTATCCAGCAAACTCAGCGGCATGTAATGCCCCACCCGACGCCCCATCCGCTCCGCAATCAACTCCCGACTCCCATCCAGCAGCACAAACCGCAGCACATCCTCCGCATCCCCCGCACTCAACTTCTCCCGATACACCCCCCGCAGTGCCGAACACGCCAAAACATACACCTTCCCCTCCGCTCGCACCGCCTCAATCCTCGCCCGCAACCGCTCCAACCACGGCCACCGATCCTCATCCGTCAGCGGCACCCCCGCCCCCATCTTCGCCTTCGCAGCCTCCGTGTGAAACCCATCCGCATCCTCAAACACCCCACCCATCAACCCCGCCACCGCACGCCCCACCTCCGTCTTCCCACAACCACACACCCCCATCACCACAACAGTCTTCGGCAAATCCAAACGCATCCCCCACCCAACCCCAAATCCCCCGCCCCAACAAATCAAATTTCCTCTCACCCCCCACTCACCAATGACCACCAACTGAAAACTGATTACTGATTACTGATTACTGATTACTGATTACTCCCCCACCACCCCTCATTCGCTCGACATCCCCCATTTCCCCTCCACAATCCGCAATCCCAAATCCGCATTCCGCAATCAAAATGTTCCGTTCCCTCCTCACCCAGCGCCTGCAGACCGCGTTCGAAAAAGCCGGCATCACCGTGCCAGACGACTTCACCCCCGCCGTTGTCCTAGCCTCTGACACCCGCTACGGCGACTACCAATCGAACGCCCCCATGGTCCTCGCCAAGCAAATGCGCACCAACCCCCGCGCCCTCGCCCAGCAAATCGTCGACGCCCTCAAAGTCACCGACCTCTGCGAAAAAACCAGCATCGACGGCCCCGGCTTCCTCAACTTCACCCTCTCCACCGCTGCCCTCGCCAACCACCTCCTCAAATCCGTCACCGACGACCACCTCGGCGTCCCCCACGTCACCACCCCGCGCACCATCGTCATCGACTTCT
>JARXAL010000272.1 GCA_029865835.1 Verrucomicrobiaceae bacterium
ACTGATTACTGATTACTGATTACTAATCACTCTCCCTCCGCCATGCTCCGCCACTTCATCGCATCCCTCCTCCTCGCCACCACCCTCAGCGCCGAGACCAAACCCAACCTCATCTTCATCCTCTGCGACGACCTCGCCCAGGGCGACCTCGGTTGCTACGGCCAAAAGCTCATCCAAACCCCCCACCTCGACCGCATGGCCGCCGAGGGCACCCTCTTCCCTCAACTCTACTCCGGCACCACCGTCTGCGCCCCTTCCCGCACCTCCCTCATGACCGGACTCCACACCGGCCACAGCCCCATCCGCGCCAATCGCGAAATCCAACCCGAAGGCCAGAAACCCCTCCCCGAAGGCACCGTCACCGTCGCCCAAATCCTCAAATCCGCCGGCTACGCCACCGCCGCCACCGGCAAATGGGGCATGGGCATGTTCGACACCACCGGCAGCCCCCTCAAAAACGGCTTCGACCACTTCTACGGCTACAACTGCCAGCGCCACGCCCACAGCTACTTCCCCGACTACCTCTGGAACGACGACAAGCACATCGACCTCCCCAAAAAAACCTACGCCCAGGACCGCATCCAGCAGGACACCGAATCCTGGGTCCGCGCCCACTCCAAAAGCCCCTTCTTCCTCTACTACGCCATCACCCTCCCCCACGGCAAATTCGAAATCAACGACCTCGGCCAATACGCCGACAAACCCTGGACCAACCTCCAAAAAACCTACGCCGCCATGGTCTCCCGTCTCGACTCCGACGTCGGCCGCCTCCTCGCCCTATTGCAGGAACTCAAAATCGACGACAACACCCTCGTCATCTTCTCCGGCGACAACGGCGCCTCCTTCGCCCCCGACTCCGAAGTCGGCAAGCTCTTCAATCAGGACATGAACGGCAAACTCCGCGGCTACAAACGCAGCCTCTACGAAGGCGGCCTCCGCCAGGCCGGCATCGCCCGCTGGCCCGGCAAAGTCCCCGCCGGCCGCACCTCCGAAGAACCCTGGGCCTTCTGGGACTTCCTTCCCACCGCCGCCGAACTCGCCGGCGCCACCCTCCCCGCAGGCTTCAAACCCGACGGCCTCTCCGTCGCCTCCCTCCTCACCGGCGGCCCCGCCCCCAAACGCGACTCCTTCTACTGGGAACTCCACGAAGGCACCTCCCTCCAAGCCCTCCGCTTCGACACCCACTGGAAAGCCGTCAAAAACGGCCCCAACACCCCCACCGAACTCTACAACCTCGCCACCGACCTCGCCGAAAAACACAACCTTGCCTCCGAAAACCCCGCCCTCGTCCAAAAAGCCGAAACCCTCATGTCAACCTCCCACACCCCCCACCCCGACTGGCCCCTCATCCAAAAACCCAAAGGCAAACCCAAAGCCAAGGCCAAGCCCAAAAAATAACCCCTCCCCACTCTCACTCCCCACTCACTGATTACTGATTACTGATTACTGATTACCCTCCCCCTCACGCCACCGCCTGCCCCAACAACTCCTTCAACCGCCCCTCATCCGAAGCACTCGTCTTCGCCAAAAACCCGCTCGCATGCGCAAAATGCACATCCGAACACTCGCTGATCTGCAAAAAGTTAAACGCCGGATGATCCTCATACCGCGCCAGCCCATACCCCCCACCCCGTCGATCCGGATACACCATCGCCACCACGGATCGTGACCGACCGCTCTCCACGATGAACCTCGGCAGCCCGCTGCTCGGCTCCCCGGTCATCGACTCCGTCCTCGGCAAAAACAGCACCTCCAGCGCCCTGTTCCCGCCCTCGATCTGCCAAAACTCCGCATGCTCCGCGAGAAACCGCAGCCGCTCCCGCAGCCCCCGCAGATAGCCCAGCAAATCCTCCCCCACCCACCGCATCACCTCATACAGCACCTCACCCGGCCTCAGTTCCACCACCGACGCAAACCGCCGCACCAGCGTCAAGTCAATCGGCGAGCTCAACTGCCCCACCACCCGGCGCTCCACGCCTAACCACTTCGCCGTCGTCGATGGCCCGCGACAGTCAAACCACTCCGCCGGCTCCAGCCAGTCACAAAACGCCCGCGCATCCTCATACAAACCCAGGTCCTTCAGTACCAAACTCAACGCACATTGCGGCGTCGACTCCCTCGGAAAATGATGGTGATCAAAATTCCCCCGCCCCGCATCATGCTCCCCGCCCACATCCACCACCAGCGTCGCCGGATCATCCAGATCCGCCTGCACCGGCTCACGCCGCAGCACCGGCACCCCATGCGCCGCCATCAAAACACAGCACGCCAAAAACTCATCCTTATGCGCCCCACCCGGATGGGTCAAAATACAGTTCACCGAATTCAACATCCCCCCCCATCCCACACATTTCCCCCCAACGCATGAACAATCACAACTTCCCCCCCGTTACTCTCCCCACACCCGCCATGCCCCGCTCCCTCTTTCTCCTCTCCGCATTCCTGTGCGCCCTCGGTAGTTCCTCCCCCGCCGCCGACTTCCCCGCCCCCATCAACACCCAAAAAGGCGCCCCCATGCCCGCCGAAGAAGCCGCCGCCACCATGCAGCTCCCCCCCGGCTTCAAATGCCTCGTCTTCGCCGCCGAACCCGATGTCCAACAACCCATCGCCATGGCCTGGGACGCACGCGGCCGCCTCTGGGTCGCCGAAAACTACACCTACGCCGAAAATCCCGAACGCTGGAACACCACCCTCCGCGACCGCATCCTCATCCTCGAAGACACCGACGGCGACGGCAAACACGACAAAAGAAAAATCTTCTGGGAAAACGGCACTCACCTCACCTCCATCGAAAACGGCTACGGCGGCACCTGGATCCTCAACGCCGGCACCCTCGCCTTCCTCCCCGATCAAAACAGCGACGACACCCCCGACTCCGAACCCCAAATCCTCCTCGACGGCTTCAACACCAAGACCATCGGCCACAACATCGTCAACGGCCTCCGCTGGGGCCCCGACGGCTGGCTCTACGGTCGCCACGGCATCACCGACACCTCCGCCATCGGCGCCCCCGGCACCCCGATGGAAAAACGCCTCAAAATCAACTGCTCCATCTGGCGCTACCACCCCACCCGCAAAATCGTCGAAGCCGTCGCCCACGGCGGCACCAACTCCTGGGGCCACGACTGGAATGCCGACGGCGAACTCTTCATGATCAACACCGTCATCGGCCACCTCTGGCACGTTATCCCCGGCGCCTACTACCGCCGAATGTTCGGCACCCATCTGAACCCGCACGTCTACGAAGTCATCGAACAAACCGCCGACCACTTCCACTGGGACACCGGCTCCGAAAAATGGTCCGACATCCGCCAAGGCATCAGCAACAAAACCCTCGAACTCGGCGGCGGCCACGCCCACGTCGGCATGCTCATCTACCAAGGCGGCCACTGGCCTAAAGAATACCACGGTGCCATGCTCACCTGCAACCTCCACGGCAACCGCATCAACATGGACACCCTCGTCCGCGAAGGCTGCGGCTACACCGGCAAACACGCCCCCGACTTCATGCAGGCCAAGGATAAGTGGTTCCGCGGCATCGACCTCCTCACCGGCCCCGACGGCAACGTCTTCGTCGCCGACTGGTCCGACTCCGGCGAATGCCACGACAACGACGGCATCCACCGCACCTCCGGCCGCATCTACAAAATCGTCTATGAGCCCTCCCAAAAAGACGGCAGCCTTTACACCAACAACTGGCACTCTCGCACCGATCTGCAAAAGCAGTTCGAAGCCGGAACAGGTCCAAAACCCCGCGCCCTTTACTCACTCGCCGACGCCAGCAGTAAGGATGGTCTCGTCCGACTGAATCTCGCCTCAGACATGCAGAAGCTCCCGCTTGCCGAGCGCTGGCCCATCGCCACCGCCCTCGCCCAACGCGCCGAAGACGCCAACGACCGTCAGCAACCCCTCATGATCTGGTACGGCATCGAACCCGCCGTCGCAGCCGATCCTCTCAAAGGCGTCGAACTCATCGCCACCGCCAAACACCCCACCCTCCGCCGCCTCGTCGCCCGCCGCATCACCGAACTCATCGAATCCCACCCCGCCGCCACCGACGCCCTCGTCACCCTCCTCACCCAAAGCCCCGAAGCCACCCCCGACATCCTCACCGGCATGTCCGCCGCCCTCGAAGGCTGGTCCCAAGCCCCCAAACCCAAAACCTGGGACACATTCCTCCGTTCTGTAGTTCCGCCTTTAGGCGGTTCCCCCCCAAACGCCGAAGGCGCACTCCAAATCGAAAAACTCAACCTCATCTTCGGCTCCGGTCGCCCCCCCGAAGAACTCCTCGCCCTCATCACCAACCCCGAAGCCGACCCCAACGCCCGCTCCAGCGCCTTCACCAACCTCACCCGCACCCCCAAGCCCGACCTCCTCCTCCCCATCCGCAAACTCATCAACGACAAAATCCTCGGCACCCCCGCCCGCTCCGCCCTCGCCGCCTACGACGATAAAGACATCCCCAAAGCCCTCCTCTCCCCCTGGCCCGTCCGCAGTCACGAGCAACAACAAGCCACCATCTCCACCCTCATCACCCGCCCCGCCTACGCGCACGCCCTGCTCGATGCCGTCCAATCCGGCACCGTCCCCGCCAGCACCATCACCCCCTACCAAGCCCGCCAAATCCGCAGCCTCAACGACCCCGACCTCACCCAAAAACTCACCACCACCTGGGGCGAACTCCGCGACACCCCGGAAGCCAAAAAAACCGAACTCGCGCAGTGGACCCGACGCCTCACCCCCGACCTCATCGCCAAGTCCGACCCCGCCAAGGGCAAAGCCATCTTCGCCGCTTCCTGTGCCGCCTGCCACAAACTCTATGGCGAAGGCGGCGCCCTCGGCCCCGAACTCACCGGCAGCGACCGCCACAAATTGAGCTACCTCCTCGAGAACATCCTCGACCCCTCCGCCATCGTCCCCGCCGACTACCGCATGACCCTCCTCCAGCTCAAAGACGGCCGCACCCTCGCCGGCGTCATCCCCGCCCAAACCGACCGCACCCTCACCCTCCAAACCCCCGCCGAACGCCTCACCATCGAGAAAACCCAAATCACCTCCCAACAGCAACTCCCCATCTCCTTCATGCCCGAAGGCCTCCTCACCGCCCTAGGCCAAGACCAAGTCCCCCACCTCATCGCCTACCTCATGTCCACCATCCCCGTCCGCTAATTCGCCCTTTTTGAGGTCATCATTCTCTCAAAGGCATCCCCAGTCATTGCCCAGTTGAATTAGTGATCACCAAACGCATGAACAATCTCTGCGACCCCGCAGACCGGCTAAAAACACGCACTGGCGGCACACCCGTGTCCGGCACCGCAATCCAACTGCCCGGTGCCAAACTCGTCGAATACTCGGCTCCGTAAGCCACCCCAGTTACGCCTGATGGTTGCGTCACCGTCAGGATAAGATTCCCGCCGGACAACTCAGGCTTCGGCAAGGCAGCACTCGATGTACCTATCCTCGGATTGAATCCAAAAGCATACTCAATCAAGTTGGGGAGACCATCAAAATCCGAATCCGCAACATCCGCTCCCAGACCGCTATTGGCGCTGCTGCCAAAATGCGTCTGTCTCCAGCTTTGCAAGTGCGTTAGCAGCGGAGCCGCAGAAATCGTGATCCCATCAAGCTGCAGATTGCCCGAAACCTTGTCGGAAAATCGAAATGAGACGTAGCGAGAAGTTCCTGCGAGGGAGTCGCTGAAAATCTGGTCAGTGTTATCCTTATTCGTGATCGTCCGCACCGTCGCAAAATCAACTCCATCTGCAGACTGCCCGATAACGAAGGAACCGCTCGTCGCGGTTCCAGTTGAAGGATTACCCTTGAGACGAAAACTAAGCGTCTGCGGTGCCGCATCGAAACTTATCGTGAGTTGCCCACCAGCAGCATCAAACTTCGCTGAGCCCGCACCCGTGTCCTCTCCAAGACTGCCCGCGTACGGCGTGCCCAGACCAGACCTAAGGAAACCTGTCGGCAAACTGTTCCACGGCCCACCAAAAGCGACCGGCAATGTCGTCGGCGCGATCACTGGATCATTGTCACTCACCGTCACATCCACATCCAGCGGCACCAGCACCGCATAACGACTGTCCGTGGAAGTCACGCTGTGCTGAACACGAACTCTCGCAGTAGCCTCATACACACTGTCGTTTACAGCAGCAATCGAGAACGCCTGAGGCTGGTTCCAATTCGCGGGCGTAAAAGTCAGGCTGACGGGTGTGACACTAACTTGACCGGTAAGAGCCACCGCCGGAGTCACCGTCACATTCGCCGTCGGTTGACTACCCAGCGCAACACCATACGTATCGACCGCTCCTCCTTCCGTCACCGCGGCGACAAGCTTCTCAATCCTCACGTTACCCCAGATCAAGTTGATGTATTCCGGGTGATCCACAAAGGGATTCCGATTGCGCTGATAAGTCGCAAAAACAGTCTGATTGCGCTTCCGCTCCTCTTGTCCCACGGGCTGCATCTCATTCCATCGCAGCAACATCGCCAAACTCGCAAATCGACCCAGCGAAGTGCTCGGTACACTCGCTAACTCAAGATCCAACGTATTCGCATCACTCCCGTCATAACGCATCGCCATGTAAAAAAGACTCCGCGCAAGATCCCCCTTCTCCACATCCCTCGCCTCCCAGGAATCCGCATCAAAGCTGCACAATGGCGCCAACACTGGAATCGTCCCCACACCCGCAGTCTCGTCAAAAAAACGATTGCCCCGTTGAGTGTTCACCGTTTGCAGACATGGGCGAAGATTGAACAAATCCGTGAAGTCCGGCCCCGCATCCAAACCAGTCGAACCAGGGTTCACATTGTCCGGATCCAATCCAAAAGAATCCGGCCACACATGCTCGCGACTCCAACTCACGTCCGGACTCGGACCCCCCGGAAAATACGCAACATTCTTCCCCACCGACGATCCCGAATAGACCGTGATCAAATTGGACCCATTATTGGGATCTTCCCAAATCGCCCGCAGCGGCGCATACGTGTCAGCATACGCATACGCCCGATAATTTGCAGGTGAAGCAATCACCTTCAACGCCGCCTTGAGCGACACACCGCTCAACCCAGCAGCGGCACTGTAATACCCCGGTGGCGGCGAAAAGGCATCTTCGTTATCCAGCACCGACAGCACCGCTGACGTGGAACTCGCCCCATTAGCACTGACCTGCAAGCTCACCGCCTGAGTCCCGTCCAACGCATCATCATCCACCACATGAACCGGGACCGATACACTGGCTTGACCCGCTGGTATCACAAACGGATTCGGTCCCGTGTAAGAAGCCTCTGTCAAATCGCTGATCAGCAGCGTCACAGGCAGTGCAACCAAAGTTTCACCAGTCCGTGTCACAGTCAGTGTCGCAGCACTTAACCCCGCATTCTCTGGCACAGAAGCCGGTGCAACCGACGCCGAAAGCGCAATAGAAGTCGATGTGCCGCTCACCCCAATGTTGTCGATCGCCACACCCGAACTGTTTCCCGCCTCCGTTCCACGCCAAACCGCCCATCGGATCTGCACCACTGGCTGATTTTCCGCGTTGATCGGAAGTGAAATCTGCGGCGACGTCTTTACCCCCACCGTCCCTCCAGCTTGACTGTAAGGATTCATACCCGATACCGGCGTTAACGTCGTCCACCCGCCACTGGTTCCCACCCGATACTGGCAAAGAACGCCGACCGTGCGCGGTTGCGCACTCACAATTTCCACATCGTAACCGAGACTGATCGCACTCCGGCCCATCGTGTTAATCGCAATTGCCAGTTGGTTGACACCATTCGCACTGTTGCTGCTCGTCTGAATATAAAAGCGCCCATTACCTCCCGTCGCATACCCATAAGAGCCACCAGTGGTCTGCGTAGCTGTGGCACCAGCCATCGTGGCATCCGTAAGCGGCACGCTGGACGCAGCCAGCGCACTACTACTGATCGAAGCCCCACTCAACCCATTCCACGCAGCCACGCCAAGTGGCAAGGCTGTGAAACTCGCAGCGCCAAATGCCTGCAAATAGGGCAGACTTTGCGGCGCTGGATTGGTCTGCGCCCAGAGTTTGCCCAAACCACCAACCATCAACACCCCAATCACCACACCAAGACGAAGCCAAGTCTGCACAGGCACAAGCCTCTCTCGAAAGCCTTCCCCACCTCCCGTCAAGGCATTTCGGCACTCCTTGCAGTGCGCAGCGCGTTCGACAAATAGGCAGATCAGAACCTTCACAACAAAAAACTCATCAACACGCCACCATAGCCCCAACCTCCCTTTCTGTCTGCCACGAAATGACCCGCGATGATGCTTGGCCAAAACGCCCTTTCCCTTAACCTAGAAACGGGAATGGAAAGGGATGAAGATGGCGTCGTGCTTGGTTCCACAAGGCTTTCCGGTTCGCAGCGGTTGCATCGAAAAGGTGATGCCACCCGAGGAGCGGGAAGCATTGTGGCGCCAATGACGGCGGCAGATTCGCCCTCAGCCATTTCCGTTTTTAGGTTAACTGACCCATTCATGAAAGTTGGCGCGAGACACTGCAAATGCCCACAGAAAACCAGCCCAACCCCGCCATTCCAGACGGGCAGCACGTCGCAGTTCGCTTCCTCACTCGGACGCAGGCTTCTTCTCTGCCTCCAAATCCTCCAAATGCAAATCCAA
>JARXAL010000091.1 GCA_029865835.1 Verrucomicrobiaceae bacterium
ATTCAGGGCTGTTTCTACCCCAGTCGCCCGCGCTGAAACCTGCTCCACAAGCGCAGCCTGTGCCGCCGCCCCGATTGCAGTTTCAGCTTCCTTCAACTCGGGCTTGGTGCGGGTCCGAATCGCCGTGCCTATCTCATCAAAGACCTTTGCACTCAATTCCTCTGACACTTCAGTGATCCCACTATCACTCACGTTCAAACTCAAATCCGCACCCATTTGCATGTACCTCGCCCCCCCATACAAATCGACAAAACCCTTGCTCCCTTCCACAACCCGGTAATACAACGCTGCCTCGGCAATCACACTCTCAATCGAAACCCCCATCGAGTCCATCAAGCGCCCAGGTGTGTCCGCATCCGACGAAACCTTCAGGTAAATGCCGTCCACCCAGCCTCCCCATCGGCCTCGACGAACCTCAAGGTTGAACATCGCCGTCATGTCCAGATTCCGCAGGATGTCCTCAAACCCGAATGACGTGCTGGCCTGAAACCCGTTCACCGCCACCTGGGAATCCACACCCGACATCCAACCATACAGATTCAATGTCACCTCCCAGGGAGACACAGTCGGTGAGATGCCCACCGGAGCCATCACCGGATTCTTTTCATCCGGCGCGCCGGCATACGTTTTCGACGTCGTGACCGTGCTAAGACCAACTAGAGCAGCAATTAAGATACGGGAGTATTTCATGAGATTAAACGGGAGCAAAAATCAACACTAACGGTAGAACCACTGAAGACCAACAAATGACTTCGCATCAAGTGTATCCGCCGATAGCGGGATCTCGACACCAACGGTCAGCGCAAAATGCTTGGATTTCCCAAGAACGACTGTCGCACTGAGATCCAGTCGGTCACTTCTCGAGTCTCCCTTGGCCAGATTCCACTTCGGCTGATAACTGACACTGCCAGACCAACTGTGATTCAACTTCACCACGATCGGTAACCTGATCTGAAGGGTCTCAACCGTCTTTTGGTCCTTCGGACTCGGCGTGAAAGTGCGTTCCACATTCAGACCCAGGTTCAATTGCTTGGAGGCATCCCAGCGTAAGGCCGCTATGGGACGCAACTCAAAAAGCCCGTCACCAAGCTCCGCCTCAGAAGCACTGTCAAACCTCCCATTCAACCCCAATCCAAATCGCCACTTCGGCGATAGGCGACTCACAAATCCAACACGAAACTCAGCATCGCCCAGACCTAAAAAATCCTCCCCCCCTCACTCGCCCACTGCAACGGAATCTCCGCTTGAATTCCAAATGCCAAATTAGGACTCAACAAAACAGCCTCACGCAGATTGACAAAGACTTTGCCACTGCTGTCTCCTTCGGAACGATCTTCATGCTCCCATTGGGTTTGCAACCGAGGACTCAAGAGAGTCGGATCATTCGCCTGCAGCCAAGAAGTCCCTGATTGACGCAGCGTCCAATTCGCCTCGTGCCCCAATGTCCCTTCTGCAAAGACCGACGAGATTCCAAGTCCCAACAGTGACAGTGCGTAAAAAACCTTCACGACGTGCTCGTCAATTCAATTTCAATAGGGCCGAGGTGGCATCACAGGCACTCCAGCGGAAATCGTGCACCGTGTGTAAACCACCTGCCCGTTGATGTAATACGGGTAGTAGTAGATCCCGCTGCAGTAGTAATAGTTCACGCCGCCAAACGGACGCAACGCTTACCCTGTGGGCAAGCCGTACATGTAACGGGCAGGATTCCGTGGATCGAACGGACCTCTCGGATCAAACACCCCCCGTGGATCAGCGATGCCCCTTGGATCAGCGATACCCCTTGGATCGGCAATACCGCGCGGATCAGCAATGCCGCGTGGATCCGCAATACCACGCGGATCAGCGATACCCCGTGGGTCTGCAACACCACGCGGATCTGCCACACCCCGAGGATTGCTAGGACGATGTCTCGGTGCCCCAAAAGCTTCAGCACCAACAATTAGGACAAACAAGCCAGCCAACAACTGGGACAACGGACGAATGGAAATCAAATTCTTCATGGCGTAGGTCAGTTTCAGTGAATAAAAATCCGGTTTAACGACTCTTGAGCATCTGCACTTTATGCGAGTCCGCTGCCGGACGCTTGGAGAAAAGGGAATCGTCCACAGGAGTATTCAGTTCCCACTTCTTCAAGCGAATGTCCCATGTCGGTTGACCCGCGACTCCCGTAAAGGTAAGCCGATATCGGAGCGGTAACCCGTCCTTTTTGCCCACCCACAAATCCCCGGTCATACCATCCTGCTCAAAGTGCAATCGCTCACAACGCGTCCATCCAACCCACTCCGTTCCAGCGACGGTCGCCGAAGTCACATGGAGGAAGAGTTGCTTCGAAAGATCCGCCGAGAGCAACTCCGCCACCGGAGGCCTGAATCCGAATTTTTCGTCGATTCGGTCAGCCAGAGCCTCAATCGAATCCGCTCTGACATTCTCCATGGCATGATGCTTCTGATTGGGGTGCATCAAACAAAAAACCTTCCCATCAAATGCCAACTCCCGAGTCTGATCATCCGCTTCCTGAATCACATAAAACCGATTCGGACGCTTCACCGTGATCTCCAAAGGACCCGCATCCAGCCTGCCACCCACACCAAGTGCCGGATCCAGCTTGTGCTGAGCCGTAAGCTTGATCGTCTGGGCTGCTGCCAGTTTGGACGTGACCGAAGCCGCCAGCGCCCGTGCCGCTGGCTCAATTTCAGCCAAAGTAGAGTTCATTGAACCGACCCCCATCAATAGAGTAAGTACAGCTAATGTCACAGGTCGGCGGGTCGTCATTTGAGATGCGGATTTCATAGTTTGGGTATTGAAACTCGCTGGAATAAAAGGCGTATCAGTGGCGCATGTCCTGAAGAGCCTTCAACATGGGTGCCTCCGATATCTTGATCAGTCCATTAAACGGACGATCCATCTCAAGAATCAAAAACATGGCCCCAGCCACCGCAATGCTGGAAACGATCAATGACAGGGTCGCCGTTCGATTCGGAGGCGCAAACACGCTGAAACTGAAAAAGATGATCACAAGCCAACACACCACTACTACCAAAAGCGGCAGCGAAACCGACGAGGTTGATTGCGTCCGCAATAAGGTCCGCAACTTACCCAGTTCCACCGTCTGCCCCACGGCTTGTTCCTTCAACGCCCTCTGAATGTCGTTTGCAGGAGCAAGTGACTGAATGGCCATGAAAATCCCGTCTCCGTTCTTCATATCCAATTCAGCGTCACCATGCGCCGTTGACCAGATCGCAGGAATCGCTTTTTCCATTTCGACCCCGAATGCGGCTCGAATCGCTTGGGTCTCGCTTCCATAAAGAACAAGAATTCGGTCAAGAAACGCTAGGTTTGAGGCCATCTGAATAACTTCATTCCTTACCGTGTCGTACGAATCTTTCGCCGAACTTACAAGCAGGCTGAGAAGCAAGGCTGCCATCGTGGCGACCAGTCCCATTGCAAGTTTGACCGTATCCTTCGTATCCGCGCTAAAGTGCTGCTCCGGAAGATGACGGCGAACAAACATTCCAAACCAGACAGCGCCCAGAAGTGACGCGAAGATGATGCCAGTAATAAGCGACGAGTTCATTCCACAGATTGCTGCGATTCCAGTTTCATGTCAAATTCGGTGTCCTCTTGAAACCTCAACGCTCCATGAGCAGCGGTGCCACATGTTCGCGGATGAAGTCTTTTTTCACGTTGTCAAAGTGATGCCCCTTGTCCCCGTCCTTCTTGAAACTTTCGTCATAAGGAATCGTGACGATCTTGCTGGCATACAACTGCTTCGTCGCCTCCGAAGCTCCCTGAGGGAGGACAAATCCCTTCACGCCTGCCCCTGCATCGCGAAACTTCCGGTCCGCGGTTCCTGACAGCTTCATCATGGTGCCCACCATCCGATCGTGTGGGGAGGTGAAGATGTAAAGCTTGTCGCTCACCCGCTTGAGCGCCTCGGTCAGGTCATAGTCGTGACTGATCGACGTTCCCAAAAGCACAACCCGATTCACCTGAACAGCCTCCGGCAACGCCTCAAGTGCAAAAATCGCCTGCGCTGTTCCAGCAGAAAATCCAAGCAGTTCGATTGGAGCACCAGGATGTTCGCGACTGTATTCTTGAATCGAGACGGCTGACTCCTTCGCCTTGGACTTCTTGTATTCAACACTCGCGACCTGATCCTTGAGCAACCCTTTGCCCGTCTCCCAGGCCATCAGTTCACCCGCACCCTTGTAACCCGCCTCGAGCATCCCTTCCACTACCCCGGCACCATAATTCTTGTCCTTAGTGCCCCCTCCCGCGCCATCAAAATAAAACACACAGCCACGGGTTAATCGGGCATTTCGGTCTACCTGACGCTGTCCCGACCAGACCACCTTCGAGGCGCATCCTGTCTGGATGAGAGTCACAAATAACCCAAGGGCAATGGTCCGATAAAGTCTCAATGGATGCGTTGTCATGATGTTTAATTTAGGGAGTTTGTTTTAACTAACAGAGATCACCGAACCTCAATCGTCACCTTCGGTATGCGGCCTGTGAACTTTGATTTGGCCTCACTTCCGATGACATCCACCACGGGTGTTCCCAGATCAATACCGACATCAGCCGTCTCGTCAGCCGAAAAAATCCCTCCTTGTGTATGCGGAATTTTCCCTTCGGCAACTTTTGAACCATTCACCGACAAAACGCCTTGCCCACCCTTGCCAGCCCCACCGCCTTCATAAGCAAAATCAAACACCAGTGTCGCTTTGCCTGGCTTTAGCTTTTCCGTGCTCGCTAGATTCACATTCTGGAGTCCCAAAAAGTTGTATGCATAACCCGGCACACCATCCTTCACATACAGGGCCCATCCGCCAAAGCGACCACCCTGACAAAGCACGATCCCGTTTCCTCCGTTCTCGGGCACTTCAATCTCCGCGGTAATCGTCTTCGATTTGTTCTTCACATTGATAAAAGCAGCTTCCATCATGCCTGTCATTCCCTCGGCAAGTGTCAATGACGTGCGCTTCCCCATGAGATCAGGACGGCCCACCATCTCGCCGATCATCCGCTCGAACACCCGGTCATCAATTGGCAGCACATGATACTTCTTCGCCTCCTCCAGAAACAACGCCTGCATCTCCTTCAACTTCTCAGGGTTGTTGGCAGCCAAATCTTTTGAGCAACTGAAGTCGTTGCGAACGTCATACAACTCCCACAAATCGGCATCCAAAGCCCGACTTGGCGACCGCTCCCACGGCGCCTTGTGGACGACTCCAGCAAGCCATCCGTCGTGGTAAATGGCACGATTACCGGCGATCTCAAAATACTGCGTCTTGTGCCGATCCTCCGCATCGGCCGACTTGAAGGTCGGAAACAGGCTGGTCCCTTCCATCGGAATTTGTGGAGTCCCATTAACCACCTTTGGCTCTGGCAATCCGGCCGCTTCAAGAATCGTCGGGGCAACATCAATCACGTGGCTAAACTGAGATCTCAACTCGCCCTTCGAAGTGATTCCCTTCGGCCAGTGAGCCACCATTCCATTCCGAGTCCCCCCAAAATTCGACGCCACCTGTTTGGTCCACATGAACGGCGTGTTGAATGCGACCGCCCAACCCGCCGCCATATGGGGATAGGTTGTCGGACCGCCCCACTGGTCGATTCGCTTGAGCATGTCTTCGACCTTTTCCTCAACGCCATTGAAATAGGTGTACTCGTTGAACATGCCGTTCATTCCGCCCTCCGCGCTCGCCCCATTGTCACCCGCAATGTAAAAGATCAATGTGTTGTCGAGTTGACCCATATCCTCAACCGCCTGCACGACTTGACCGATGTGATGGTCCGTGTAGTCCAAGTAGGCGGCGAATGTCTCGACTTGGGCGGTAAAAAGTCGTTTCTCATCTCCAGACAGCTTCTCCCAATCGGCAATCGCTGCCGGTTTGGATGCCAGTTGAGTGCCTTTTGGCACGACGCCCAATGCGATCTGTCTCGCCAAAGTCTCTTCTCGAATCTTGTCCCAGCCCTGGTCAAACTTTCCCTTCCACTTGGCAATCCAGTCTTGAGGAACGTGATGTGGCGCATGAGTCGCCCCCGGCGCGAAATACGCAAAAAACGGCTTTTCAGGCGTCATTGCCTTTTGATGCTTCATCCACGCAATCGACTTTTCCGTCATGTCCGCCATGAAGTGATAACTCGGATCATCAGGCAGTTCAACGGGTGCCACGCCGTCATACAAATAGGGAGCCCACTGATTGGTCTCACCTCCAATGAATCCATAAAATTTATCGAATCCTTGGCGAGTCGGCCAACGATCAAAAGGACCGGAAACGCTTACCTCCCAACTTGCGGTTTCGTGCCATTTTCCAAAAGCTCCCGTGCTGTATCCATTCAAACGCAGCATCTCTGCCAGGGGCGCCACCGCATTGGGTATCTCGCCTGTTGCTCCAGGAATGCCGGTCGCCATTTCGGTGATGAAACCCATGTTGCAGGTATGGTGGTTTCGCCCCGACTTCAGCGCCGTTCGCGTGGGTGAGCAAAGGGCTGTCGTATGGAAACGATTGTACTTCAGCCCTCCTTTGGCCAACCGATCCAGAGTCGGTGTCGCAATCGGCCCTCCAAAGGTGCTCGTCGCGCCAAATCCAAGGTCGTCGATCAAAACAATAATCACGTTGGGAGCATCCTTGGGCGCAGCAACCTCAAATCTCGCAGGCACCTTCACATTGCGCACGTCCGTCTCCGAGTACACAGGCCGCTCCGGCTGAGCAACCGGCAATTGAGTCCGGTCAACCGTTTCAGCAGTTAAAGAGCCTAAGGCCAATAGTAACGCAAGCAATGAACAACCAAGTGAAGGGAGAGCATCGTTTTTCATAAGCTAACTCGTTCTGTTTGCTGCCTCTAAGTACTGTTTCGGCAAAGGAGAGTCGTCTCTAAGAACCGTTCAGTATCTCAGCCTTTGGCCTACATGGCCTAAGTGAGATCCAAAAAGCACCGCCCTCCGGCGATGCTCAAGCCATCAGCCAAAGATGTCAATTCACGATTCATTTGTCGACGACAAATCGAAAAGAAATTTTCTATGCGTGCTTCTGAACTGCTGCCTCAGTCACTTAAAAGGAATTGTAGGTGGGTAGATTCACCAATTTTGTTTTCGAACTAACCGCAAGTGAATGGAATCGGTGTCGCAATCCAGTCGCCGCCTAAAGCACAATTCGACGGGGAGTATTGGGACTCGCCTGCCGTCCATTTGTCGAACTAGATACCGACTCACTCACAATCCCTTTGTATCATTAGCCTACCTTCACCAACCGCTGTGCCCTCAAAAACAGCAGCCGCATGCTAATCTGGGACTCCATCAACCCCGTCTGTTTCGCTACCGCTCGCCGATACAGCGCCAACTGAGGCGCATACCCCGCCGCCTTTTCCTTCAAAGCCTCCTCATCCGCAGCTTCATCTGTCTTGAAATCCAAAAGATGCGCTGCCACCACCCGCCCCTTTTCGTCATGCTCCAGGACCACGCGGTCAAAGACC
>JARXAL010000106.1 GCA_029865835.1 Verrucomicrobiaceae bacterium
GGTTTGATGAGTACTTTGGAGCGCTAGGGGGTGGGCATGCTTACTTTCCGTCCGGCAGCAAGAGTGTGGAGTATGGGATACCGCTGAATCGGAACGGGAAGGATGAGGCGCAGACGGGGTATTTGACGGAGCAGTTTGGGGATGAGGCGGTGGCGTTCATTGGGCGTCATGCGGGGGAGGAGAAGCCGTGGATGCTGTATCTGGCGTTCAATGCGCCGCACACGCCGTTGGAGGCGCCGGAGGCTTGGCTGGAGAAGTTCAAGTCCATTGAGGACAAGATTCGGAGGACCTACGCGGCGATGGTGGCGGCGATGGATGAGGCGATTGGGAAGGTGATGGCGAAGGTGGAGGCTGAGGGGGAGCGGGAGAATACGGTGGTGTTTTTTGTGAGCGACAATGGGGGGCCGAATTTGGAGAAGAAGAGCGGAACGAATTTCACGGATAACACGCCGCTGCGGGGGGCGAAGGGTGACTTGTATGAGGGCGGGGTGCGGGTGCCGTTTTTGGTGAGTTGGCCGGCGAAGATCAAGCCGGGGACTTATGAGAAGCCGGTGATCGCGCTGGATTTTTTGCCGACGTCGTTGGCTGCGGCGGGGGAGGAGGTGCCGAAGGATTTGGATGGGGTGAATTTGCTGCCGTTTTTGACGGGGGAAGCGAGCGGGGTGCCGCATGAGACGCTGTTTTGGCGGTCAGGTGGATTTGGTGGGAAACACTCGGTGCGGCGTGGGGATTGGAAGCTCGTGAGTGAGGGGTCGAAGGCACCTGAGCTGTATGATTTGGCAGCGGATGTGGGGGAGTCGAAGGATTTGGCGAGGGAGAAGCCGGAGGTGGTGGGGGAGTTGATGGCGGCGATTCGGGAGTGGGAGAAGGGGACGGTGGGGCCGGTGTTTGCGGGGCTGGGGGCGGTGAAGGCGAAGGCGAAGAAGGGGAAGAAGTAGGGGCGGCTATGAGTGTTGATTTGGGCCGGGAGGTGGCTTCGATGGGTGATTCTGGTGCGGGCCAGCGCCTATTCAAAAGCTGCTTAGGGATAGCAGGCGACGGCAAAGTTAAGACTGGCAAGTTCCGTAAAGTTCTTGACAGCGTGTTGCTGTGTGAATAGAAATGCCGTCATGAAAGCCGATGGATAGAGTTTGCTCAGTTCCAAGGTTTTTGCAGGCAGAAGGTGATGGGTGTCTGATGAGTTAGGAGACCAGTTAGTTAATTGCAGTGTTAGGCAATCATCACGAGAACATCGTTACAAGCATCATGAAAATAGCAAAACAAGACATTCCCGAAAAGCTCAACGTTCCAGGCGCAATCGCGCGGCAGGAATTGAATTTTGGCAGCGTAGCCGGTTATGGAAACATTGCGGGAGAGTATTTCTCGCTTAAACAGGGGACTGACATTGCGCCACTTCTCAAAGGTTTGGAGTCAGATCTCTGCCAGTCGCCACATTGGGGGTATATGATTGAGGGAGAGGTTACCGTTTCGTATCTAGATGGAACGGAGGAAACCATTGTTGGTGGGGAGCTTTTTTATTGGCCTCCCGGGCATTCGGTGCGAGTGGGGGTTGACGCTGAGATTATTCTCTTCAGTCCGCAGGTCGAGCATTGCGCTGTTGTCGATCATCTCAAGAGGCAGTTGGAGGGCTGACCTAGGCAGTGAGAACCCACCAACAAATAAAGGTAACCGATGCGGGTCATGGCCGTTGATTCTGTGCGTTAGCGCAAGAATATCGCCGACTGAAGGGAACCAAAACCCAAGACGGTAGGCTTGGAAGCGCGAATAGGTGAGGCACGATTTGCGTCGGTCATTGGCTGCGCAAGTCTTCCCTCTTTTTGGGCGGTATCACCACTGGTTACAGCCGCAGCGATCGCCAAGGTCTTGTGCAGCCAAGCATGGCACCGCCTACGGCACCTCGAATCGCGGTGTTCGAGCTAAAGGTTCTTGATGCGAAGAGAGGTAACCACTGCGGGGATCCGGGATTCCGGTAACCGGAGGGAGACTACCTGGTTGAATCCAGGCATCTCTCTCAAGCCGTTTTTGTAGCTCTTACGTTAGCCGGAACAACCTAACAGATCCATCGGGCTCAATGTCGCCACGACGATCCCTGTAAGGGCTATTTGGAGAGGAGGGATTCCATTAGCTTTTGGGTGCGGGCGACGATGCGTTGGGGGTCTTCGAGGAGGCCGGCGGAGAGGAGGGCGTTGTCGAGGACTTGCTCGGCGATGAGTTGGGCTGTTTCGCTTTGGGTGGCGTCGGTTTTGGCTTCGGCGAGGCGGCGGATGATGGGGTGGCGGGGGTTGATCTCGAGGATGACGTTGGCGGTGGGGAGGGCGCCGTCTTTGTTCATGGCGCGCATCATTTGACGGAGCTGGGGTGTCATCTCGCCATCGGGGGTGAGGACGAGGGCGGGGGAGCTGAGGAGGCGTTTGCCGGGGCGGACGGATTCGACACCCTCGGTGAGGGTTTCTTTGAGCCAGTCGCAGAGGCTGGTGGTGGCGTCTTCACTGAGGGATTCGCCTTCGGCGGGGGTGGTGTCGTCGCCGAGGTCGATCTGGTCGGAGTTGACGGCGTGGAGGGTTTTGCCTTCGAACTCGCGGAGGGAGGAGACAACGTATTCGTCGATAGGCTCGTAGAGGTAGATGACTTCGAGGCCTTTGGCTTTGAAGCTTTCGACGTAGGGGCCGGCGTCGATGGTGGCGCGGGAGGGGGCGACCTGGTAGTAGATGGCTTTTTGGTCTTCCTTCATGCGGCCGATGTAGTCGGCGAGGGAGATGACTTCGCCTTTTTCGGTCATGGAGGTTTCGAAGCGGATGAGCTTGGCGATGCCTTCACGGTTGGTGGTGTCAGTGGCGATGCCTTCTTTGAAGAAGCGGGAGAATTTGCTGTAGTATTCGCTCCATTTTTTGGGGTCGTCCTGGGCTTCCTTGTCGAGGTGCTTCAAGAGGCGCTTGGAGACGACGTCGCCGAGTTTGCGGACGAGGGCGGAGTCCTGCATGGACTCGCGGGAGATGTTGAGGGGGAGGTCTTCGCTGTCGATGACGCCGCGGACGAAGCGCATCCAGTCGGGGAGGAGCTTGGCGGGTTGGGAGTCGATGAGGACTTTTTTGCAATAGAGGGCGACGCCGGGTTCGGTCTGGCCCATGCCCATGAGCTCCATGTTCTGTTGGGGGAGGAAGAGGAGGGCGTTGATGACGAGGGGGGCGTCGGCCTGGAAGTGAAGGCGGTAGCTGGGGGTGTCCCAGGCGCGGGCGGTGAACTTGTAGAAGTCGTTGTATTGTTCGTCGGTGACGGCGTCTTTGGTTTTGAGCCAGATGGCGTCGACGGTGTTGATGCGCTCGCCATTGAGGTAGATGGGGAAGCCGACGAAGTTGGAGTAGCGCTTGAGGACCTCGCTGATGCGTTCGGGTTTGGCGAATTCGGCGGCGTCTTCCTTGAGGTGGAGGACGATGGAGCAGCCGCGCTCCTGCTCGGAGGCGGCGGTGTCGATGGAGTAGCCGGTGGCGCCGTCGCTGGTCCAGGTGAGGTGCTCGCCTTCGGGGCGCCAGGAGTGGGTGGAGACGGTGACTTCGTCGGCGACCATGAAAGCGGAGTAGAAGCCGACGCCGAACTGGCCGATGACTTTGGCTTCGTCGCCTTTGCCAGCGTTTTTGAGGGCGGTGGCGAAGGCTTTGGAGCCGGAGTGGGCGATGGTGCCGAGGTTTTCGATGAGCTCGCCGCGGGACATGCCGAGGCCGTGATCGGTGATGGTGAGGGTGCGCTTTTCCTCGTCGGTGGTGAGGGCGATTTCGAGGGGGAGATCGGCCTGGAAGATGTTGTTTTCGGTGAGCTGGGTGTGGCGGAGTTTTTCGAGGGCGTCCGCGGCGTTGGAGACGAGCTCGCGGACGAAGATTTCCCGGTCGGTGTAGAGGGAGTGGATGACGATGTCGAGGAGCTGTTTGACTTCGGCTTGGAATTCGTGTTTTGCGGACATGGTTTTAGGGCGGAATGGACGGTTATTTAGGACAGGATTAACAGGATTGCAGGATTGCTACGCTTCGCTTCCCTTCGGGCTGCCTTTAGCAGGCTGTCTCCCTTTGGTCGGCTAACGGGATTATTTTCGGGGGGTGAACTTAGTGATGCGGATGGTGGTGTCAAATTTGGAGGTTCATGGAGTGGTTGTTGGAGTGGGATGCACGCGACGTCAGCTTGGTTGGCTGAGGGGCCGTGAGGTGGTGGCGGGGCGCCGGGGTGCGGGGCGGGATGGCTTTGTGGCCTTTCCTTTGGCGCCTTTTTAGTGGGCGCCGCTGCCGCGGAGGACGGCGGGGAGGGTGCGGAGGAGGATTTGGAGGTCGAGCCAGAGGGACCAGTTGTCGATGTAGGCGAGGTCGAGGGCGACCCATTCTTCGAAGTTTTTGATGCCGTTGCGGCCGGAGACTTGCCAGAGGCAGGTGAGGCCGGGTTTGACGCTGAGGCGGCGGCGTTGGGCGTGTTTTTCGATGCGTTCGATTTCGTAAACGGGGAGGGGGCGGGGGCCGACGAGGCTCATTTCGCCACGGAGGACGTTGAGGAGTTGGGGGAGTTCGTCGATGCTGAGGCGGCGGAGCCAGGAGCCGAAGGCGAAGATGCGGGGGTCGTTGCGGATTTTGAAGACGGGGCCGTCCATTTCGTTTTGGACGGCGAGTTCCTCGCGCATGGATTCGGCGTTGGTGTGCATGGTGCGGAACTTCCACATCATGAAGGGTTTGCCATTCCGTCCGGCGCGTTCCTGCCGGAAGAAGATGGGGCCGGAGGAGACGAGCCGAATGCCGACGAGCGCAATGATCCAGAAGGGGATGCTGAGGACGAGGAGGACAGCGGCGCCGACGCGGTCGAGAGTGTCTTTGAAGAGGAGCGCCCAGGAGACTTGCGGGGTGCTGTGGAAGACGAGCATGAGGCGTCCGGCGAGGGTGTCGAAGGTGGGGCGGGCGATGGCGGTTTGGAAGAAGTCGGAGGCGATCCAGGCTTCGACGCCTTCGGTTTCGCAGGCTTGGACGGCTTCTTCGACGCGGGCGAAGTGGATGTGCTGGGCGGCGAGGAGGACGCGGCTGACGGCATGCTGATGCATGGCGGAGACGAGGGTTTCGACCGGGTGCTGGGTGAGGTCGATGCAGGCGCGGACGTCGATTTCGGCGCGGTGTTCGTCGCTCATGGATTCGAGGAGGCGATCCATGTCCTCGGTGAGGCCAGCGATGAGGACGGGTTCGCGACCGACGCCGGAGTGGATGCGGCGACGGAGGGAGATGCGCTGGCAGCTTTCGCGCAGGAGGATGGCGAGGACGCCGAGAGAGAGACCGAGGATGAGGACGGCGCGACTGGGGACCTGCCAGCGGACGAAGATGGAGAGGGCACCGATGATCATGCCGACGATGACCAGGGCTTCGAGGAGTTGGCGGATGGAGCGGGCGGGGGTTTTGCTGATAAGGTTCGTGTAGAATCCGCGGCTTTCTAGGATGACGGGGGTGAAGGGGACGATGACGGCGAGGAGCCAGAGGGACTCACTGAAGGGAGGGATGGCGCCGAGGTTGGGGAAGAAGTGGAGCGCGAGTTCGGAGCGGAGGTAGTGGCCGAACCAAAGAAAAAATGCCAGAAGCCCGCTGTCGGTGAGTTCTGTGAGCTGCAAATTGATTTCTTGTCGCCTACCGAGCATAGTGAAGGGAGTGAATTCTGATTTACTTCCAATAACCTGAAAATTATAGCACTCCTAATAAATGGCTCAACATGTTTCATCGAAAAATTTGCTGCTTTCGGTGAGGCCGTTGGTGGTGGGAGTGCCTGCTGGGATGGAGGCTTTGCGGGGGTTTGTGGCGGAGGGAGGTGAGTCGCGAGCGGCGCAGTGTGATGTGCTGGAGTTGCGGTTGGATTTGTGGAAGGTGGGGGCGGAGGTGTTGCTGGGGCTGTTGGAGCGCGAGGAGACGCCGTAGTTGGTGACGGCGAGGCATGGGGCGGAGGGGGGCGAGGGGAATCTGAGTGCGGAGGCGCGTTGGGCGTTGGTGGAGCCGTTTTTGGGGCGGGTGGCGCTATGGGATGTGGAGTTGCGGAGTTTGGGGGAGATGCGGGAAGGGGTGCGACAGGCGCAGGCGGCTGGGGTGGGGGTGATCGGGTCGTTTCACGATTTTGAGCGGACGCCGTCGGCGGAGGTGTTGGAGGGGGCGGCGGGGATGGCTGAGGCGACGGGTTTGGCGGCGGTGAAGGTGGCGACTTTTTTGCAGGGTGCTGAGGATTTGGCGACGCTGGTGCGATTTGCGGGGAAGGAGCGGCGGGCGCGGGTATCGGTGATGGGCATGGGAGCTTTGGGTCCGGTCTCGCGCTTGGCGCTTGCAAAGTGTGGCAGCGTGTTGAATTACGGGTTTCTCGGTGCGAATGGCAATGCGCCGGGGCAATGGCCAGCGCGGCGCTTGAAGGCGGTGTTGGCGGAGCTTTGACGGTTGATTTTTGATGTTTGAAATGAGTTTAGCGAAACGTGGTGGTGGTCGGCAACTGAGGTTGTTGATGGGGGTGGCGTGGTTGCTGATGCTGGTGCCGGGGTGTGATGATCCGGAGCGTGAGGCGCGGTTGCGGTGGCGCGAGGAGGAGGTGAATGCGAAGGAGGCGGCGGTGGTGCGGAAGGATCGCGATTTGCTGCGGGAGCGGGAGGAGATTGCGGCGGCGCGGTTAACGATTGCGGCGAGGGAGGGGGAGTTGGCGAAGCTGAAGGGGGAGATGGAAGCGGAGTTGGAGAAGATGAAGGCGGCGCGGCGGGCGTTTGAGATCAAGAATTTGCGTGGGCAGGCACCGAGGATTACGGCGGAGCGGGTGATCGTGATCGATCCGGCGACGGGGGAGGTGCTTTATGAGAAGAATGCGGACAAGCGGGGGGCGATTGCGAGCACGCAGAAGCTGCTGACGGCGTTGCTGGTGGTGGAGAAGGGGAACCTCGATGGGATGATGAAGGTGGAGAAAAGTGACTCGGATTGCGCGCCGGTGCGGTTGGGGATCAAGGAGGGGGAGGAGTATTCGCGGAGGCAGCTTTTGACGGCGCTGATGGTGAAGAGTTCGAACGACATTGCGCAGGCTTTGGCGCGGGATCATTCGGGATCTGTGGAGGCGTTTGTGGTGGCGATGAATGCGAAGGCGAAGTCGCTGGGGTTGGAGGATTCGTTGTTTCAGAACCCGCATGGTTTGCCATCAGATCCGGAGCAGTATTCGACGGCGAGGAATTTGTCGAAGATCGCGTCAGTGGTGGATTTGATGCCGGATATTCGGGCGATGGTGAAGTTGAAGCGGTTTGTGTTTGAGCGTCCGGGGCAGACGAGTTTGACGTTGGAGAATACGAATCGGGTGCTGAGCAGTTACTCGATTTGTGACGGGATGAAGACGGGGTTTACGAATGCGGCGGGGTATTGTTTGGTGGCGAGCGGGGAGAAGAACGGGAAGCGGCGGATTGTGGTGGTGTTGAACGGGGGGAAGAGCGGGGTGTGGGCGGATGCGCAGGCGCTTTTGGAGTGGGCGGTGAAGGCTTAGAGCAGTTTAAGCAAAACTGTAGCCGCTTCTTTGGGGCGGCGGAAGCGGATCTGGTCCATTGTCAGCTTGGGACGTATGTTCTCATATGCCCCGGCGCTGCCAACGGCCCATCTCCACCTCCGGCGCTCCCAAATCAACGGCCACATCTTTTCTTAAAATGCTCTAGGGCACGCAGAGGCGCGGAGATGAGGAGAGGCGCAGAGGGGGAGGTTGAGAGAGGGGGGCATTTGCTTCCGCTGCACTTCACCCTACGGGCAGCTTTTGGCTGGCTACCTC
>JARXAL010000206.1 GCA_029865835.1 Verrucomicrobiaceae bacterium
AACCACTCAGTCATACGATCCGTCATGCAACCTCAAGATCAGCCGCAAGCCACCGAATCCGAACTCCTGCAAGTGCGCCGGGACAAGCTGGAGGCGTTGAAGCGTCGTGGGGTGTCGGCGTTTGGCCAGAAGTTTGAGATATCGCATGATCCGGGTGCTCTGAAGGAAGCGTTTGAGGAGGGACTGGAGGTGCGGGTGGCGGGGCGGATTTTTTCGCGCCGTGAGATGGGCAAGGCGGCGTTTTTTGACATTGGGGACATCAGCGGTCGGATCCAGGTTTACATCAACAAGAAGGAAGTGGGGGATGAGGTGTGGGAGATGTTCATCAAGGAGGTGGATATCGGGGATTTTGTGGGAGTGATCGGGAAGACGTTTGTGACGAAGACGGGGGAGAATTCGATTCATGCGGAGCAGTTGACGTTTTTGGGCAAGACGCTGCGGCCTCTGCCGGACAAGTGGCATGGGGTGGCGGACCGGGAGATCAAGTATCGGCAGCGGTATTTGGATTTGCTTTCGAATGAGCGGAGTCGGGAGGTGTTTGTGACGCGGAGCCGGATGGTGGCGGAGATTCGGGCGTATTTGTCCCAGCGGGATTTCCTGGAGGTGGAGACGCCGATGATGCAGGACGTGGCGGGCGGGGCGGCGGCGACACCGTTTGAGACGTTTCACAATGCGCTGGGGATGCCGCTGTATTTGCGGATCGCGCCGGAGTTGTTTTTGAAGCGGTTGCTGGTGGGCGGGTTCACGCGGATTTTTGAACTGAACCGGAATTTCCGGAACGAGGGGTTGAGTCGCCGGCACAATCCGGAGTTCACGATGTTGGAGGCGTATTGGGCGTTTGCGGATTTTGAGCAGATGGCGGATTTGGTGGAGGGGATGATTTGTCACCTGGCAGAGAAGTTCTGCGGGGGTTTGAAGCTGGAGCACAAGGATGAGGAGGGGAATGTGACCAAGACGATCGATCTGACCCGGCCGTGGAAGCGCACGAGCTATCGTGACTTGCTGCGCGGGGTGGATGAGAAGTGGTTTGATTACACGCCGGAGGAGCGATTGAAGCGGGCGGGTGAGTTGGGGGTGGAGATCGGGCCGAACTTTGAAGACTATGAAGTGACGCAGCACGTGTTTGAGAAGCTGGTCGAGGAGAAGCAGTTCAATCCGTTGTTTGTGACGCGGTGCCCGAAAGAGTTGGTGCCATTGGCGAAGCAGAATCCGGATGATGATTCGGTGGTCGATGTGTATGAGTTGGTGATCAACGGGCAGGAGATTTCACCGGGGTATTCGGAGTTGAACGATCCGCAGGTGCAACGGGCTCGCTTGATGGAGCAGGCTGGGGAGGAGATTCAGAAGATCGACGAGGAGTTCATCCTGGCGCTGGAGCATGGGATGCCGCCGGCGGGTGGGATCGGCATTGGCATTGATCGGTTGATCATGATGCTGACCGGAGCGGAGAGCATTCGGGATGTGGTCCTATTTCCGCAGTTGAAGAAGAAGGCGGGGAGTTGAGTTGCTGAAGCTTCGAGGTGGAGGGTTGAACTTGGGAGTTCCGTTCTTTGCGGAAACTTCGAGGGTTTCATGCAGCGAGGATGATTGGAGATGGTGGTGACGGGCGGGTAGGGGGCGTGTGAATGACGCTTCGAGTGCTGGCATAGCAGAAATGGAGAGCGATTGCGCAATTCCAGCGCAGTGGGGGGCACTGGTCCCAAGCAGGGTGTGTTGTCGGAAGATCCGAATCCTAACCCCCTCTGTTATGAAAAAAATCCTCATTTGGGACATCCCTGCGCGTCTGTTTCATTGGGGTTTCGCCGCCTCACTCACCGTTGCCATTGTGATCGGATTTCTTGTCGATGATGACGAGCCGCGATTTCAACTGCACATGATCTTTGGGATCATCGCTTTGTTCCTGCTGGTGGTGAGAGTGGTGATGGGATTTGTTGGATCTCGCTACTCGCGATTCTCCAGTTATCCGCTGCGTCCAATGGAGGTCATTGGATACCTGGTGAGTGCGGTGATCTTGAAGACGAGGCTTTATGCGGGCAATAATCCGGGTTCTGCCATGGCCGCGGTGCTGATGTTTTTGCTGGTGCCGGCTTTGTTTGTGTCGGGCATTGGATTTGGAGGGGAAGCGATTGAGGAACTCCACGAACTCTGTGCATGGGGTTTGCTGGCGGTGATTGGGATGCACTTAGCGGGCTTGGGTTGGCACACGTTCAGGCATCGGGAAAACATTGCGCTCGCGATGGTGACGGGGAGAAAGATGGGCAACCCTGAGGATGCCATTGCCTCGGCCCACCCGGTTTGGGGAGTGATCATTCTGATCGGGGCCGGGCTATGGATTGCGGCGCTGTTTGCCAGTCACGATGCTAAAAACGCAACGGTCAAACTGCCTGGGATTGGAGTGACGCTGCGACTTGGTGAAAGCGAAACCGAGGGTGCCAAGTCAGGCCGTGGCGGTGACGACGATTGAGTGCCGAGTTCCGAAATCGGAGGGTGCTGAGAGACAGAAGTCGAAGGGGAGACCTACTGTTTGGGGGCGAGCGGGGGGACGTTGGCGGCGGCGTCTTGTTCCTGGAGTTCGCGGAGGTGTTTTTGGACTTCGGCGTCGATGATGGCCTGGTTGTCGGAGATTTCGGGATTGAGGATGATGCTGAGGGTGTCGATGGCTTCCTGGTGGAAGGGATTGTCTTTTTGTTTGGCGATGGCGCCGAGGAGGGGGACGTTCAATTTGGGGTCGCGATTGAGCATGTCGGAATACCAGACTTCTTTGACTTCGGAGGGGACTTTGGGGTCGAGGAGAAGGGTGCTGATGCGGCCGTATTGTTCGTCGGGGAGGAGGTTGGCGGCGTGCTGGGAGAGTTCGACTTGTTGCTCGACATTGCCGGAGGGGAGCATGTCGAGGAGCGTGATGGCGGCTTGGTCGTGGGAGATGGAGTCGTTGATGAGGACGTTGTGGAGTTTTTCGGCGAAGACTTCGGCGTTCATGCCGCCGGTCGCTGGTGCTGGAGGAGCGTTGGGATCGGTGGGGCCGCCGGGGAGGCCTGGGGTGGAGTTGGGGAGGGTGGGGGCGGAACCGGGGAGGGTGGGGAGATTGTTGGGGACGTTGACGGTAGAGGCTTTGACGGGATCTTTGGCCGCGATGGGATCGGGTTTGCGGGGAGAACTGGCGCCAGCGGCCCACCAGGTGATGGCGAAGACGGCGCCGAGGATGACGATGGCGAGGAGGACGCGGATGAAGATTTTCATGGGCGGTGGGCTGGAGAAACGGGCTTTTTGAGGTTGGTTGGGTGGCTGAACGCCAACCTAACTCAGCAGGCTGGCGATGCAGGCGGTGCAGTAGCAGGCGAGCAGTCCTCCAATCATGGCACGTAATCCGAGTCGTGCCAAGTCCGCACGACGAGTCTCTGCGAGAGCGCCGATGCCGCCGATCTGGATGGCGATGCTGGAAAAGTTGGCGAAGCCGCAGAGAGCGTAGGTGAGGATGACGGTGGTTTTGGGTGAGAGGGTCTCCATCTGTTGGGAGAGGGAGAGGTAGCCGACGAACTCGTTGAGGACGATGCGCTCGCCGAGGATGGCACCGGCGGGGACGCACTCGGTGGCGGGGACGCCCATGAGCCAAGCGAAAGGGGCCTGGATCCAGCCGAGGACGAGTTGCAGGGGTTGGGCAACATCGGCACCGACCCAGCCGAGGGCGAGGGAGAGGAAGTGATTGAGGAGGGCGACAGTGGCGACGAAGGCGATGAGCATGGCCATGACGTTGATGGAGAGCGTCATGCCGTCGGAAGCGCCGGTGCAGATGGCGTCGATGCCGTTAACGGATTGTTTTTCGACCTGGGCGGGGGCACCGAGGCGGGTGGGGCTGATTTCTTTTTCGGGGAGGAGGATTTTGGCCATCATGAGGGCGGCGGGAGCGCTGATGACGGAGGCGGTGAGGAGGTGGCCTGCGGAGATGCCGAAGGCGACGTAAGCGGCGAGAACACCGCCGGCGATGGTGGCCATTCCGCCGATCATGAGGGCGAGCAGTTCGCTGCGGGTCATGGTGGGGAGATAGGGTTTGATGACAAGGGGGGCTTCGGTTTGACCCATGAAGATGTTGGCGGCGGCGGCGAGGGTTTCGCTGCCACTGGTGCCGAGGACCTTGGCCATGACAAAGGCGGCGGCGCGGACGATGAGTTGGAGGATGCCGTAGTGGTAGAGGGCGGAGGAGAGGGCGGACACGAAGATGATGGTGCCGGTGACGGTGACGGCGAAGATGAAAGCGTTTTGCGGGCCCCATTTTTCGGTGATGAGGGCGGTGTTGGCGAGGGGGCCGAAGACCATGGAGGTGCCTTCGTTAGCGAACTTGAGCAGGGTGTTGAAGGCGCTGTCCAGGCTGGCGAAAAAGGCGATGCCGGGGGCGGTGTGGAGGATGAGGAAGGCGAGGATGAACTGGAGGGCGAGTCCTGCGATGACGATGCGCCAAGGAAAGGCGCGGCGATCGAGGGAGAGGGCCCAAGCGAGGGCGATGAAGGTGACGAGTCCGAGGAGAGGTTGCATGATGAGGCGAGGAGCGAAGAGGAGAGGGTCCAGCTTAGCTGATGCCTGCGGCTGCTGCCTCTTAGGGTACGGGGAGTTTGTCTAGCAGGGTTCGGACCACATCATCACTTGTCATGCCTTCGGCCTCGGCTTCGTAGGAGAGGAGGACGCGGTGGCGGAGGATGTCGGGAGCGAGGGCTTTGACATCCTGGGGGGTGACGTAGTTGCGGCCTTCGAGGAAGGCGGCGGCTTTGGCGGCGAGGGCGAGGTTGATGGTGCCACGAGGGGAGGCTCCGCAGCGGATGAGGAGCTTCAAATGGGGGGCGAGAGGGCCGGGATTGCGGGTGGAATGGATGAGGGCGACGATGTAGTCGCGGATTTTTTCATCCATGTAGATGGAGTTCACGATCTGTCGGCTGGAGACGATGTCTTTGGCGTCGATGACGGCGCTGACGTCGAGCTTGGGGGCGGAAGTGGCCATGGCGTCGAGCACCTTGCGCTCTTCTTCGGGGGTGGGGTAGTCTACTCTGACCTTGAGGAGGAAGCGGTCGAGTTGGGCTTCGGGGAGGGTGTAGGTGCCTTCCTGGTCGATGGGGTTCTGAGTGGCGAGGACGAGGAAGGGGTCCGGGAGTTTGTAGGTGTTTTCGCCGATGGTAACCTGGCGTTCCTGCATGGCTTCGAGCAGGGCGGACTGGACTTTGGCGGGGGCGCGGTTGATTTCGTCAGCGAGGACGAGATTGGCGAAGATGGGGCCGAGGCGGGGGGTGAAGGTGCCGTCTTTGGGATGATAGACCATGGTGCCGATGACATCGGCGGGGAGGAGGTCGGGGGTGAACTGGATGCGTTGGAATTTGGCCTGGATGGAGGAGGCGAGGGTGCGGACGGCGAGGGTTTTGGCGAGGCCGGGGACGCCTTCGAGGAGGACGTGGCTATTGGTGAGGAGAGCGATGAGGAGGCGGTCGACGAGGTGATCCTGACCGATGAGGACGCGGCCGATTTCGGAGCGGAGAGGATTGACCCAGGAAGCGGCGGCGGCTATGGATTCGAGGTCCGGAATGGGGGGCGCGGGAACGTCGGCGGCAGGGGTCGGAGAGGCGGTCATCGGATAGAAAGCGGGATATTAGAAGAGGGTGGAAGGAAAGGCAAATGGGGAGTGGTGCAGGAGGAGGAACGATTGTGGGCGATCATTTGATGCTCAGCAAGGGGGTTGGGGAGGGTGATTCAGCGGGATTGCGACCGAGGAGGCGACTTGAAAGCCGGGGTTTGAGAGGAATGGAGCCTGGCGCATGGTTGGACGGCATCGCGTATTGATCGAGCCGTCTCTCACACGAGTGCCTTTGCGGGCACTAACGGCCTGCGCATTTTCATGAAACGGTCCGGTGCGGATGTTCTAACGCGTCGGGGCTCCGGTGCCAGTGGTGGTTCCTTGTCCCTGCCCGGTGGTGGGGAGGCCGTTGGTGTGGCCTTTGCTGGTGAGGAAGGTTTGGATGTCGGTGATTTCTTCTGCGAGGGTTCGATTTTGGTTATTGGCGTTGGTGGTGCGGCCTTCATCGAAGGTGGCGATCATGAAGGAGGCGCCGGCGACGCCGACGTCGGTGGAACCTGCGCTGGAGAAGGGGAGGTCACGTTCGCTATCGGCGCTGACGGAGTAGCCATCGAGTTTTTTGGCGACGTAAACTTGGCTTTCAGCGGCGCGGGATTCGATGGTGACGCGTTCGTTGGCGGTGCCGATGGCGTAGAAGGTGGTGGTGGAGACGGTGTTGGCGGCAGTGGCTGAGAGGACGGTTTTGCGATCGCCACCGTTCATGGCGACGAAGAGTTCACCGAAGTTGGTGTAGGTGAAGAATTGTTTTTGGCCGCCGGTGGTGAGCATGAGGACGAGACTGCCGGTGCCGCCAGTGATGGGGGCGACGTAGTAGCCGGACTGGTAGGAGCGGTAGTTGATGCTTTCGCCGGTGGGTTTGAATTGGAGGGTGTAGACGACGAGTTGAGCGGAGGCGGGTCCGGCGATGAAGGCCAGGGTGAAGGCGAGGAGGAGGCGGCGGAAAGGCATTGTGGGTAAACAGTTGGGAAAGGGGGAAGTTGCAACTGAAATGAGGGTGCAAGCAAGATGCTTGCACCACCTTGGGTGGGTGAATGAGGGGTGTGGATAAAGATTCAAAAAGGGGTTGCAGAAGGGGCTGGGCGAAGCATAGTGACCTCCCAATAAATCGCGGGGTGGAGCAGCCCGGTAGCTCGTCAGGCTCATAACCTGAAGGTCGTTGGTTCAAATCCAGCCCCCGCAACCAATGAAGGCCCGAATCCGTAAGGAATCGGGCCTTCACCTTTTTGACATGAATGATTTGGAACGAATTGAGCGCTTCCGCCGCGAGTTTCCGGCGGAGGGGTTTTTTCAGGACAAGGAGTGGGTGCTGTCGCCGAGGGCGTTTGCTTTGCCGGAGGAAGTGGTCGGAGTGATTGAAGCGTTGGGGCCGGCTTTGAGGCGGTTTCAGCGGGCGTGCAATCGGATGTATTTGGAGGGGGTGGATGGAGGGGAATTGGCGTGGGTGACGGCGTTGCTGGACCAGGGGAAACCGGAGGCGGTGGTGGCGCTGGGGCGTGAGCGGGCGTGGCGGGACGAATTGCCGGGGGTGATTCGGCCGGATTTGATGATGACGGAGGATGGGGTCAAGATTGCGGAGTTGGATTCGCTGCCGGGGGGGATTGGGCTGACGGCCTGGTTGAATGAGACGTATGCGGGGCTGGGAGAGGCGGTCATTGGTGGGGCGACAGGGATGGTGGAGGGTTTTCGGCGGGCGTTTCCCGATGAGGCGATTTTGGTGTCGCGGGAGTCGGCGGACTATGAGCCGGAGATGCGGTGGTTAGCGGGTCGATTGGGGGATGGTCGGCAGGTTTTGAATCCGTGGTCGATGGATTTAAAGGGGTTGGAGGGGCGTGCGATGTATCGGTTTTTTGAGTTGTTTGATTTGGCGAATGTGGAGCAGAGTGAGGGGCTTTTGGGGATGGCGAGGGAGGGGCGAGTGCGAATCACGCCGCCGATCAAGGCGTATTTGGAGGAGAAGCTGTGGTTGGCGTTGTTTTGGGCACCGAGTTTGCAGCAGCATTGGGAGCGACTTTTGGAGGAGGGGGATTTGGCGTTGTTGAGGCGGTGTATTCCGGAGGGGTGGGTGGTGGATGCGACGGAGATGCCGGTGTCCGGGGAGATTCGGGGGCTTGGGGTGGCGAGTTGGGATGAGGTGGGGGAGTTGGGGAGGAAAGAGCGGGAGTTGGTGGTGAAGGTGAGCGGGTTTTCGGAGTTGGGTTGGGGGTCGCGCGGGGTGAGCATTGGGCATGATTTGTCGCAAGGGGAGTGGAAGGAGGCGCTGAGGGAGGCGCTGGCGGGGTATGGGGAGAGGCCGTTTTTGATGCAGCGGTTTCATGCGGCCGGGGTGGTGGAGCATCCGGCTTGGGATGAGACTGCGGGGGTGGCGAGGCTGGTGAGGAGTCGGGCGCGGTTGTGTCCGTATTACTTTGCGGGGCGAGGCGAGGAGGAGGTGGTGTTGGGGGGGATCTTGGCGACGGTGTGTCCGGCTGACAAAAAGCTGCTGCATGGCATGAGAGATGCGATGATGCTGCCATGCGTCGCTGGTTGACGCGACTGAACTGAGACGGTAGAGCAACGAACTTATGAAGATTGTATTGGCAGATGCGTATACGGCGAATCCGGGTGATTTGTCCTGGTCGGAGTTGGAAAGGCTGGGGGAGTGTGAGTTTCATGATCGCACGCCTTTGGCTGAGATGGTGGCGCGGTGTGCGGGGGCGGAGGTGGTGCTGACGAACAAGGCGGTGATGAATGCGGAGGTGATCGCGGCACTGCCGGATTTGAAATACATCGGGGTGTGTGCGACGGGATATAATGTGGTGGATGTGGCGGCGGCGCGGGCGCGGGGGATCGTGGTGACGAATGTGCCGGCGTATAGTTCGGCGTCGGTGGCGCAGTTGGTGTTTGCTTTGATTTTGGAGTTCACGCATGGGGTGGGGCGTCATGCGCAGAGTGTGGCGGCGGGGAAGTGGCAGGGGTGCGCGGATTTCAGTTTCTCGGAGCAGACGTTGATGGAGTTGCAGGGGAAGACGTTGGGGGTGATCGGGTATGGGGACATTGGGGCGTCGGTGGCGCGGATCGGGTTGGCGTTTGGGATGAAGGTGCTGGCGTCGAAGCGGACGTGGTCCGTGGCGCCACCTGAGGGGGTGACGGCGGCTTCGACGGATGAGATTTTTGCGCAGGCGGATTTCATTTCGCTGCATTGTCCGCTGACGGAGGAGACGAAGCACTTAATCGGGCCCAAGACGTTGGGGTTGATGAAGAAGACGGCGGTGTTGATCAACACGGGGCGGGGGCCGCTGGTGGATGAGGCGGCGCTGGCTGAGGCGTTGCATGCGGGGCAGATTGGGGGGGCGGGGCTGGATGTGCTTTCGGCGGAGCCGCCGACGGCGGGGAGTCCGTTGATTGGGGCGCCGAATTGTTTGATCACGCCGCACATTGGATGGGCGACGAAGGAGGCTCGGGTGCGGTTGATTGCGCAGGTGGTGGAGAATGTGCGGGCTTGGCAGGGGGGGAGTCCGGTGAATGTGGTGAGTTGAGGGTGGGAGGGGCTTGTGGGCGGTGGTGTTATCCATTAGGTTAGTTCGCCTCAGCGCACCATGAACCACCTTGCTTTAGGAATCTTCACTTTCGTCCTGTCGAACCTACTCGCCTGGGGGCAGGAGATCACAGCGAAGGTATTCAACCCAACCGATGTGTATCCGGCAACTTATTCTCCTGAGCTTGCGGGAAAGCCGGTGATTTACGATTCTATGAAGCCACTCATTCAAAAGCTTCAGGACCCAAAGGACAGTGATTTTATTTCAGCAGCGGGTGCAGTCCCCAACCTCAAATGGCGGCTCCAACATTTCACGATCATTTCAGAAGATGTCGCTGCCGTCAATTTCACCGAAGGACATGTGGATACGATTGGAATTTTCGTTCGCAATCGCGCCAAGAAGCAATGGGAACTTACAACCGAAGTGGGGGGGCGTTTCAAAACACAAGTTTATACAGATGAGCCTACAGACCCAAAATAAGGCCGAACAAATCGGATGCAGGCCTGATCCGAAGCGTTGTCCCAAGAAATCTCGGAAATGAGCAACCCCCTACTCGATGAGGCAGAGCTGACCGTAAAGCTCACTTCGACGTTAAGGGGTTTCGTAGCTCAGTTTGGACACCCGCCCGTTTCCACTTCAATTCTGTTCGAGCCTTATCACGAGTTTTGGGGCATTTACCAGTCATCTCGCCAGATGTGTTGCGACGATTCACCTGGAGACTACGAGATTCAGAATGCCGAGGTGGGCACCATTACAGCTCCAGATTCGGGTTATGACCAAGCTGCTTTTACATTAACCCTCCAAACGATGGAAGGGAGGTTGGTTTCATCTTTGGTTGAAAGGGTGCGGCCTTCGACACTGGGCCTTGAACTTGATTATGAGAGCGTTTGGACCTTCCCCGGTAACGAAACAACCTCGGGACCACTAGACCATGGGGGACAACCGGCTACCCGCCTCGAGTCGAAATGACTTTCTCTGTCTCAACCTTGGGTAATGCGCTTTGGTTGATGGGTGAGTGGGGGCTTGCCTTGGTTTGGGAGGCGGTCTAGGGTTTGGGGTGATTTACCGACCTGGATTGTGTGTTGCGCTGGCGCTGGGGCTTTTGGCTCGGGTGGATGCTGTGGTGGCGGCTGACCGGCCGAATGTGCTGTTCATTTTGACGGATGATCAGCGGGCGGATGCGATTGGGCTGGGTGGCAGCAAGCATTTGAAGACGCCGAACATGGATCGGTTGGGGAAGGAAGGGGTGCACTTTGCGAACATGTTTTGCACGACGTCCCTGTGCTCGCCGAGTCGGGCGAGTATTTTGAGCGGGATGTATGCGCATCAGCATGGGGTGGTGAACAATTTCACGGAGTATCCGGCGGGGATGAAGAGTTTTCCGCTGGTCCTGCAGCAGGCGGGCTATTACACGGGATACATCGGCAAGTGGCACATGGGGGAGGAGAATGACGAGCCGCGTCCGGGGTTTGACTGGTTTGTGTCGCACAAGGGGCAGGGGAAGTATTTTGACACGGAGTTCAACATCAACGGGCAGGGGGCGAAGGTGGTGCCGGGGTATTACACGCATGTGGTGACGGACATGGCGGAGGAGTGGCTGACGAAGGAGGAGCGGTCGAAGAAGCCGTGGTGTTTGATTTTGGGGCACAAGGCACCGCACAGTTTTTACTTTCCGGAGCCGAAGTATGAGAAGGCGTTTGAGGATGTGCGGGTGAATTATCCGGAGACGGCTTTCATGCTGGAGGACAAGCCGACGTGGATGAAGGATCGATTGTACACCTGGCACGGGATTTATGGGCCGCTGTTTGAGTGGCGGAAGAAGTTTCCGGATGATCGCCCGGAGGCGGTGGTGGATTTTCAGGCGATGACGCGGGCGTATTGGGGGACTTTGCTTTCGGTGGATGACAGTGTGGGCCGGCTTTATGAGTTGCTGAGGAAGCGAGGGGAGTTGGATAACACGATCATTGTTTACATGGCGGACAATGGGATTTTGAATGGGGAGAATGGGATGGTGGACAAGCGGACGGCGCATGAGCCGAGCATTCGGGTGCCGCTGTTGGTGAGGTATCCGGGGTTGGTGGCG
>JARXAL010000234.1 GCA_029865835.1 Verrucomicrobiaceae bacterium
GTCGAGTGGGGAATGGCGGGGCTGGGGTGGTGGCGGGGATGGTTTTGGGGGGGGTGGGGTTGGCGATTTGCGCGGGGACGGATGCGAGTTTGAAGCTGGCGGAGGCGGGGGTGAAATTGGAGCTGCCGTTGGAGGTGGGGAGCTATGGGGGGAGGGTGCTTGGGATGTCGGCAGCGGAGCGGGATGTGCTGGATGAGGGGGTGGAGTTGGTGCGGAATACGTATGCGTCACCGAAGGGGAGGGGGGTGCTGGCGACGGTGATTGTGGGGGGGCCGGGGAAGCGGACGCTGCACCGGCCGGAGGTTTGTTTGCCGGGGCAGGGGTGGATCATTGGGAGTTCGGAGGTGGTGACGTTGCGGATGGGAGGTGGGCGCGAGGTGGAGGCGACGCTGTTGAGGCTGTTTCGTGATGGGGAGGGTAGTGATGGAGTGCGGGTGCGGGTGCGCGGGTTCAACTTGTATTGGTATGTGGGGTCGGACGGGGCGACGCGGCCGGATTATTACGGGCACATTGCGAAGGGGTATCAGGATGCGATTTTGAAGAACCTGAATCACCGGTGGTCGATGGTGTCGGTGTTTGTGCCGGTGTCTGAGGCACCTCTGGGGCAGGAGGATTTGCTGCAGGAGTTCGGTGTCCTGGAGGAGACGAAGGCGTTTATTGAGGACTTAATGCCGGCGGTGATGAAGCGGGCGGAGTGAGCGGGTGTTACTTGGAGCCGAGAAACAGTTCTTCCTCAGGGAGAAGGAGAGTGGCGTTGATGGATTCGGCGAGTCGAAACGCGTCGACGGCGCGGCCTGCAAAGCGCAGGAGGCCGACGGTGACGGCGCGTTGTCCGGGGGTGAGGTTAGGGTAGTGGGATTGGAGGGCGAGCAAGGAGGCGTCGAGGGCGGTGGAGTCCCGGAAACGGTAGGCGGAGAGGGCTTGAAGCAAGGCGGAAGGGATGCGGGATGTCTGGCCTTCGACGATGGATTCGCCGTAGTGAGTGGCGAGGGAGAGGGCGACGGTTTCCATGCGGTTGCCGGTGAGGAGGGTGAGGTATTGGATGCGATCCCGGTAGATGCCGCTGCCAGGCCGCAGTTCGCAGATGCGCTCGCTGACTTCGAAGAGTTTTGGGGTGTCGCGGTTGCGCAAGGCGAGTTCGTAAACTTTTTCGAGCATCTCGATTTCATTTTGGGGGCTGGCGTTGGCGATGCGTTCGTAGGCGCGGATGGAGAGGGCGTAGAGGCCCTGCTCTTCGGAGACTTGGGCGGCTGAGGCGAGGGTGCCGAGGTCGTCATTTTTGGAGGCGAACTCAACGGCGTTTTCGAGGTGTTGGCGTGGGGTGTCGCGGTCGGTGGGATCGATTTTGGAAGCGGCTTGAGCCAACCAGACCTGGACGCGGGCACCTTGGACAGGCATGGATTGAGAGCCGGTGAGCATGCGGCGGAGGTCGGCCCAACGACCTTCTTCGCCGAGGGCTTGGGCGACGAAGGGGAAGATTTCCTTGGATTGGAAGGCGACCTGGGGGGAAACGAGTTTGAGGATGCGGGTGTGCTGTTTTTCGCGGGCGAGCCAGGCGACGATTCCGACCAGCTGGGGGATGGGCTTGCCTTCGTTGCGTTTCACCTCGGCATCCAAGATTTCTTCCCGAAGATGGGGGTTGATGCGCATGACAGCGGAAAGGATTTCGAGGCGATGAGAGAGGCCTGCGTCCGGGTGGGCTTCGGCGGCTTTGAGGAGGCGATTGGCTTCGGGAGCGGTGAGGTTTTTGTCGCGGGAGAGGAAGGTGAAGGCGGAGAGGGCGGTTTTGTCTTTGTTGTCGGCGAGTTCCCACATGGTTTGGCGGGCGCGGGACTGGATTTCGGGGAAGGCGTTTTCGTAGTCGAGGAGGGCGAGGCGAAGTTTTGACTCGGGGTTTTGGGAGTCGGTCATGAGGGCGCGGCGCAGGGTGTCTTCGGCTTCGGTGGCGCGGCCTTCGGCGCGGAGGACCTGGGCGAGCAATTCGAGGCCGTCCTTGCTGTTTCTTTGGTCGTCAGGGAGGGAGGTGTGAAGTGCTCTGGCTTCGGCGACTTCACTGATGCTGAGATGGGCTTTGGCGAGGGTGAGGTAGTCTGCCGGGGTGCCGTGGCCACTTGCGATTAGGCGCTTCATGGTGACGATGAGGCTGCGTGGATCGCGGCTGGTTTTGGTGAGGAAGGTGACGGTGGCGCGGAGGACTACGGGATCTTCGGGTCCGTAGCGGTTGGCATCTGAGAGGGCCTTCATGGCTTGAAGCCACTGTTGAGATTCCATGTGTTCCAGGCACTTGTCAGCGCGATAATGGGCGTAGTGTTTTTTGCCGAATCGGTAGAGGGGTCTGGCGGTGAAGATCAACACGAGGCCCAAAAGTGAGCCCACGATGAGCAGCCGAATCAGGAGCCGATTTCGGCGGTTTGGCTTGCCGGGTTTGGCGGGTGTTGGTTGGGGAGCTGGGTTCGTGTCCTGGGACATGGCGAATGAAAGTGGGGGCGCTTAGGGTGCGGGGGTGGCCAATTCCAAGGCGCAGCGGAAGCCGACATTTCCACGAGGCGTTTCGAAGGGGGCGTGGCTTCGTTTGGAGGTGAGAAGTTCTTCGCGGGTGGAGGAGAGCCAGGAGCCGCCGCGGTAGATGCGGTGGTCGGGGGTGTCTGGCCAGGCGTCGGCGCACCATTCGGCGACGTTGCCGCCGAGTTCGAAGAAGCCGAGTTCGTTGGGTTCATTTGAGGTGACGGGGCAGGTGTAGGGATGGGGGTCGGCGTAGCCGGGGATTTTGGGGGCGTCGAGGTTGGCGGCGCGGAGGGGTGGGGGCCAGGCGGTGGCGGGTTTCCAGGGGAAGTGGGTGGTGTTTTTGCCGTTGCGCGCGGAGGGGTCGGAGCCGGGTTCGTCGCTGAGGCCGGCGGCGGCGCTCCATTCGGTGTCGGTGGGGAGGCGGTAGAGGGAGCCTTTGGGGATGAGGCCGGCGGTTTGCTGGTTTTTGGTGAGCCATTCGCAGAAGGCGGTGGCTTGGGCCCAGGGGATGCCTGCGACGGGGTGTTCGGGGGAGGAGACGTGGGAGGGTTTGTCGGTCCAGGTTTGTTGGGTGTCCTTAAGGAAGGCCTCATAGAAACCGGCGGTGACTTCGGTTTTGGACAGGAGCGTTTTGACGCCGGGGATGGGGAGGAGGGTCATGCCGAGGCTGTTGGTGTGGGGTTCACCGGGCTTGGCGGGGGTGAGGTTCGAGGGGATAGGCGTGGACGTTGAGGGGGAGGCTGCGGCACCGGCGAGGCGCTCACGCATGGCTTTGAGTTCCTCGAGGTTGGCGCCGGACTGGGTGGCGCTGAGCATTTGGTCGCGGCCGGTGCGGAGTTCGGTTTCGCGAGCTTTCTGGGATTCGGCGATGAGGCGGGAGGTGAGTTGGCGGTCTTCGAAGACGAGGCGGAAGCCGATGGTGGAAGAGCGAATGTCGGGGGGGACTTCGTAGAGGTAGCTGGAGTGGAGGCTTTCCTCATTGAAGTAGGCCCAGGAGCCGCCGCGAAGGTGGGTGGTGGGGCCGGATTTGGAATCGGGGTCGGAGGTCCATTCCCAGGCGTTGCCGGCGATGTCGAAGAGGCCGTCGGGGCTGGGGGCGAATTTGCCGACGGGGGCGGTGTGGCGGAAGTCGTCTTTGTAGGTGGGGATGTCGCCTTCGGCGAGGTTACCGACGCCTGCGGGGGGCGGCCAACTGAGTCCCCAAGGGAAGCGGCGCTGGTCACCGAGGCTTTCTTCGGCGGTGAGATCTTTGCCGGGTTTGCGAGCGCGGACCATGCCGCCAGCGGCACTCCACTCGATGTCGGTGGGCAGGCGATAGAGCTGGGAGGAGGAGAGGGATCCGGCGGTGCGTTCGGTGTCAGTGAGCCATTTGCAGAAGGCGGAGGCGTCCTGGAGATTGACGCCGACGACGGGTTGATCGTCGCTTTGGGAAAAGTGGGGGGTGAAGTTCCAGGTGTAGCCGGAGGCCTGGACGAAGGCTTTGAAGTCCTGGAGTCGGGTCTCGGTGGTGGCGAACTGGACGGTGGTGCCTGGGACGGAGGCGAACTTAAGGCCGAGGCTGCTTTGGTGGGGGGTGGGGGAGTCCTGGCCCTGGCTCAATGGAGCCAGGAAGAGCGAAATCGCTGTGCTAGCTCGGAGGGTTGGGAGCAGGGATTTCGATAACTGGAGGAACATGGGGGCAAGAATGTAGGGGCAGACGCTGGAAACTCCAAGCAAAAAACTGTGACACATTCGCGTGTCGTTTGGAGCTGAGGGGGCGGCTAGAGGAGCTTTGAGCGGAGGAGGTCGGAGAGGATTTTGGGGTTGGCTTTGCCTTTGGAGGCTTTCATGAGCTGGCCGGTGAACCAGTTCATGGCTTTCTCGTTGCCGCTCTTGACCTCGGCGACTTTGTCGGGGTTGGCGGCGAGGATTTCGTCGACCATGGCTTCGAGGGCGCCGGTGTCGCTGACTTGTTCGAAGCCTTTTTCTTTGATGATGGTTTCGGGGTCGGTGCCTGGGGTGGCGAGCATGGCGGCGAAGACTTCTTTGCCCTGGCTGCCGCTGATTTTACCGGACTCGACGATGGCGACGAGTTGGGCGAGGGCGGTGGCGGGGAGGGGGCAGTCGGTGATGGTGAGGGAGGCGTCGTTGAGGGCGCCGAGGAGGTCGTTGAGGACCCAGTTGGCGAGTTTTTTGGGGGCGACGGCGGGTTGGGCGGCGACTGCGGCTTCGTAGTAGGCGGCGAGGGATTGCTCGCTGGCGAGGACGTCGGCGTCGTAAGCGGAGCAGCCGTAGTCGTTGGTGAAGCGGGCGCGTTTTTGGTGGGGGAGTTCGGGGAGGCTCGGGGTGACGCGGGCGAGGATGTCGGCGGTGTGGAGGGGGAGGAGGTCGGGGTCGGGGAAGTAGCGGTAGTCGTGCGCGTCTTCCTTGGAGCGCATCAGGGTGGTTTCGCCACGGTCGTCATCCCAGCGGCGGGTGGATTGGAGGAGGACTTCGCCGCGGTCGAGGGCTTCGGTTTGGCGGGCGGTTTCGAAGTGGATGGCGCGGCGGACGGCGGCGATGGAGTTGAGGTTTTTGAGTTCGATTTTGGCGCCGAGTTCGGTCTGGCCTTCGGGGCGGAGGGAGATGTTGACGTCGCAACGCATCTGGCCTTTTTCCATGTCGGCATCGCTGACGCCGCCGTAGACGAGGATTTGGCGGAGGGAGGAGAGATAGGCGAAGGCTTCTTCGGCGGAGTCGATGTCGGGGTCGGAGACGATCTCCATCAGCGGGGTGCCGGCGCGGTTGAAGTCGATGGTGGTGAACTTGTCGTGGTGGGTGGATTTGGCGACGTCTTCTTCGAGGTGGATGCGGGTGAGTTTGACGACTTTGCCGGGGTTGGGGATGTTTTTTTGGACGTCCTTGGGGTAGGCGAGGTCATAGAGGGGGACGCCGCCGCCGATGCAGAGGGGGAGATCAAACTGGGTGATCTGGTAGTTCTTCGGCATGTCGGGGTAGAAGTAGTTTTTGCGGTCCCACTTGACGAGGGGTGGGGTGGTGCAGCCGAGCATGAGGCCGGTGAGGACGGTCTTTTCGATGGCGCCTTCGTTGAGGACGGGAAGGGCGCCGGGGAGACCGAGGCAGGTGGGGCAGGTGTGGGTGTTGGGCTCGGAGCCGTACTCGACGGGGCAGGGGCAGAACATTTTGCTCTGGGTCTTGAGTTGGGCGTGAACTTCGAGGCCGATGGTGACGATGTACTTGGGCATGGGGGGAGGGGGCGGGGATTAGTGATCAGTAATCAGTAATCAGTATTCAGTATTCAGTGAGTTGTTGGT
>JARXAL010000055.1 GCA_029865835.1 Verrucomicrobiaceae bacterium
GCCACCGTGAACGGACGCTTTGAGGGCGAAAAAAGCACTTGGTCCAATGGCAACCCAAGCGCATAGCCAATCGTCGCATTGAAATCCGGAATGCTGACCACCCCCTCCGCAACCGTGTTCCCACGTTCATCAGACGCTCCATGCACCGCCCCACCCTTCACCCCGCCCCCTGCCATCAAACAGGAAAAAGCTTTCGGATGGTGATCCCGCCCATCATTCGCATTGATCTCTGGCGTGCGACCAAACTCGGTGGCCAAAACCACAAGCGTGTCCTTCAACATCCCACGCTTCTCAAGGTCTGACAGCAGCGTGCTCAACGCCGCATCCAATTCATCGCACATCTCCGGCACCTTCGTGAAATTGGCATTGTGCGTGTCCCAACTCCCAAAGGTCACCTCCACAAACCGAACCCCATGCTCAACCAATCGACGCGCCAGCAAACAACCCTGACCAAATTTGCCGTCACCATACTTCTCTCTCAATCCCGCCTCTTCCGCGCTCAGATCAAATGCCTTCAACTCCTCGCTCTTCATCATCTTCACCGCGTCATCATACATGTCTGTGTAAGCACGCACCCGCCCCAGGTCATACGTCTGCTCAAATGCCGAGTCCAACTTCTTCGACAAACTCAACCGCTCCTGAAACTGCTCCTCCGTAAACCGCTCCAGCCGGCTCACATTCTTGAGTCCCGACTCCGGATTGCTCACCATCAAAGGCGCAAACTTCGCCTCAAAAAATCCCGCTCCGGGATGCCGGCTGTCATTGCCAATCATCACCGTCGCTGGCAGCGAGGGATTCCCTCGATTCTGAAATTTCTCCAACCACGCGCCCATCCCCGGATGCCGAATCGAACTCCTCAAGGTGTAACTCGTCCGCATGAAATACTGCCCCTGCTCATGCGCCCCCTGCGTCGACGACATCGACCGAATCAAAGCCACCTTATCCATCTGGCGCGACATCAACGGCAGGTACTCGCTAATCTGAACCCCATCCGCCTTCGTCTGAATCGCCTTGGTCAGCCCCATCACCTCACTGTTCTTCTTCGGATCCCACGTGTCCAAGTGACTCATGCCACCCGTCATGTACAAATAAATCACGTTCCGAGCCGTCGGCACCTGCTTCAAAGGCGACGTATTCTCACCCGGCACCGCCAGGGCCTTGCCACCCACATGGCCAAGAGCCGTAACACCCAGAAAAGTCTTCGCCGCTCCCGCAATGAATTCACGGCGGCCGGTTTCAGTGCGCAGCAATGACGCGTTAATCGAGTTCATAAAATCAGAGAGTTGGAGGTGAAAACTATTGGATAAACAAAAACTGCTTGGTGTTGATCAACGCCCAAAGCGCATCCGCTTGGCCCTTCGTATCGCCCGCTTGAATCATCGACCCCAAAAGCTTCTTCTCGTCCACCGTTGCCCTGCGACTCAGCAGGCTCAAATACAGGGTATCCACAGCCGAATCCGCATCCTTGGCCCCCTTCAGTGCCCTCGACAAAACGGTGAACGGATTCAAGATGTCTTCAAACTGCTCCCCGTTCAGCATCATCAGCGCCTGACCCACCGTGGCTTCCTTGTTCGAATTCTCGATGAGTTCGCGATCCGACTGCCCAAACTCCCGCAAAAAGTGCCCCAACGGCGCCGGCGACCGAACATCCGCCGCTCTCACCATCACCTTCTCACAATTGTAAGCGAACCGAGAGAACTCTTTCGCATTCTCCTTCGACACATCAAAGGTCTCCCTCATCCGGTCACGCTGCGCTTCCTCAAGTTGATTGAGCCGACTGCGACGCATCTTCTGAACCGCCGCCAAGGCTTCGTCAAAGCCAAGCTTGTCCCCATTCTTGGTCTTCAGCACGGCCGTGATCTCCTTTGCCATGTCAGGATCAGTCTGCTCCTTCAACTTTCCGTCTTTGGCTAACTGAACAAACTTCTGATAGCCCATCTCATAGACGATGTCCTCCACCGCCTGATCGATTTCATTCCGCTGCCTGGCCACAACCCGCTTGGCTGCACGGATCCCATCCTCGTCTTTAGCCTCCTGCGCCTTCGTCAAATCCTCCTGCGCCTTGCGCACATCCGCAGCCAACTGCTTCTGCACCCCCGCAATCCGCTTCGCCCCCTCCGTCAACTCCTGGTCACTCAAGGCCTCCAACGCTTTGTCCAACCATCGCACCCGAGTCAGTAAATTCTCGCGCTCCAACTCCGCCTCCAAACTCACCCGATCCGCCTGCGGCTTGTAAAGCACCACCATCGAATCCCAAATCTGCTCCGCACTCATCCGCCTCATCAAAGGTCCAGGAAAATAAAACGGCTCACCCAACGCCAACTCCTTCGTGTAAGACGCCCGCTGATAAGCCTCCGTATTCATCACCACCCGCAGAAACGCCTTCATGTCAAAATTCAGCTCCTTCATGAGCTTCTCCAGGTAAGTCATCAACGCCGGATTGGTCGGCACCGAAGAGTCCGTCAACTCGTCGACCGGTTCGATCACCCCCTGCCCCATCACCTTCTTCCAAAGACGATTCGCAATGACCAGCGTGAATCTCGGATTCTCCTTCGAAGTCATCCACTGCGCATAGGCATCCACCGGCGACTGCCCTTCGGCCGCCACCTTGCCGTCTGGAGCAAACGCCGCCGGAATCACCGGCTGCACCACATCAAACGGCTTCGCATTGTCATACTGATAGTCATGCGGCAGCTTCAACGCACGCGAGGTTCGAACCACCGTGTTGTAACGCAAGGGACGCAAAATCTCAGTCATCGCCTTCCCCATCTCCTTCCTCTCTGCAGCGACCGCCGCCGACGCATTCTTCCCTCTCTTGCTTTTCTTGGAGTAGGCGGCATCCGCGAGGGTTCGGCCCACCAGTCCATTACTCCCCGTCACCCCATAGGTGTGCGCTGCCATCTGGTAGTAATCCATCATCGACCACTTATCGAAAGGGTGATCATGACATTGCGCACACACCATCTGCGTCCCCAAAAACACCTGCGTCGTCACCGCCATGTTGTCGAGCTGCATGTTGTAATCCCGAATGTAAAAGCCCACCGCCCCGTTGTCATAGGTCTTGCCTTCCGCCGTGATCAACTCCTTCACCAGCACGTCATACGGCTTGTTCGACGCGAGACTCTGCTTCAGCCAATCCGCATAAGCCAACCCCGCAGGCAGACTCTGCCCCCCACCAATCGAGGTGCTCTTCAACCGCAAAACATCCGCCCAAAAGTTATAGTAATGTTGCTGATACCCGGACGACGCCAGCAACTGATCGATCAATTTCGCCTGCTTATCCGCCGCTGTGTCCGCCAAAAACGCCTGCGTCTCCTTCAAAGAAGGAATCCTTCCCACCGTATCCAAATACACCCGCCGCAAAAACACCTCGTCCGTCGCCAGCGCATTCGGCTGCAACTTCTGCTGCTCTAGCTTGGTCAGCACCAACGCATCAATCTCCTTGGCACGGCCCAAAGCATCCAAAGACTCAGCCTGGGCACATGCCCAAGCCAACAGTCCCAGGACTCCAACAGTCCAAACTTGGCGATTTCTAACGAGGGGAGTGAAGCAAGGATTCTTCATATTTTTCACGGTGCACTTCCCTTGGACGCTGACCCAAAGGCTCTGATTCACCCCTGAAACGTCAGATTCACCCCCCTCTTTCAGCTTCTTTTACTGCCCATTTTTTACTGGGAGGTGCTCCCAATCTAACGCACTCCCCAAGGGAGCCGGTGGCACCCGCGGGCCACCCTCCCCACGCCCAATGTGACGTATTTGTCACAGTCGGCTATTTGCCCGTCGTTGAGGCTTTGCCAAGCTCACATGGGCTTTACTCATGGCTTTTTACTCCTCCAATTTCCTCTTGCTGTGGCTATCGTTCACAGCCACATCGGCATTCTCCCAGCTCCCAGCTGGAGATTCCCAGGGCAATGCTGCCTCAATTCAATCCAGTCGCGAGACTCTCGCTCAGTGGATCGAAACGCAGCGCATCATTTCCAGTGAAGAATCTTCCTGGCAAACCACCAAACTCGCTCTCGAAGGCAGAGTCGCCCTCGTCCAGCAGGAATTGGATGACCTCAACAACAAGGTCTCTCAATCCAACAAGACCATCGCCGAGGAGGAAACACGCAAGTCCAACCTCCAACGCGAACTCGACGCCGCCAAATCGTCCACTCAGTCTCTAATCGAAGCTGCCGGCCAAATGGAGGCTGAAATCATGAAGCTCAAAACCATCCTGCCGGACCCCATCCTCAAGAAGGTCCAAGCTCTCTACGAACGGATCCCAGAAGATCCCAACAGCACCAAAGTCTCACTCGCCGAGCGCTACCAAAACATCCTCGGCATTCTCAACGAGGCTGACAAAGCCAACAACGAACTCATGGTCCTCTCCGAAGTTCGGGAAATTGCAGGTGCTTCTCCCACCGAGGTCGAGACCATCTATGTCGGCCTCGCTCAGGCTTATTTTGTCAACGCTGACCGAAACTTCGCAGGCACAGGTCGCCCCGTGAACGGCAAATGGCAGTGGGAACGACTCGACGAAATCAGCTCCGATGTCGCCGAAATGCTCAGCGTCATCAGCGCGAAAGGCAAACCCAAGTTCGTGCACCTGCCCATCCAGATTGATTAATTCGATGAACCGAAATCCTCTCCTTCAACTCAGCCTGTTCGCAGCCTCACTCGTCGCAGTGACGCTGTCAACGCACTCCCATGCGCAGGCACCCGCAGCAGTCACCCCACCACCCGCTGCCCAGACCTCCAAACTCCAATCAGCTGTCCAGGCGTCCCTGGACCGCCTCGAAAAAGCCAAACAAGAGTTGGCTGCCCTGCGCTCCAAAATCGAAGCCGATACCCTCCCTCTCGCCAACAAGCTCCAAGAAGTGGAGCAGAAACTCGGAACCACTCGCAACGACGTCCAAGGCGTCGACCGCGTGCTCTCCGGCAAACAACTCGAAAACACCAACCTCCAGTCCTCCGTCAAACTCAAAACCGAAGAAAACGCCTACCTCGCCAGCATCATGGACGAATTCGTCCGCGGCTTCGAAACGCGTTTGTTCAGCGGCGAACTGCCCCGCTACAAACCCATTCTCGAAGAAGCCAAATTGGTCATGACAAACCAGGAAATGAGTTCTAACGACAAATTCGCCCGTCAAATCGCCGCAGTCAAAGCCGCACTCGCCCGCCTTCAAGACATCGTCGGTGGCTCACGCTTCCCCGGCAAGGCTGTCGACTCCAAAGGCAACCTCATCGACGGCACCTTCGTCCTAGTCGGACCCGCGAGCTACTTCGCCGCCAAGTTTGGCGACGTTTTCGGCTTGGCCATCCCCCAGCTTTCCTCGCCAAATCCCCTCGTCCGAGCCTTCCCTGACCCAGGCTCCATCGGCGAACCCCATGAAAAAGTCATGCACTGGTTCGAGTCCAAATTCGGCTCCCACCAAGAGGAATCCCGCGCCGGCCTCAAAGAGGTCGTCGCTGCCACCCCAGGTTGGCTTCCAATCGACCCTTCAAAAGGCGCTGCTCTCAGGGACATGGTCGAAAAATTCAACATCATCGAGACCTTCATCCATGGCGGCTGGATCATGTGGCCCATCCTCGCTTCTTCCATCGCAGCCTTCACCGTCGTCCTCGAACGCGTGTTCTTCATCTTCAACGAGTCGCGCAAACGCAGCAGCAAGAAACTCGAGAAATTCTTCGCTCTATGTGAAGCCAACGACATGGACGGTGCAGTGGCCGTCAGCAAAACCACCAAAGATTTCGTCGTCCGTGCCCTTGGCTACGCCCTCGAACACCGCGACACCTCCCTCCACAGCGCTCTGATCTATTCCTCCCAAACCGCTACCAAACGCTTCAATCGAGGTCTCGTCGTCCTGGATACCGTCATCACCCTGGCCCCCATGCTCGGCCTCCTCGGAACCGTCACCGGGATGATGGGTTCCTTCCAATCCATCAGTGGTGACAATGGCAACCCCACCGCCGTCATGGGCGGGATTTCCGAGGCCCTCATCGCCACCGCCGCCGGTCTCGGCATCGCGCTGATCTGTCTCCTCCCCTACAACTACCTCAACGCCAAAATCGAAGAGGCCCAGAAGGACCTCGAAACAGCCACTGCTCGTCTCGAATTGCTCGTCCAAGTGTCCGAACAGGTCCGAAGACTGAAGGACGCCCCACCCCCATCAGGCGGTTCCACACCCGCCTCCCCCAGCCGCTCCCATTCCCCTTCGGCCTCCACTGTGCCCAACGCCTCTCCAGACAAAGATCCCCCTCTCGGCCAGCCTTTGCCAGCCTGAGTCTCATGTCTCTAACCCCTTTCTTACCCAAACTCTAACTCACACTATCCACTATGGCAGGCGGCGGCGGCGGCAGAACAGCAGGCGGCAGGAAAAAGGCCAACATCCAGATCGTTCCTCTGATCGATGTGGTGTTCTTCCTCTTGGCCACCTTCATCATGTACACTTTGTCCATGTCCAAAAACATGGGCGTCAACGTCCAACTCCCAGGCTCCAGCACCTCTTCCAAACAAGCCAGCACCGAGGATGCCCTGACCATTTCCGTCCTGAAAAAAGGCGAGCTCTTTTTCAATAAGGACAAAATCACCATCCAACAGCTCCCCTTCCGCCTCCAGTCCTTCAAGGCTCAACACAAAGAACCCAAAGTCATCGTCAATTCGGATGAAGACGCCGAAATGCGCAATGTCATCAATGTCATCGATGAAGTCAAAGCGGCTGGTATCATGAAAGTCGGGTTCGCCACCAAATAGACCCCTATGTTAAAGGCTCTTTTCTGGTTCTTTATCGCTCTGCTCGTCCACGCTGGGTTCCTGCTCTTCGGCAAGGCTCTGCTTCCCCATAGCGAAAAACACGAGGAATTGAAAGTCACCGAGGTCGACCTCAGCGAAAACGTCAAAGAAGAAGACAAAGTCGAAGAAAAAGAGAAAGTGGACGAGCAAGTCGAGGCGCCTCCCGAACAAATGGTCGATGCCAAAATGTTCGAAGAACCCGCCAGCGCACCCGAAGCGCCTGCCGCCCTCTCCGCCATGAGCCTTTCCGACCTCGCTGGCGCCATGAGTGGTGCCATGAGCGACTTCGGCGGCGCCGGCGGCATCACTTCCGGCGGTGTCATCGGCGGCACCGGCACCGGCACCCTCGGCAGCGCCATGGCCGGAGGCGCCATGGATAGCATGGATGTCGACGAACGCCCCCGCGCCATGGGTGCCCCCAATATCAAGCTGCCCAGGGAACTGAAAGGTGCTTCCGGTAAGGTCATCGTCCGTCTGATTGTCGACGAAAAGGGCAAGATCCAAAAACCCCAGGTCGAAACCTCCACCAACTCTGCCCTCAACCAAGCCGTCCTGGACGGCATCCTCTCCCTGCGCTTCGAACCCGCCACTCGTGGTGGCAAGAAGGTCTCCTGCAAAGTGCGCCTTCCCATCGTCATCGGCGCCGCCTAACAGCGGGCAAACATCCCTTCGATCATGCAACGCTCTTCTCCCTTTCTGATCGCTCTCCTTGGCGCTTCCCTGACCTCCATGTCAGCCGCTGATCAGCGCGCTTTCTACCCCACCAACTACTTCAAATCCAAAGAGTTTCGGGACGCCTTCCTCGGCACCCTCGGCGTCAAGACCGACGTCGAACCCAAAATCAGCGAAGAAGAGCAAAATTACCTCTCCCAAATCGAGCCCTTCCTTTCGGAAGATGCCGACGCCTGCATCCGCGCCTACCAAAAGTTGGTCACCCCGGAAAGCACCGCTCGCTTCGAATACGAACTCGGCGTGATCTATCTCCAAAAGGGTCAAATCGAAGAAGCCCGCGACTGGATGCTCAAGGCTGTCACCAAATTCGACAACTTCCTCCGCGCCCACACCAACCTGGGCATGCTCTACACCCGCCTCAACAAGACCCAGGAGGCCATCCCCCACATCACCAAGGCCCTCGCCCTCGGCCAAACCAACGAGCAACTCTTCGGCATGCTCGCCTACTGCCACCTCCAAAATGGCGATGCCCTCAGCGCTGAGTCCGCTTACCGCAATGCCATCATGCTCGGGCCTAAAACGCTCGACTGGAAAACAGGCCTCGCCCAGGCTCTTTTCGCCCAGCAAAAGGCCACCGAGGCCATCGCCCTCCTCGATGAATTGCTCAAACAGCAACCCGAGAAAGAGCTCTTCTGGTCCATGCAGGCCCTCGCCTACCTCGCTAATCAGCAACCCATGAAGGCCGCCCAAAATCTCGAGACCCTCGCGATGATGGACGCCGCCACCGCCAAGGACTACTCCACCCTGGCAGACATCTACCTTTCCGAATCCATTTACCCTCTCGCCGGCCAGGCCTACATCAGCTCCCTGACCGCCAAAAACGCCCCAGCCACCGCCGAAGCCCCTCTCCGCTCGGCCGAAATGCTCGCCCAGCGAGCCGCCTACCCCCAGGCCCAGCAACTCCTCGACGCCATCGAAAAACATTTCACCGAGATGCCTCAGGGGGATCACCTCAAGGCCCTCAAAATCCGCAGCCGCATCGCCACCGCCCTGGAGGCGACTGACCAAGCCGTCACCATCCTCAAAGAGGTCATCAAAACCGATCCTCTCGATGGCGAAGCCCTCCTCCTCCTCGCCAACCACTACCAATCCGAAGGTTCCCCCGAGGACCTCGTCCAATCCGTCTTCTACCTCGAGCGCGCCATCAAAGTCCCCTCCGTCGAAGCCGAGGCCGGTGTCCGCCTCGCCCAAGCCCTCGTCGTCAAATCCTCCACCGATCCCGACAAAGCCAAGAAAATCGAATCCCTCCAACGCGCCGTCGATCTCCTCAAACGCTCCCAAGACCTCAAAAAACGCGAAAGCGTCGGCAAATACCTAGCCGACCTCGAAAAAGCCCTCCAAAAAACCAAAGGCATGTAAGATGATCGAACGATTTGGACGTCCAATCGGAATTGTCCCGCCTTCGCTCTACCATTTCCCTGTGATACCTAGGCTGTAAGTGGTTCCCGAACTAATAACTGAATAGGGGATCTGCGACTCACCAAACTCACGTTTTCGGATCGCATCTGTTAAATTGGATACCCGAAACGAAAGCTCCCAGCCCGGTAGAATCTCTTTCGACAAATAGGCGTCAACCGTGGTCAAAGGGCGCTGAAAAATGTCAGGAATGTTGGTAGAACCTCCGAAGCCCCCAACCGCATACAAGAGCGGGCCCGTCACATTGAGCAGCACACCTGCAGTCAACCCGAACTCTTTGTTATCATACGCGAGATTGGCATTGAACGTGTAGTCGGGTTGACCCTGAAGTGGACGCTGCGAAGGAAGCCCGGACAAAACTCTCAATTCCTCGTTCCTCTCATTCAAATCGACCTGAGAAGTAACAAATCCATAATTCAAGCTCCCTGTCAGTCCCTCGAGGATTGGCAACAAAGTCCCCAATTTCTTATTCAACTCAATTTCGAACCCATAAAGTGACGCCGCATCTTCGTTTCTTACAGTATTGAACACCCCGGTGAAAACTTGCTCGATAGGCTTGTCAATTTGCTTCGCAAACAAGCTGAAGGCCAGCAAATCTGAATTCCCTAGGTCCCATTCATACCTGACATCATAATTGGTCACGGAGGACATCTCCAGCAGCACATAACCCACGAAAAGGTCCCCCGATTCGGGATCTCGTGCAATTGCCGGCGCCAGCTCTTTGAACGTCGGCCGGGCAACCGTTCGGCTCACGGCCGTTCGAATGGTGTGATTCTCCATCAACTCCCACCTCACCGCTAATGCTGGCAGCAGGTCTGTCCTGACTATCCCGGGATTCGCCAAGGCATCCAACGGAAAGGGTTCCCCAGTCAATGGATCATTCAAAAGGATGTCTGCAGAGGCATTGGTACTCCCAATATCACTGAAGGCGGTTCCAGATCGAATCGCAATGTCTGTGGACTCCACTCTTCCCCCGGCGGTCACCTCAAGTTCTTCACCGAGGTTAAAGGTTGCCGAGCCATAAAAGGCTGGGATGTTCTGAGTGGCAGTATAGGTCTCAGAAACAGGCAGGTTAAACCCCCTCACCAAAAAGAGCGAGTCATCATAACGTGTCTTCCCAAAAAGAGGATGTCCCGGTGGCACATCAAACTCCCGCGACACTTGATCTGTAACATCTAACTGCCCAAGCGCATCTCCCAATGTAATCGTCTGCGCATCATCGGGCGTAGCTTTTGAAATTCGAGGTGCAAGGGCACCTCCACCGCCGTTGTATTCAAAATTTTGGGCGTCGTATTCGCGCGTACTGTAATCCATATTGAACCCAAACTCGAGCTTTGAGCGGTCGAGGTCATCGGCGTCACCTCCCCAGGGCAAATCGGCATTCAGCGCAATGTTGTAATTGGTGTCATCCAATCGCCTCCAAATACGTTCAAAATCCGGTGGTGAAGGATCACCTGCCGCGATGTACGTTTGGGTGGAAAACTCGTACCCATAAAATGCCTTTCTGATATCGGGTTGGTTTTGTGATGACATGCTGTAAGCTGCCAGCCAATCGATTTTGATGTCTCCATGCTCGGGAAACTTATGTTCGCCCGTTAGCTGCATCGTCTGCAGACGCCTCTCGGTGTAGATCAGGTTCTCCCGAATAAAAATCTCGTCCTTCTGTTCCAGCGGTGTACCATCATTGAAACCTTCAAGGTCCTCGGTACTTCCCCAGGTAAAGACCGCATCATCATCAGCAGCCAAATTGCCGAAATAGGTGAGCGAAATCGTGTTCTCGGGTGAGAATTCAAGCGATGCGCCCAATAACGCCCCTGCCAACAAACTTTCCGTTCCACGGGTATAATTGCCCAGGACCGTGGCAAAAGGTTGCGCGGGTTGACCCGGCGCACCTGCCCCTAAGCCTGCATTCCCCCGCAACCCTTGATCCAACTGATACTTTTTACCATAAGTTAGTCCCCCAATCAACCCAAGGTCTCCCCCAAAGAAGTCTTCTACCCTGGTCCCTCCGAGCGCGCTGAATGAAAAGTTCATCGGCGCGGTCTTGGTGTTCACACCCGTGCCTCTTCCAGACAGTGCCTTGGCAATCTTCAACCCCGACTCCGAAAACCCCTTGTTATCGATGTCTGCTTGGGTCGTTGCGGGATTGTCGGTGCGGGGCGGATCGAAATAGAATCGGTTTGTCGTAAGCAAAGGAACCGGATTCGGAACGAGATTCCGCATGAAATTCGGTAGTTCTCTGGATTCCGCTGAACCTAAAAAGCCAGTACCTCCCCCCCTGTAGCTTTGAAAACTCGGGTTTCCGGTCGCCCTGGTGTTGTACCCCGGCGAAACTGAAAATCGAAAGAACGGTTCTTTGGGCAGGCGTTTCGTGACAATGTTAAGATACCCGCCTGTTACCTCGCCGGGCATTGAAGGCACAAATGTTTTGGAACTCACCAACGTCTCAACCAGCCCGGCAGGAAAGATGTCGATGTTCACGGCTCTTCGATCAGGATCCGAACTAGGTACCCTCGCTCCATTCAACACGACGACGTTGTAGCGATCACTCAGCCCTCGAATGACGACATATCGGCTATCTACGACCGCCGTGCTGGCCAGCCTTTTCGCGGCGGAGCCAATGTCGCCGCTGGAACTCGCTGCCTTCATGAGTTCGGGTGCCACAGAAGACGCAAACGATTGCAGCGAAGCCCCTAGACTCAGCGGGGCTGCTTCAATTTCTTCTTCTTCGATCGTCGAGACGACAAACTCATCCAGATCAAGGACCTCGCCTGTAATCGCGATAGAGACTTCTTGCACTCTCCCAGGAGTCACGGTGATCTCATTCAAACTCGTTCGCACATACCCTTCCTTTGCCGCAACGAGTCGGTAAACGCCACCCGTCAGGTCATTGAAGAAGAATCGCCCTTCGGAGTCGGAGGTTACTACCTTTCCACCCGGCTCCAACGACAAGCTCGTACCTGATACCGGCGCATAAAAGTCGGCATCCTGCACCACCCCTCGCAGCCCTCCGCGCGGCTCATCTTGGGCTGCACACCATCCCTGCAACGACAACGTCGTGAGGACGATCTTAAAGAATTTGCAAAAGTTTTTCAGAATTCGCCCCATGTTGCGGTTCCCATAAGATCATTGGGTCACCGTGTCTCCACCCCTGCCGATTTCTCAACATCTGGCACCGCTTGTCCGGTCCAAATGAGTTCCAGCACCTCTACTACTTCGGGCTCCATTTTGGTTTCTGTCTCCGCATATGCCAGACAAAGTCCCACCGCTCCTTTGAATCTATTCCGTTTTGATGGCAATTCCAATGCTCTCTTTGCCCCTTCCACTGCAAGTTTGGTAGCCCCCTCAAAATCCCCAACCAATCTGTTCGCGGCAGCCAACCACGCGAGTGTGGCACACCTCTCGGACTCCAATAACTTCCCCACTCTCTCTTTTGACTGACCGATGAATGGACCTACCTGCTCCTCTTTGTGCCGCAACTTCCAAATCTGCGCAATTTTAAATCGGCTTTCGGGTTGATTCTCCAACCAGTAATCCGAAAAAAGCCCCTCCTTGACACACACTTCCAGGCTCTTTCTCGCCTCAGCCTCAAGTCCCAACCGCTGAAAGCCGAGAGCCACGTCCAATTCAAACGCTGCAACCGAGGCATTTGATTTAATGGCAATTTCTCGCGCGCCATCGACCAACTTCCTTCCTTCGGCCTTCTTATCCTTATCCTCAGATGCCATTTCTTTGAGTCCCTGCGCCAATAGCCCCTGAGCTGCGTCAATGAGCCCGGGCATCGGAGCACTTAGCGGCGCGTTGCGCACCGTTTCCAACAGCCTAGTCAAGTCCTCGGTATCAATTTTTTCAGGGAACACCAACTGCTCCAAGACCTGACTGTAAAAGTGATACTCCTTGTCCGAAATCGGCTTGCGGATCGTTTCGACCTTTTCGGCACTCCATCCGAGACTGGAACCCACAATGATCGTTGATACCCTGACCAGTTCTTGGTGAAGGCGCGGGAATTGGCCACACGTTTCCACAACCCCATCCAGTATGGCTTCCAGTTCAGCCTTTGGGAACTCTGATCCAATCGGCCGCTTTCCCACTGCTAACACCCATTCTGCCAATCCAATCGACCTCCGATAGCCTTTCATCCCTTCCAATAAAGTCTTTGCCTCACCGAACCTGCCCACCCGCGTAAGGTGCCTCGCAACGTTCAATTGCCATGTTTCCTTTAAGTCAGCATCTCCCGAAATTGCCTGACAAAACTTCGCAGCCGCAGCCGCCGGATCGCCCCAATCGATTTCAATTGTGGGCTCTGTGCTCCCACTTGTTACAACATTGACTCGCACATCTTCCGGCAGTCCGGCAAGCGGATCAATTTCTTCTTTCGACTCCTGACCAATCAGAGTCGCAGCAAAAAGGATCAGCCCCAGGCTGAGCAGCTGCATTACAAATGAGCCTAATTTCAGACTCAATGCTTCTAATCGAGTCTTCTGGTAGGCGTGTGGATTCAAATTCATCTTCAAAAAAGTGGGGGCGATGCTGGTTACAACATCGCCCCCTAGGTTTGATTACGGTGACTTCAAGGTCAATCAGAATTGCTTCTGATTACAGGGCGTAGGCACGATAGCTCACTGGTGCACCAACCGTTGTCGTGGTGTCGGTGTGCGTGATTGTCGTTGCGTTGCTCACCGGAGTGGTGGTCAACACTTGCCAGACTTTGCCGTCGACCGACTTCTCGATCACATACTTGATCGTGGCACCTGCACTTGGGAAGGTGATCACCGGGTTGGTTCCAGACAAACTGATCGTCAGGAATGGACGTGCAACGTTGGTGGTAGGAAGGACTCCAACCCGCTCAAGCACGGACCAACCAGCCAACATGTTGTTGTCCAGCATGGATCCCGCATAGTCGGCATCCACGAATCCAGTCGGAGTCGCAAACGAACCGTCCAGAGTGCGAGCAGCTGCACCAGAGGCCAGACGAAGGTCGAGACCATTCTTGGTGTAGATGTCGGACGTGGCAGCGCCAGGCGTGGTATTCCCAACGTTGTTGTTCCAATTGGAGGCGATCTGCGAGGTGGTTTCTTCAGCAAACACAGGGGCGATCTCCGTCAAGTTGGCGGCGGCACCTTTAGATGAAGTTGTCGACGCGTAGTTGTTGGAATGAACATTGCTCCATGTCAGATTCGTCAGGAACGGTCCACCGCCAGTGTTAGCTGAGGTGTCCACGGAACTCGAACCTTCGGCAACCGCGTTGTGCACGCTCAACAACATGTCAAGCTTTGCATTCCAACCCAGTTTCCGCGTGTGACTCGCCAGAGTGGTCAGGTTGAGGAACGTGACATTCGTGCGAGGCAGGGTGTTACCGTTATCGGGTTCGCCACCGTCCCACTCCAATGGGCTCAGGTATTCATAGTCGGATGTGGTGTACTCCTGACCAACATAATCATTGGTAGTGAAACCAGCGATCTTTGGAGTGGTGTTAATTGCACTGCGACTCTGAGTTCCCATCACCACCGTCATGAACTGAAGCGTTCCGCGGTAACCTTCGTCACCATCGAATCCGTCGTCCTGAGGGCAAAGCGAGAACATGAACCGACCGTCGTGCTTGCCACCGAACCATTCGAAACCATCGTCACGAGTTTGGAAGATCTCCAAATGTTCGAGCACTGTTCCAGTGCCGACACCACAGATCGTGAACCCGTTGATTTCGTTACCTGTGGCTGGGTTACCAACAACGAACCCGCAATGGCGAAGCGAAACGAACCGCAATACACCACTGCTGTCATTGTCTTGAGTCCCGCCATAGATGGCCAATCCCTTGTTGTGGACGTTTGATCCGCTGGTGGTCGACAGACCCTCAACGATGTCAGTTCCCACGCCAACGTTCTGAGCAAATGACTCGGTAAGAACCAAGCCATCGAGAATGCCATCGGCAGGCGTGGTGTCAGTCCCTGCAGTGTTCGCTGAAACGTGTGCTCTTCCGCAAAGAATCACGCCTCCCCACCTGCTGGACTTTGCGAAGACGTTATTGGCTTCAATCCCGTCCGCTGTGTAGTTATTGTTCGCCAGTGTCTGCGCGTTAAAGGCGACACCAGCGATCGGTGTGAACGATGTTGGGATCGTGGACGATCCCCCTGGGACGTTCGTGTCATCAATCGACGTGAAGATGATCGGGCAGTCGGCGGTGCCGTTGGCCACGATCTTCCCACCTCTCGAGACCAAAAGCGTTCCAGGCTCGTCAGCGAACCCGGACTGGACAGTCGTGAGTCCACGAACAATGGTTCCCGGCTCGATGGTCAAAGTAACTCCGTCATTGACGAAGATGACTCGGCCCAGAACGTAAACATTGTCACGGGTCCAGCGCACATCGGAGGAAATCCGGTTGCCGTCCGTGATGCCTGTCGCCGTATTGGCAGTCCCATTGGTCTCGCCAATGCGAATGATCGCTGCGTTCGCCGAGCCAACGCTGAACGCGGCTAAGGCAAGCGCGAACGCTACTTTTTGGAATAAACTCTTTTTCATGGATTGAAAGAAATGAAGTTGATAAGGTTGGAATCAAACAACTGAATGATCACGCCTTGGCGCGACGACGACGGAACATCACACCAGTCAAACCGATCAAGCCAAGCAAAGCGCGGCTAGGCTCAGGAATCGCAGCCAAACGGTGAGCTGACGCGAACGGATCTGCCGAAGCGGTGCCGATTTGGGCCACCATGCCACTCGCGCTGTCCAGACCGAACGAGAAGAACGCATCTTGAGCAAGGTCCTGGTTGTCGTTCCAAAGGAAGCCAAAGGCTTCCGCACTGAAGACGCCAATTTGGGTCGAGAGCTCAAACGACGCTCCATTATAAACCAACGCGTAGATGACCCCGCCCGCGATGTCACCAGCCACGTTCGAGTTGTCCCCACTGAGGTCATATGAAATGGAACCTGAACCGTCAGTCTTGGTCCGGCTGCCAGTAGTCGAATAGGCTGGGGCTGAGTTGAAGCTTGAACCCGCAACGCTGTAGTTCAACATCGAGTAGAACTGATCGTAGAGAGCAGCCGGCGCCAAGGCGAAGTTGGTGCTTGGGTCAAAATACCCAAATTCAATGTTCCCGGTGGTCATGAGAGTTCCGTTGCTCAAGGCGATGTTATCAGCGCTGTCAAAATACAGCGTGGCTGCATTTGAGACGACTGGCAAGGCAAGGCAGATGGAGAGGAGGATGGATTTGTTCATATTAATATATTTTTCTTTTATTTGATTTTGATGATTGAGTGATTTGATTTTGTGGTTCGACTATCGTCTACTACTCGGTGAAGGGTTGTGGGAACGAAACGCCATTGGGGTTCCGATCGGTGATCAGCAGAGCCTTGCCCGGTTTGATTTTAACGGCGGTGGTAACCGCAGCCCCAGTTCCCGTCGCGTCCGAGATGGGATACCAATTGCCATTGTTTTTCCGCCAGTAGCCCGAAATCGTGCCGGCATCTTCAAGGTAAACCAGATCAGCAAGGGCGCTGGACCCAGCACTTGGGTTGACTCCAAGTCCCGCCTCGATCAGTGGGGTTTCAACCAAAAACGGGTTGTTGACGACGTTTTGCGCCGGGCTTGCTGCTGTTTGAGCGCGGAATCGGCCGGTGAGCGCTTCACCTTGGACTCTCAGCGTCCGTGCCGTTCCAGCCTTCCGGTTGATGAGCAAACCTTTGCCAAATGGGATCGACACGTTTGGAGCCGGGGTACCAACAAGTGTCTTCCAACCATCAGTAAGAGCGGTTCCTGCATCATGCCAGTAGCCAGTGAAAACGCCACCTGATTCGACGTAGACAATATCAGACAGTCCTGAGGAGTTGCCCGTGAGCACTTGCACCGTTGCTTGGTTACCGGTTCCCAGCAGCGTTTCCAAGGTGTATTGCTCAAGAATTTGAAACTCATCACCAGACTCAGGGGTGATCGCAGCTTCAACAGTGACAGTGGTCGCGGTGTTCGCTGTGATTCTCAAAACCCGGCCATAGGCACCTGTTGCATCACTTGGATCAACATCCGTAGCAATGTAGATCGAATGGTTGCTGAGTGTTGGGAGTGTCACACCACTGAGGGTGATAACGGACCCGGCGACGGAAGAGACAGTTCCTTCAAACGGAATACTCTTCGGAAAGGGTATCGCAACGAGGTTTGACTTACTTGCAGTCAGTGCCGTTTGGATAATCCCGCTAGTGGGACTAACCGGCAGTTGACCCCAACTGGCGCCTGCGGACAGGGCCGCGACCAGCAATGTGAGGATGGATGAATTGAATTTCATGTGTGTTGTTTGGATGGTGTTGGACTTGGTTGTTTACTTTTCTGGCTGGGTTTTGTGCACATGTCGATAGGTCTTACCGACACCTATTCCTGCCCCACGAGGAGGAGGTTGCCAAACAGTCGAAGGGAACACTTTCGTCACTTCATCGAATCACCAACCTAAGGATTGGCCTTCCGCGTATTTTCGCAGAGTCCAGTTCAAATGGATGATTGATCGAAACATGAATGAAAATGGTCGCATGTCTGCTGCTTGACACATTTGAGGGCTCGCATTATCACATGACCTCATCGTCCACAGCGGGCTTTGGGTGACAATTTCGTCAAGTACACGCCGTTGCTAAGCTCCAGGCTTCGTGAATCAATCGCCTTTCATTCTCTCTCCCCATGCGCACCACATTGCTACCCACCCTGGCCCTCTCCTTGACACTCCTCACCCAGTGCACAACCCTCCCTCAGTCAACGCTCTTTGAGGCCCATCCCAGCTTGGTTCAAGACAAATCCCAACCCGCAGACGCTCCCCTCACCTCGAAGACCTACAAGCTATCATCCAACTGGAATGGCGACGGCTGGGTCATCAAACGCGGCGCGGAAATCCGCTTCAATGCCGATGGCACCGGCGAATTCTCCTGCGTCACCTACGCTCATTCCGAACTCACCCTTCCCAACGCCGTCCAGTTCCAAGCCCTCCAATACGGCCCCGATGGCAACCTCCTCTTTGGTGTTCCCTCAAGTGATGTCGGCGAGTCCCTCCACCTCCGCTCCCCCATGCGCGACTACCCCTACCGCATGCCCTTTGGCTTCAACAAAGCCTACTTCAACGACCTGACCACCGTCCGCTTCATGGGCCGACTCCTCAAACCCATGGTCCCACCCCTCCCTGCCCCCCCACCCATGTCCTCCAAATAGTTTCAAGTGCCATTTCCCTCACTTGACACACCAACCCCTTCAAAAAGGCCGCCCATCCTAGGCGGCCTTTTTCATGCCGCGCACCACACAAAAACCTCACCCCCCCCGAACCTCCGAACGGCCCCATCCACTCTCCACGCCTTTGTGTGCCAAACCGCAAACCGAATCTCCCATTCTCCTGCCCCCATTCTTCTGTCGACCCTTCCCTCTTCAGCACCTCATCCTTTCAGAAATCTCTCATTCCATTCGTAAGATTCGCGCCATTCGTGGTTCAAACACCCACCAAATCGATTCACCTCCATCACTTCCCTGGCCCTTCTCTCCCGAGCCTTTCAGACTTCCTTCTTCAAAGTTCAACACGACTTCAACTCTCTACGCCTCCTCGCCCTCTCCCCTCCTCTGCGTGCCCGCAATCCCTTCACCCTTCACCCTTCACCCTTCACCCTTCACCCTTCACCCTTCACCCTTCACCCTTCACCCTTCAACGTTCGAAGTTCAACGTTCAACGTTCGAAGTTCCCCCACCTTCCTCTTCCTCCCAATTCTCAAAATCAAACACATCAAGCCCCATTTCTTCAGGAAGAGGCATCAACCCCTCAGGCAAGCCCAGTCCCGGTAAACCATCACCCTGCTTCGGAGCATCCTTCAATTCAGGATACTTCTCCATCAGGGCCATCACCCGCTCCCTCAATCCACTCCCTTCCGTGGCCAACTCCGGAAAACGCGACGCCAACTCCCGGTAGTACACCGCCGCCGCCCGCTCATTTCCCCGCGCCTGATAGTATTCCGCCAGTTGCACCAAATCAACCTTCTCACCATGGCGCACCTCATCCAAACATCGCCGCGCCTGAGACGCCTTATCACTCTCTGGATAGCGAGCCAAGAACCACTGCATCGCCATGGCCGCACGCTCACGATGCGTCGGCGCACCACCCTTCATCTTCAGCCAATTCTTATACAAGATATACGCCACCTGATACGCCGAGTCATCCGCCAACGCGTGCTTCGGAAACCGATCCAAAAAATCCTCATGCTGCATCGCCGCCTGAGGTGCCTTCCCCTCCTTCTCCAAGGCGACCGCCAGGTAATAATTCGCTTCCGCAGCAAACTCCACATACGGCCCGTTCTCAACCACGATTCGCAACATCGATGACACCTGCTCACGCTTCGGCATGTCCTTGGGCGCTCTCCCATCCGGCATCCGCCCCAGGGCGTCATAACGAGTCAACATCTTGAGCGCAATCTCGAACTGCTTACGCAGCGCCTTCTCAAAGTGCCCCGCAAAATGATCGATCAGGATCTGCAACGCATCAAAGGCAGCAATGTAATCGCCAAACGCTTCATTCAGTCGCACAACCTCCCAGTGCGCCCTCGCCGCGACGCCCGTCCTCGGATACGCTTTCACCAACGCCGCATAGCGATCCAATGCCTCCGAAGGTCTCCCTGAAACAGCATCCTTCTGCGCCTTCTCAAACAAGTTGGCCGCCCGACGCTCCAGATCCTGCTCCTTGGTGATGATCGCCCCGTCCGCGCACAAAAGCCCAAAGACCACCCACATCAAACACCACGGAACGATCGTCCCCCTCCGAATAGCTGCGGGAGTCATGGAACAGCTCAGCTCCCAGGCACTGCCGGATTAGGACTCGCCGGCATAGGAAGTAACCCGCCGTCCATCGGCATGCTCCCAAGCCCCTCGGTCCCGCTGAATTGTCCCGGCGCGTAAATCGTGCTCAACTCTTCCTTGGGCCGTTTGCCGTAGGTCACCTTTCCGAGCGTGACAAAAATGGTCATGTTATTGGTCGGATTCTCCACCTTCACTTCAGCTCCTGGATACAGGTTCTCCACCAAGCCCGAATTAGGCCCCTCAGCATCCACATGCGGCACCCCACCTTCGTCAGCAATCGTGTAATCGAAACTCAAAATCTCACGACCCACATTCCGGAACTTCGCCGAATATTCGATCGTCTCCTCGTCAACAACTTCGTTAACGACATACAAGGCAATCGGGTGATTCTTAAACACCACCTTCCGGGTCCGATAAGTCTGGCAGGAAACCAAACAACTCGCCCCAACAACAAGGACTACCGACAGCGATAACAAACGACTCGTAAGCTTCATAGGATGAACTAGAAAAAGATAGAGGCTGACGGCAATCAATACTGGAAACGCGCGCCGAGCACCAAGGCCGAAAACTCAGCACCACCAATGCCTCCATTGCCAAAATCATACAGGTCAAGGTAACGATACTCGCCGTAAACCGAGAAGTTCTCCGCCAGTTCCACCTCAACACCGGCCAGCAACTGATAGGCAAAACTCGCCTCTCCCCCATCATCCAGGGACCTCTCACGCCGTCCTCGCTCCTGATAGGCTACGTTATTCTGATATCCGTACCCAAACCCCACACCTGCCCCAATGTAGGGTTTGATCGCCCCAATCCAACCCGCATCCGGACCCAGCATCGACTCAAGATCAAACTGAATAATGCCATTCGTCATGGCTCCGAAAGCCCCCAAATCAGACCGATACTTGGTTCCACGACGCGAGCCTGAAACTTCCTGATTGAGGTAATAGAACTCAAGTTCAGCAGCCAAATTGATCCCAACGGGGGTCACCCACTTGTATCCAAACTCAACCCCAGCAATCCAACCCAACTTGCTTCCATCTACAGGCACATCTTTGATGCGGCCAGTCGTAACGGTGCTCCCGACGTCTACTCCACCCACGAAAGTGCCCACATAGGATCCATGCAGTCGGCTGGCCTTGGCGGTGCTGACCGTGTCAAAATAGATCTCCGCTGCGTTGGAGGAAGTGTATCCAACTAGCAGGAAGGTGGCGGCAAGGAACTTCAATTTCATAAAGGAGATGGTCAAAGTGAATAAGCGGGAAATTTAATAGCGGTAACGGAATCCAATGGCGTACCCTTTGGTCTGCATATCAACAACGTCTTCCAGCTCGCCAAAATTGAATTCTCGATACTCGGCAAAGACACCGTACTTGTCGTTCCAAGTGTATTCGATGCCACCAAACCACTGCCACGAGCTAATGAACTCATCCACTGCAAATGGCGTGTCAATCGTCAAAGTCGCCGGATTCGCACCAGTCAGCTGATCCTTGGACTGATACAGCTGATTCCTGAACCAAACTTGCCCACCGCCAACCCCAGCTCCAATGTAAGGCTTCAAACCCGCCACAAATTTTCCCAACCGTGCGCGATACCGCCACAAATCGAGGCTGAACGATCCGTTCACCATGAAAAAGACCGCGTTCATATCGGTTTCATAGGTCGCAAGTCCGCTTCCAGCCATCGCAGCCAACGTAGGCTCATCAGCCTGCCCTTGAATGTCCGTTGACAAAAAACTCCCTTCAAATTCAACCGAAAAACTGAGCGGTGACTTCTTAGAGCGCCAGCTCTTACCGACCTCAATCCCAAATACACCGGCCCCATTACGATCTTGCATGGGATAACTCAATCCCCCAATGGTCACATCGCCAGTCTGAGTGTTGTTCGATCCCCCAAAAACGCCCACATACGGCCCATACTTGCGCTTCGTCGCGGGGTCTTCCTGCACAGACTTGAGCGACTTCAACTCGATCTCCCCCGCGTTCCCTTTCGGGCACACAAGGATTCCGGCCACAATGGAGGCAAGTAGAATTCGGGGAAACATAGGCGGGAGACAGTTCATTTTAGCCGTTGAACGGCTTGATTGAATAGGGGGTTCTGTTAACTTCGCAAGTCCCGGTTCGAAAAGAGTTCGCTGTGAACATTTTGTCACAAATCATCACGTGTTTGCCTCCCCGGACTCGCTGACGTCTCGGTCGCCACCCTTCCTCCATCAAATAGAATCTCCAAACGGTGCCACGTCCCAACTCCATCCTCACCGCGCCATTTGTCCTGTCCTTCTCGAGGATTCTCCAATCCATTGTCGTGTCGGCGACCCTCTGCCCCGCCACATTACTCGTTCCTGTTGTCGCCCAAACACCCGCTCCTCCAATCCAGTTACCCCTCCCTGACGCTCCAGGCCTACCCCCTGGGCTCGATAACTCGCCAAACCCCCTCCTCGAGTTCAAAAACCGGGATGCCGCCAAACGGGCCAAAACACGCGACTCTGATGACGCCAACCTCCAACCACTTTCCCCCTTCATGCCAGGCGAACAAGCGCCAACGCTTCCTCATGAACCTCCCGCTGCTCCACTCACACCCACCCAGAAAGAACTCATGGCGCTCGCTCAAAAAGTCGCCGGCTCCGTCATCAGCCTCCGCGTCTGGGATGAATTCGGTGGCCTCCTCACCTCCGGCGTCGGCTGTTTCGTCTCCAATGACGGTCTCATTCTGACCGACGCCAATCTCCTCCACCCGGAGATCGCCGACCGAATCGACTACATCACCACCACCGCAGCAAACGGCACCAACCACCGCGTCACCGGATTCTACGTCGCCGATCTCACCTCCGGAGTCGCTCTCCTTCAAAGCGATGGTCCCCCTGCCGCCGCGCTCGAACTCAAAACAGATGTTGACTTCAGCAAGCCTCTTCCATGCCGGGTAGTCGCCTTGTCAGACAAACGCGGCCTCCTCATCGCCGACGCCGAAGTCTCACTCGATGACACTCTCGCGGGCCAGGGCTGGCTCACCCTTCGCGGTGACGACTCGCCCGGCGGCATCGGTTCTCCAGTCCTCTCATCAGATGGTTCCGTCATTGGCGTTGTCGCCATGAAAACCTCCCTTGAAAGCTGGATGAATTTCGCCTTGCCTGCCAGCCAAGCCGCTTTCGAAACCCAACGCAAACGCCCCAAGCTCAAACTCTTATACGAACTTCCTCAGTCCCCTAAGGTCAATGATGTCGTGAACGACCCCGACTTCACAACCGCCTTCACTTTGCTGGCTGAAAACAACCTCACCCGCGCCGCGCGCATCCTCCTCAAACTCACCAAACGCTACCCCCGCAGTGCCGAGTGCTGGGCCCTTCTCGGCCTCGCCTCATCCTCCCTCGGAGCCAATCCAGACGCTCTCTCCTGCCAACGTCGCTCCGTCGCCCTCGACACCGCCTCAGGCCTCTACTGGCACCAAATGGCCCAGGGCCAAAACCGCGCCAAAAGCGCCGACAAGGGCGCCATCACCCTCGATCAGGAGGAATATCAAGCCCTCGTTCAAGCCACCTACCTCGACCCCACAGACCGCGTCAGTTGGCTCCTCCTCGGCACCCAACACCTCAAAGCCGGTCGACTCCAGGAAGCCGATGAAGCCCTCGAACGCCTGACGTTCCTTGCCCCCTCCTACTCTCAAGGCTTTTACCTGTCAGCCGTCGCCAAGTCCCGACTCGCTGATTACCCCGCAGCTCTGACCGCCCTGGACCGTTGCCTGCAAATCAACAGCCGCCTCGACAACGCCTGGTTCTTTCTCGGTCTCATCCACGACAAAACCGGCGACTACCCCAAGGCTGCCCTCGCCTTTCAAAAGGCGGTTCGCGTCAACCCAGACCACCCCAACGCCTGGCTCAACCTCGCCCACGCCCTCCGCAAGGCCAAACGCCCCACCGAAGCCAGCCAAGCCTTCCGCGAACATCAAAAACGCACCGACCAACGCCGCCTCAAACAGCAACCGTAACCCACCCCAAAGTGCCCTTCATCGCTCCGCCGTGAAGCCCCCAAAAGTAGATCGGCTCTCGGAAAGAATGTCATTTTCAACCGGCGAGCGCGGCGACTCCAGTGGCAAGGAAAGAGTAAGGAGGCTATTTGAATAACAGCTGACGAGCGAATGACGCCGCCAATGGGGCCGCCCCGCCGCCGGGTAAATGACAGGCTTTTTGAGAACCGGTCCAACCCTTCATCGCTCCGCCGTGAAGCCCCACAAAGTACCCTTCATCGCTCCGTCGTGAAGCCCCCCAAGCGAAGCCACTTCTCCCTTACTCACTCCTTCACGAGTCCATCAATAAACCCAAGTTCCAAAGTCCGAAGTGCCTCAGGCGTTGCTAGACTGGTCTAGCCTTCACCCTCGCGAGTCATGTCGGTTGTCTCCCCGTAGGCGCATTCGCCAGAATGCGTTTTTCCTAACCCCAAACAAAAAGCCCCCTCACCGAAGTGAGAGGGCTCCACACTTTGCTCCACAACCTTAAGGCACCACTGGCACTGGCTGCACCACCACTTTCCCGCCTTCCTGCGGACTATTGGAAGTCGTCTGCCCTACCACAGTAGGCAGTTGGTTCAAG
>JARXAL010000227.1 GCA_029865835.1 Verrucomicrobiaceae bacterium
CGTCAAGACCGTCCAATCCTCATTCTCCAGGCCCATCTCGACATGGTCCACAAAGCCGCCGACGGCCTGACCTACGACTTCGACCAACAAGGCATCGACATGTGGGTCGACGGCGACTGGGTCCGCGCCCGTGGCACCACCCTCGGAGCCGACAACGGTCTCGGCGTCGCCGCCATCCTCGCCATCCTCTCCTCCACCGATCTCCCTCATCCTCCCATCGACGCCCTCTTCACCATCGACGAAGAACAAGGCATGTCAGGTGCCCTCGCCCTCCAGCCCAACCTGATCACCGGCAAAACCCTGCTCAACCTCGACTCCGAAGAAGACGACACCTTCACCATCGGCTGTGCCGGCGGCGTCGACACGCTGATCAGCCACAACTACCCCGAGTCCACCCACTCCCTCGAACACCCCTTCATCGCACTTCGCATCACCGGCCTTCGCGGCGGCCACTCCGGACTCCAAATTCATGAAGGCCGCGCCAACGCCATCAAACTCATTACCCGCATCCTCCACACCTGTGGCGAAGTTGTCGTCGCCCTAAACTCCCTGCACGCCGGCAGCGCCCGCAACGCCATCCCAGCCCAAGGCACCGCTCAAATCGTCCTCCTGGACCCCTCCCGTTTCGAAACCATCTTCTCGCGCGAAGTGACCCAAATCCGGGAAGAATTCCAACTCATCGAACCCAATCTCCAAATCACCACTCAGCCCATCGCCCCCCCGCACGGCCCCATTCCCACCATGGCCGCTGCCTCCCAAAAAGCCCTCATCCTCGCCCTCCAATCAGTCACCAACGGCGTCTATCGCATGAGCCCCGTCGTCCCAGGCCTCGTCGAAGCCTCCTCCAATTTCTCTCTCATCGCCCTCTCCAACGGCCGCCTCGACTGCAGCGGTCTCCAACGCAGTTCCGTCGACTCCAGCAAACAAGATGTCGCCGCCGCCTTCGCCGCCCCTTTCCAGTTGATCGGTGCCCAGGTTCATCACGACGCCGGTTACCCCGGTTGGAGCCCCAGCGCCTCCTCTCCCATCCTCGAAACCATGCGCTCCCTCTATCGCGATCTCTTCGGTCACGAGGTCAAAGTCGGCGCCTGCCATGCCGGACTCGAGTGCGGCGTCATCGCCAAAACCTATCCCGGCCTCGACATGATCTCCTTCGGCCCAAACATTTTCGAAGCCCACTCCGAAAAAGAATGCGCCAGCATCTCCTCCACCCAAAAATTCTGGAAGCTCCTCACCGCCGTGCTCGCGGCCTAGAGCATTTTAAGAAAAGATGTGGCCGTTGATTTGGGAGCGCCGGAGGTGGAGATGGGCCGTTGGCAGCGCCGGGGCATATGAGAACATACGTCCCAAGCTGACGACGGCTCAGATCCACTTCCGCCGCCCCAAAAAAGCGGCTACAGTTTTGCTTAAACTGCTCTAACCGACACTGATCTGCCCCTCGTGCACCCCCGCCTTCAACCGCACCGATGAACTCGTGTGATTGTGTATCACCACATCACCCTTGAACACCACATCCGCCTCACACGCCACCGGACCATGCACCAGCAAACTCCGACAGTGCAACAAACTCGGCGTATGCGGAAAGTTCTTCTCCAAACCATCCACCAGCTTGCATAGCCTCTGATCGAGATGCAAATGCGGCGGCTGTCCCTTCCGATCCGGATGCAGCCGCAAACAGAAATCCTCAGTCAACTCATACGCATCCGACCGCACCGCCAGCAGATCACTCGTCGTCTTCACCGGCGCAAATCGCACCCGCGACACCTCGATCGCCCCCGCCCCTGCAAAACACTCAATCGCCGCCCCCATCGCCGTCTCCACCTGCACCACCGCCGGCGAACTCCCGTCACGCGGATCCACCGTCTTCTTGTTCATAATCGGCGGCAACGGAATCAGCCCCTCATTCGCCTCCAACGCTTCCTTCAACGCCACCAGGTCAATCCAAAGATTGTTCGTGTTGAAATAGCGATGCAACTCAATGTTCTGAAAGCTCCCCTCATCCTCCTTCAAACACTGCGCCGACTCCCTCAACAAAAATTGCCCATCCCGCCTCCGCACCGCCAAGTGTCCCCCCTTCTTGTCCGACTCCGTCCGCCTCGTCACCTCCATCGCGAACGGCATCCCACTCTCCACAAACCAAGCCAAAATCGCCGGATCAAGCGTCGCCCCCAAATTGTCTGAGTTTGATACAAACGCATACCGCACCCCTCCGCCCAGCAACCGCTCCAACCACCCCGACCCCGCCAAACACGCATAGATATCCCCATGCCCCGGCGGACACCATTCCTGCTCCGGATTCGCCGGCCAACTTGCCGGCTCCAGCGAACCCGCCAAAACCTTCGGCACCTTGTTCTGCATCAACTCCCAAGTCTCCCTGCCACCCATCTGCGGAAACCTTTCCGCCAAATGCGCCGCCGTGTCCGCCGACGTGCTAAAACTGTTCATCAGCATGAACACCGGCACATCCCCTCCCGTCTGCCCCCGCAAACGCAAAATCTGCCTCGCAATCAAATCCAAAAACGTGTCCTCACCCCGCACCGGCAGCAGCGACTTCGCCTTCTCCAATCCCATCCCCGTCCCCAATCCGCCATTCAGCTTGATCACCACCGTCTGCTTCAGCAACTCTCCAGCCAGACCCGCCTCCGGCGCAGTCAAAGCATCCGCACACGGCAAATCCTTCGCCGCCTCAATCGTCCCCTCAGGAATCATCCCCGTCTCACCCGCCAACAGCGCCGCATAACTCCCCCGAAAAGCCCGAATCGCAGACTCGCTCAGGCCCGCAGCCTGCATTCTCTCACGAAAGGGGGCAAACGACGCTTCAATCCGGCTCTCAGTATCACTCATCCCGCTACCTTAAAAGCCATAGCCGTTCCCAGCAAATGATTCATCACCAAGATACACCCTCGGCAACCAATCTAAATCGATATTGCTAAGTCACATCCAACTCAGGCTTGAAGTCCGCCGCATGATACGAACTCCTCACCAGCGGCGCACTCGCCACATGCCTGAAACCCTTCTTCCTCGCAATCTCCTTGTAGTTCTCAAACGTGTCAGGATGAACATACTCCACCACCGGCAAATGCTGCGGCGACGGCCTCAAATACTGCCCCAGCGTCAGCACCGTCACCCCGTGCTCCAGCAAATCATCCATCGCCTGAAACAACTCCGTCTCCGTCTCCCCGAGTCCCAGCATCAACCCGCTCTTCGTCGCACAGCGATTCCCCAACTCCGCCGCCATCTCCTTCGCCCGCTTCAACACATGCAAACTCCGATCATATTTCGCCCGCGACCTCACCAGCGGCGTCAACCGCTCCACCGTCTCCAGGTTATGATTAAAAATATGCGGCCGCGCCTTCATCACACTCATCAGCGCCTCATCCTTGCCATTGAAGTCCGGCACCAAAATCTCGATCACAATCCCCTCCACCTCCGCTCTCACCGCCTCAATCGTCTGCGCAAAGTGTTCCGCCCCACCATCCGCCACATCATCACGCGCCACCGCCGTGATCACCACATGCTTCAACCCCAATCGCTTCGTCGCCTCAGCCACCCGCTGCGGTTCATCCGCCTCCAATGCAAACGGCTTCGCTGTCTTCACCGCGCAAAACCCGCACGCCCGCGTGCATCGATCCCCCGCGATCATGAAAGTCGCCGTCCCCTGACTCCAGCACTCCCACCGGTTCGGACACTGCGCCTCCTCACAAACCGTGTGCAGTTTCAAATCCGAAATCAATCCCTTCGTGCTCCAAAAGGCCGGATCGCGCGGCAGTTTGACTCGGATCCAGTCCGGCTTCTTTTCGCGATGCAGCGTGGGGTCAATCTTGCAGGCCATGAGTTTTTTAGGGGAGGCAAACCATGCATTCACCCCGCCAAACATGCAAGTTGGGACTTGCCAGCAGCCTTTACGTTCCTCATTGTCTCCCCGGGAAGATCCCAACCCTAAAACTACACCCGAATATTACCATGATCCATCGCTTGCTCAACATTGCCTTCGCTGGAGTGCTCCTCTCCGCCGCCACTTCAACCTCTTGGTCCGAAGAGAAAAAGAAGGAGGAAGCCAAACCCACCGAAGCCCCAAAAACCGAAACCAAAGCCACCACTGTGAAAATCACACTCGAAACCTCCAAGGGTAACATCGAAATCGAACTCGACGCCGAAAAAGCCCCCATCAGCACCGCCAACTTTGTCGCCTACGCCAAAAAAGGCCACTACGCCGGCACGATTTTCCATCGCGTCATCCCGGGCTTCATGGTCCAGGGCGGTGGCTTCGATGCTGAAATGACCCAAAAAACCACCGACGCGCCCATTCAAAACGAGTCCAAAAACGGCCTCAAAAACACCCGCGGAACCCTCGCCATGGCGCGCACCAACGTCCCCGACAGCGCCACCTCGCAGTTCTTCATCAACGTCAATGACAACGCCAACCTCGACTACCCAAGCTTCGATGGCTACGGCTACGCTGTCTTCGGCAAAGTCACCGCTGGCATGGACATCGTCGACGCCATCGTCGCCGCCCCCACCACCAGCAAGGGCCCCCACCAAAACGTCCCTGCCGAAGCCATCCTGATCAAAAGTGCCAAAGTCGCCGAGTAATCAGACTCGACCCCCATCCGTTTCTCACAAAGCCCGCCGGCCCCGCGCCGTCGGGCGTTTTTTGTGCCCACCCTTTCCGGTTTCCAGCCCCCCCTTGCGGCCATCCTTCCGGCTTTCAGGGTTACCGACTCAAATCCTCCTGCGCCAGCACATGGAACCCGGACTCATGCAGCGACGTCGCGCAAACCTCCCCATCGTCACATTGCACCACCATCACCGCATTCCTCCCGGGCCGCGCCAGCAACGCATAAAGAAAATGAATGTTCACCTCCGCTGCTAACAGCACTGACAAACAGTGATTCAAATCCCGCCCGCCTTCATCCAACTCCACCACCACCACATCCACCGTCGTGTGGGCGATTCCCTTCTCGATAAACAACGCCTGCGCCCCCTCCGGATCGGTCACCACCAGCCGAACCAGAGTCAACTCCGTCGAATCCTGAACCGAAAGCCCCAACACCTCAATGTGGTGGTCCCTCAAGAGCTTCACCAACGACATCAACGAACCCACCCGATTCGCCAAAAACACCGAAAGCTGCTGAATCTGCGAACACGCTGGCGTGTCCATCGTCGTCATTTCTTGTCCTTCTTCCATGATCGAATGTGGGGATCACTGATTCTCAATTCAAGCTCATCCCGCCGGCCCCGTCGCCGAGCGGCTTTCATCAAATAAAGTGACTCGCAGAGGAATACGCATCACCACCGCATTGTGGTGCCTCACCTCCCATGCATAAATGCCCGGCCGCTCAAATTTCACCCGCTGCAAATTCAAAACCAAATTCCGGGTCACAAATGGCACGAACTCGGACGGAAACGTCACATCCACCACCGGATCAAACGGCGGCAGCGCCTCATTGCCCTCCGGATCCAAGCACCTCACCGAAAACCCATGCCTGCCCGCCTCATGATGATCAAACGTAAACCGCAACGCCAGAGAACACTGCGGATGCACCACCGGAAACTCCCTCGCACAAAGCGTGTCAAACGAACCCATCACACACAGCTTCCCCCCATAGTCCGCCGCCGAATCGCAAAGTGTGGCTATTTGAACAATCATCGCAAAAAATCCTCTCCCCTTATGCCAGCATTCGCTTCAAATAGCCAATGCTCTCCCTCGCAATCTTCTCCGCTCCAGGTCGGTAATCAAACACCTCCACCGAAACATAGCCCGAATACGCCGTCTCTCTCAGCGCCGCAATGATCGGCTCAAACTTCACCTCCCCCATCCCCGGCCCCAGCAAATTGGGATCATTCGCATGAAAATGCACCGTCCAATCCCGGCTCGCACGGATGATCTCCGGTATCTCCGTCTCCTCATCACTCATCGCCTTCACATCCAAATGCAGCTTGCACGCCGGATGATCCACCGCCTCGCAAAACCGAATCGTTTCCGCCGCCGTGTTCAGAAAATTCGTCTCCTTCCGCCCCAGCGGCTCCATCGCAATCGTCACCCCATAGCGCCCTGCCTCCTCCGCCACCCCCCGCACCGCTTCCACCGCCCTCTTCCAGCACTCCTCCCGATCCCATTCCGGCTGCAAACTCCGCGCCTTCGGACTCCCCCACACCATGATCCGCCCGCCCGTCATCGCACAAAAACGCGCCAAATGCCGCCCAAACTTCACCGTCTCCTTCCGTTGCAGCGCATCCGGACTCGTGATGTGAAACCAGGTCGGCTTCGTCAGCAGCCAATGCAGCCCCAGAATATCCAGCCCGTGCTTGCTCGCGGTTCGACTCAACGTCAACGCATCCGCTTCCGTCAATTCGCGCGGATCCTCCTTCAAAGTAAACGGTGCCAACTCCAGCGCATCATACCCGCACTCAGCCACATCCCGACACACTTCGTCAAAACTCTTGTCCTGGTAAGTCTCGTTGCAAATCGCCAAACGCATAGCCCCCCACTCTGAAAC
>JARXAL010000063.1 GCA_029865835.1 Verrucomicrobiaceae bacterium
GGGGTGGAGTCGGTTTTGCGGTCGTGGTTGAAGGCGGATGCGCTGGGGGTGGTGCCTTGGTTGAAGCTGGGGTATGCGACGCTGGCGGCGGTGCTGGCGGCGTGGTTTTGTTTGGATTTGCCGCATGCTTCACGCCGGGCGGGTTTTTTGCTGGGGCTGGCGTTTTTGACGCTGACGCTGTGTCCGGTGCTGGGGTTACGCGGGGTGTTGTTTGAGCCGTTTACGAGTTTGTTTGGGCTTTTGATTTCGGGGCTGGCGGCGATGGCGCTGGCGGGGGCGAGTGGGGAGCGGCGGCGGCATGAGTTGCGGCGGTTTTTTGTGGGGCGACTGGTGGAGGAGGGGTTTCGGGAGGTGCTGAAGGCGGGGGATGGGCGGCAGTTGACGGGGCGGCGGGAGGTGAGTGCGGTGACGTGTCAGATGCTGAATCACGCGGCGCTGTCGAGGGAGATGGAGGCGGAGGAGTTGGAGGATTTTTCATCGAGTTTCTTGAAGGTGGTGGCGGAGTTCTTGGTGTCGAAGGGGGGATACCTGGATGAGTGCGATGTGCACCGGGTGCGGGTGCTGTTTGGGTTTCCGAATGGGGATGAAAATCATGCGGTGTCGGCGGCGCGAGCGGCGCTGGAGTTGCGGCAGCGGGCGGGGAATTTGGTGCAGGAATTGGAGCATCGCTGGCACAAGCGGGCGATGATCGGGGCGGCGATCAGCAGCGGGGAGGTGACGACCGGGTTGTTTGGGTTTCGGGAGTTTGAGTTTTTTAGCGCGGTCGGTGAGGCGCTGGATTTTGGGGAGCAGTTGTGTCTTTTGAATGGGGAGTATGGGAGTGTGCTGCTGGTGAGTTCGGAGACGCTGGCGGCGGCGCAGGACGGGCTGGAGGTTCGGCCGCTGGAGATGATTCGGCGGGGGGAGGGAACTCGGATGGTGGAGATCTATGAGTTGCTGGCGTTGAAGCATGGGCTGACGGAGGAGGCTGCGGTGGCGAGGGATGCGTTCTGGCAGGGGATTATCCTGTTAAGGAAGGGGGATGCGGCGGGGGTGAGGAAGCAGTTTGCGAAGGCGGCGATGGAAGGGGTGACGGATCCGGTGCTGAGTTATTTTGAGGGGAAGGTTCGGGGCGCGGAGGAATGCGAGGTTGAGGGGGCGTCGGTCAAGCCTGAGAGAGAAGTGCAGGTCCAGCAGGACAAAGAAGTGGTGGCCAAACCGGAGAAGGCGGGGTGGGGGAAGAAGGCGAAGTTGTGAGGAGGGTTGGGGAGATGTTGATGGGAGTTTTTTATGGCGAACGCTGACTATCCGGGACCGATTTTGAAGTTGATCACCCTGCTGCGGGGGTTGCCGGGATTGGGGCCGCGAAGTGCGGAGCGGATGGCGCTTTGGTTGATGGAGCAGGGGCCGTCACGGAGTGGGCCGTTGGCGCAGGCTTTGGGGGCGCTGGTGCATGAAGTGGCGGCGTGTGAGGAGTGCGGATTTTTTATTGAGCGGGCGCAGGCTTGTGAGTTGTGCGACGGTACGCGGCGGGATCGGAGTTTGATTTGTGTGGTGGAGCGGGCGGCGGATGTGTTGCGGTTGGAGCGGTCTGGGGCGTACAAGGGGCTGTATCATGTGCTGGGGGGGAAGTTATCGCCTTTGGACAATGTGACGCCGGAGGATTTGAGGATTGAGGCGTTGCGGGTGCGGGTGGCGCAGGGGGCGGCGCGGGAGGTGATTTTGGCGGTGGGATCGGATGTGGAGGGGGAGGCGACGGCGGGGTATTTGGCGGATGTGTTGTCGGGAAGCGGGGTGGCGGTGAGTCGGTTGGCGCAGGGATTGCCGGCGGGTGGGGCGTTGGATCATGTGGATGAGTTGACGTTGTATCAGGCGATGAATGGGCGGCGGCCGTTGAGGTGAGGGGGATTTTTTTCGGGTGGAGAAAGTGGTTGAAGCATTTGGGGTTCTGCCGACGTTTCATTTCGACCGTTACCCAACCCCATGACTACTGCTCCCTTGTTTCGTTTGTCCCTTTCGTTGGCGCTTTTTGGCGCTGCAGTGCAGGCCAATGACTGGCCATCCTGGCGGGGACCGTTGCAGACGGGGGTGAGTTTGGAGCACTATGAGGGTGCGGCAGGCAAGGTGGATGAGACGCCGGTGTGGACGCATGAGACGCGCAGTCGGGGTTGTCCGGTGGTGTTTGATGGGAAGGTGTTCAGTTTTGGGTACAAGGGTGAGAAAGAGGAGTTGATCGAGTTGCTGACCTGTCTGGATGAGAAGACGGGGAAGAAACTTTGGGAAGTGGAGATCAAGGACTTCATTTCGGACACGGTTTACAATCGATATGCGATCGGATCGGCGACGGTGGATCCTGAGACGCGGTTGGTTTATGTGATCACGGCGTATGGGGTGTTTGGGTGTTGGGATCTGGATGGGAAAGAGATTTTCCGGCACTCGATGATGGAAGATTTTGGGCGGTTGACGTTTCCGAACTCGAAGGTGGGATGTGTGGCGATCGAAGGGGACTTGGTGATTGTGCGGGGCATCACGGCGAACTGGGGAGCGGATGGTCCTGCGGCGGATCGTTTTTACGGTTTCGACAAGAAGACGGGCGAAATGGTGTGGTCATGCACGCCAGGGACGATTCCACCGACGGACAGTTCGTTTTCGACACCGTATTTTGAGACTCGCGACGGGCAGCGGGTGTATTACGCGACGACGGGTTGCGGAAACATTGTGTGCATCAACGCGCGGAACGGGAAGCCCTTGTGGCGGTTCAAAGCGTGCAAGGTGGGGATCAATGCTTCGGTGTTGATTCACAACGGGGACAAGCTGATTTCGATTCACGGGGATGAGAATGTGGACACGACGGAGCGGGGTCGGATGATCGCGGTGAAGTTGCCGGAGAAGTTTGGCAAGGAGCAGATCATGGTGGACCCTGAGGTGATGGGGGGGCTGGAGCCGTGGAAGGCGCAGGAACTCTGGCGGAATGATTTGGGCGCGGCATCGAGCTCGCCGGTGCTGGTTGGAGACAAGGTTTATCAGATCACGGACGGCGGAGCGGTGCAGGCGGTGAACGTGATGACGGGAGCGATCGAGTGGACGGCGAAGGTTTCCAACGGGAACACGCACTCCAGTTTGGTTTATGCGGATGGTTATCTGTATGCGCCGCTGATGGAAGGGAAACTTTTTGTGCTGAAAGCGGAGAACGGGGAAGTGGTGCAGAGTCTGCAGTTGAAAGGGAACTGCATTGGAGCGGCGATGGTGGTGAACGGGCACGTTTTGGTGCACACGACGGAGAGCCTTTATCGCTTTAAGATTCAGCACACGGGGATGAAGGTGGATGTGGCACCTGTGGCGAACATTCCGGCGGCGGGTGCTCCGGCTGGGTTGCAGGTGATTCCGGCGGAGTTTGTGGTGTTCCCTGGTGAAAAGAAGGTTTTCCGGATTCGGAGTGTGGATACGGTTGGGATGCCGATTGCGGAGGTCAAAGGCGCGAAGATTGAGACGTTCATTCCGCCGACCGCAAAGGTGAAAGCGACAATGGACGCGACGATCAGTGAGGCGGGTGAAGTGGTGGCGAATGTCAAGCCTTCGGCTGGGGCATTCAAGGCGACGGCGGACGGAATCAGCGGAACGTTTCGGGGCCGGTTGCTGATGAAGCCGCCGTTCAAGCAGGATTTCAATGCGTTTGAGTTGAACGAGACGCAGCCGGATGAAGGGGTGAAGTTTGCGTATCCGCCGCTGGCCTGGAACGGTGCGCGGTTCAAGTTCGATGTGCGTGAGTTGGATGGGGAGAAGGTGTTTGCGAAGACGTTCGACAAGTTGATTTTCCAGCGTGCGACGGTGTTCCTTGGGACGGCGGACATGAAGGATTACACGCTGCAAGCGGACGTGATGACGGATGGGAATCGCCGGGTGAAGTCGGACGTGGGATTGATCAATCAGCGGTATGCGATTGTGTTGAAAGGGAACGCGAACCAGTTGGAGATCAGCTCGAACTTTGAGCGGTTTGTGAGGTTTGTGCCGATGAAGATTGAGCCGAAGAAATGGTATACGCTGAAGACTTCGGTGAAAGACAACGGTGGTGGCAAGGGAGTGGTGTATGCGAAGGTGTGGGAGAAGGGGCAAGCGGAGCCTGAGGCTTGGACGCTGGAGGCGCCGACTGAGATTGTGCATCAGTCGGGATCGCCCGGGATTTTTGGATTCACGCCGCAGAACCAGCAGCGTGTTTATCTGGACAACCTGTCAGTCACGCCGAATCCGTAACGTTTCCCTCACTACTCACCCGCCTTTTGAATCGATTTATTATGAATATGTTTACCTCGAAAAAAGTTGCATTGGCCGCCGTGTTGGCTGCCTCGTCCGTTTGTGTTCAGGCTGCTGACTGGCCGACTTGGGGCGGGACTCCGGCGCGGAACATGATTTCAGATGAGAAGGGTTTGCCTGTGGAGTTGGAGCCAGGGAAGAAGAAGGCGGGTTCGGATGAGATCGACTTGGCGACGACGAAGAATGTGGCGTGGGTGGCGAAGTTGGGTGGGCAGAGTTATGGGACGCCGAGCATTGCGGGCGGGAAGGTGTTTGTGGGAACGAACAATGAGTTTCCGCGCGATGAAAAGCACATTGGTGACCGTGGGGTGGTGATGTCGTTCGACGAATACACCGGGAAGTTTTTGTGGCAGCTTTGCTCGCCGAAGCTGGGTGCGGGGAAGGTGTCCGACTGGGAGTTTTTGGGGATGTGCTCGGCGCCGACGATTGTGGGTAATCGTGGCTATGTGATCACGAACCGGTGCGAAGTCCTTTGTCTGGACGTCAATGGATTGGCGGACGGCAATCAGGGGATGACGGATGAGGCGAAGTATTTGGCTTCGCCAGGGAAAGACGGGACGATCAAACCGATGGAGCCGGGTGAGAAGGATGCGGACGTGATTTGGGTGTATGACCTGCGCAAGGAGTTGGGGGTGTTTCCTCACAACATCGCTTCCAGCTACGCGCTGGTGGTGGACGGGAAGGTGTATGTTTCGACTTCAAACGGGGTGGACTACAGCCACATCAACATTCCGGCTCCGACAGCACCGAGCTTTGTTTGTTTGGATGCTGAGACGGGTGAGTATGAGGCTGAGATGGCTCCGGTGGTGAGTGAGCGGGTGCTGCATTGTTCCTGGTCGTCGCCCGGTTACGGGATGGTGGGTGACAAGCCGATGGTGTTCTTTGCGGCTGGAGACGGCTTTGCTTATGGGCTGGGTGCGGCGGCGGAGAAGGAGAAGATTGATGACGACATTTATGAGTTGCCGATCAAGTGGACGTATGACGCGAATCCGCCGGAGTACCGGAAGAACGAGGCAGGGGAGAAGATGAAGTATGCCGAGTTTGACGGGCCGAGTGAGTGCATTGCGACGCCGGTGTATCATGACGGGTTGCTGTATGTGGCGATCGGTCAGGATCCTGAGCATGGTGAAGGGGTGGGGATGCTGTCCTGCATTGATCCGTCGAAAGCGGACGGTGACATCACGGGGAAAGCGCTGTGGACGTTCAAGGATATCGAGCGGAGCATCAGCACACCGGCGGTGAAGGACGGGCTGCTTTACACGGCGGACTACACGGGGCGGGTGTTCTGCCTGGATGCGAAGACGGGCAAGGAGTATTGGAGGCATGACACGCTGGGTCACATCTGGGCGAACCCGCTTCTGGCGGATGGCAAGATTTACATCGGGAATGAGGAGGGTGAGTTGTTCATTCTGGCCGAGGGCAAGGAGAAGAAGTTGCTGGGACAGGTTGAGTTTTCGGCGCCGTTGAAGGGGTCTGTGGTGGCGGCGAACGGAGCGTTGTTCATTGCGACGGAGACCCATTTGTATTGCTTCAAGGAAGGGGCGAAGCCGGTAGCGGAGTAGGGATAGAGGTTTTGAAGGGGCCCGGATGCTTTTGGCATCCGGGCCTTTTTTGTGGGTGGGTGGGGGATGAGGTGTGTGGTGATGGGTCATTTGGGGGTGTTTTGGGAGGGGTGCGGTTGAGGGGCATCACGTGGAGCGATGATGGGTACTTTTTGGGGGCGTTGCGCGGAGGGGTGATGGGTCATTTTGGGGGTGTTTTGGGAGGGGTGCGGTTGAGGGGCATCACGCGAAGCGGTGATGGGTACTTTTTGGGGAGCTTCTTGGGGGATTTTGCAAAGTCGTTTTCTTTTGTTGCGTCTGGTGAAAAAGACGGCATGATCACTGTCCCGCGTTTGGCGGGGCGTAGCTCAGCCTGGTAGAGCGCTTGCTTTGGGAGCAAGAAGTCGTGAGTTCGAATCTCGCCGCCCCGACCACCTCATTGAGGTTCACCCGAGAGCTTTTTCTATCGTCTGAATGTCTGTTCTTTACGCTGCCACACTGCAGGCATTCAAGTCACGGGGTTGGCACTACCGGGAGGTGACGGGGCGAGAGGTGTTGGAGGCGGATTTTGAGGCGCATCATGGGAAGGTTTTGCTGCACACGCAGGTGTTTGGAGATGCGGGGATGGTGAGTGTGGTGTCGCGGGCCTCGTTTCCCTTTCCGGCGACGCATCGGGCGAAGGTGGCTGAGCTTTTGATGCGGACGAACCAGCAACTGACGCTGGGGAATTTTGAGATGGATTGGGATGCGGGGGAGGTTTATTTCCGGGTGACGAATGTGTTTCCAGTGCACCGGTGTGATGAGGCGATTTTGGCGGCGCTGGTGCATGCGGCGGTGGCGGAGATGGACCGGATGACGCCGTATCTGGGGGAGGTGTGCCGGACGTCGAAGGGGGAGTTGTTGCTTTTGAATGTGACGGATTTGCTGGCGAGGGAGGACCTTCTGCCGCCGATGAAGGAGGAGGAGGGGTGATGGTGAGGGGGTGGTTT
>JARXAL010000068.1 GCA_029865835.1 Verrucomicrobiaceae bacterium
TGTGTGCTTCCTGTCATGCGCGGATGGATGATTTGGGACTGGCGTTGGAGAACTTCAATGCGGTGGGGATGTATCGGGAGGATGAAGGTGGGGCGGCGATCGACACGGCGGGCCGGTTGATCACGGGAGAGAAGTTCTCGACGGTAGCGGAGTTGAACCAGATTTTGGCGACGTCGAGACGGGCGGATTTTTATCGATGCATCACTTCGAAGATGCTGACGTATGCGCTGGGGCGGGGGACAGAGTATTTTGATGCGCCGACGATTGATCGCATAGCGGGTGATTTAGAGAAGGACGGGGGCAAACTGCGGACGTTGATTCATGGGATTGTGCAGAGTGTGCCGTTTCAAAAGCGCCGTGGTGATGGTGCGTTGTAGCCGATCTGAACTTATAATATGTCATGAAAAATCATTCTTCTTTGAATACAGGTCGGCGGTCGTTTCTGCGCGGACTGGGAACGTGCTTGAGTTTGCCTGCGCTGGAGTCGTTGATGCCGATGCGAATGATTGCTGCGGAAGCTGAGGCGGCTTTGACGGCTTCAGGGGCGCCTTTGCGGATGGCGTTTCTTTACATTCCGAATGGGGTGATTTTGGACAAATGGCGGCCGGTGGGAGAGGGGAAGGATTTTCAGTTTGGTGTGACGATGGCGCCGCTCGCGAAGCACAAGGATAACGTGCAGATTTTCACGGGGTTCGAACATGCGAATGGTTGGTCGGGCAAGGATGGTGGTGGGGATCATGCGCGGGCGAATGCGACGGTGTTGACGGGTGTTCGTCCGAAGAAGACTTCGGGTTCGGACATTCAGCTTGGGATGTCGGTAGATCAGGTGGCGGCGCGGGATGTGGGAGCGGCGACGCGGTTTCGGTCGTTGGAATTGACGTGCGATGCGGTGAGAGCCTCGGGAGGCTGTGATTCGGGGTATTCGTGTGCTTACCAGTTCAATTTGTCCTGGCGGAGCGAGACGCAACCGGCGACGCCTGAGCCGAGTCCGCGGTTGGTGTTTGAGCGGTTGTTTGGATCCGGAGACAAGGAGGAGCGTGCAAAGTCCTTTATGGCGCGTCAGCAGAAGCAGAAGTCGATTCTCGATTTCGTGATGGAGGATGCGAAGTCGTTGAACAAGCAGTTGGGTCGGAATGATCAGAATAAGTTGGACGAGTATTTGACGGGGGTGAGAGAGATTGAGCAGCGGATTGCGAGCATGGAGAAGTTTGGTCCGCCACCTGATCCGGGGAGCGAGGCGCCTGAGGAAGGCATTCCCGGGGGGTATGAAGCGCACATTCGTTTGATGATGGACATGCAGGTGATGGCGTTTCAGACGGACAGCACGCGAATCTCGACGTTGTTGCTGGCACACGATGGGAGCAACCAGACGTTCAAGGATATTGGGGTGCCTGATGGTCACCACAGTCTGTCGCACCACCAAGGGGATGCGGGGAAGATCGCGAAGCTTGAGAAGATCGATTTGTTTTACGCGCGTCAGTTGGCTTACTACCTGAACCAGATGAGTCGGGTGCAGGATGCGCAGGGGGGGAGTTTGCTCGACAACTCGATGGTGGTGTATTGTGGTGGTTTGTCAGATGGGAATCGGCATCGTCACGATGATTTGCCGGTGATTGTGGCGGGGAAAGCGGGCGGGAGGTTTGAGCCTGGTCGGCATGTGAAGCTGGGTAGCAACACGCCGATGTCGAACTTGCACCTGCGATTGCTGCGTGAAATGGGCAGTAAGGTGGATCGATTTGGTGATGCGACGGAGATGCTGAAGGTGATTTGACGGACTGAGAGGCAGATTGGAGGGATTTGACTTTGACGCCTGCTGATAGAGGAGTTGTGGTTTCCTGGGCTTTAGCGGACTTTGCCAGCGGCCATGTCGACGAGTTCGACTCGGCGGTTTTTGGCTTTGCCGTCGTCGGTGGTGTTGCTTGCGACCGGGGAGGCGAAGGAGACGCCGACGGGGAAGAGGCGCTGGCGTTCAATGCCCTTGGCGGCGAGGTTTTCGACGACGCTTTCGGCGCGTTTCTGGGAGAGGGTGCGGTTGTAGTCGAAGGAGCCGGTAGCGTCGGTGTGGCCGACGACGAGGATGCTTAGTTGTGGACTTTCATGGAGGAGGCGGGCGATTTCGGCGAGGGTGGGTTCGCTGTCGGAGCGGAGAGTGGCTTTGTCGAAGTCGAAGAGGATGCCGTAGAGGGCGATGCGGCCATTGAGGGAAATTTGTGAGGCCATTTCCGCACTTCTGACCAGTTCCATGCGCTGCTCGCGAGATTTGACCTCGCAAATATCGAGGCGGACTAGGGTGCGGTCCACGGGGATGTTTAGCCAGTTGTTGTGAGTGTTGGGGACGATGTAGGCGCTGACGTAGATCTCGCCGGAATCGGTGCTTTTTTTGGCGGCGATGTAGGCGGCGGTTTTTTCGTCGGTGTTCTGGAAGGGCCAGTGGGCTTTTTCCTCGGGGGTGGCGTAGGAGCCCGTCATTTTTAGGATTTCTTTGGCGATCTGGTTGTTGTAGCCGGGGGTTTCAACTTCCTCGCCCTGGCCGCTGTGGAGGATTTCGAAGCCACTGTCTTTGAGGTCTTGCTGGTAGTTCCGGAATGTTTCGAGGACGCCGATCTTTTCCGGGAGCTTGTAGTAGTGGGTGAGACGTTTGCCTTCAACGGTGGCGCTTTGGTAGGGCTTGATCTTGGCCTCGTGGCCGATCCACTCGAGCTTGCTGAGGGAGAGCTTGAGGGCGTCGAAGTCGGTCGATTTGGAAAAGAAAATCTCGGAGCCGGTGATGCGCTTGACGAGGGGGTGGTCTGAGGCACCAGGAATGTCGGCGGAGGGGAGGCTGACGGGGAAAAGGAGTGCGGTGGCGAACGACAGGAGGGGGAGTCCGGTTTTCATAAGCGGGCAAGGATCGGTGATAAGGGTGCGGTGATGGCGGAGTTTGATGAACAGGTCGGCGCAAACTTTAGCACCCTCCCGCTTCCATGCGAAGCCATTGTGTGCCGAAAAAGGACTTTGCCAAGATGAACCGTATGGGGCTATCGGACTGGCGGATAGAGCGTGTTTTTGCTGGGATCTTCGGGGAGGTAGAGGACCCAGAGGGGCTGGCCGGAGCGACGTGTGGAGAGGGTGGAGTCGAAGGAGCTGAGGGTGCCTTCGTGGAGTTGGTTTTCGATTTGGAAATGGTAAATGAGTTTGCGGGCGTATTGGTCGTTGATGCGGTTGCTGGAGTCGAGGCCGACGGAGTGGACGTGGCCTGCGACAGCGGTGCCGAAGCGGAAAGCGCGGAGGGTGTTGTTAGCCTGGGTGAGTCCGAGGCGGAGCATGCCGAAACCACCGAGCGCGAAGAGGAGGGGGAAGAGGGAAGCCCAGGGCTTGGCGAAGAAAACAGCGATGGCCATGAGGGAGCCAAATGTGAAGAAGATAAGGCCGACCCAGGTGGCGACGTTTCCAGTGAGACGGGTGCGGAGGGCGAAGCCTTTGGGGAGCGCGCGTGGGGTGGGGGGCGGCGGCGAGGCGAGTTCCATGCCTGGAAGTGGGGGCATGGGACCGCCGCAGGAGGTGCACTGGCTTTGCCAGGAGGTGTAGTGAGTGTTGCACCAGCCGCAGGTGATCATGGGATTGGGTATCGGATGGGGAAGGAGAAGGCAAGGGAGAGGTTATCCGACTTTAGGCCTAGGCCGTTCGTCGGATGGGCGGCCATGGGGTGAGGCTGGACAAGCGGGATGGATGGCATGAATCTTTGAAGAAGTTAGGCAATCCCTTGTTACATGAGTTCTTCACCTGATAGTTTGAGCGCACGGCGGCCATTGACGTCCCGATCTTCACGATGGGCGGGCGGGTTGTCCCGAGGGTTGCTGAAGCTGGGTGTGAAGCCGAATCAGGTGTCGGTGATGAGCGTGGTGTTTGCGGCGGGGGCGGCGGCTTGTTTGATTTGGGGTGTGCCGAGTGGGTGGGCGTGGCTGGGTGCGGCGGTGTGTGTGCAAATGCGGTTGGTGTGTAACTTGATGGATGGGATGTTGGCGGTGGAGGGGGGGCTGAAGTCGCCGAGTGGGGATCTTTACAATGAGTTTCCGGATCGGCTGGCGGATACGTTTATTTTGGCGGGGTTGGGGGTGGCGGGAGGGACGGCGTTGGCTGGGGGGCTAGGGTGGGTGGCGGCGTGCGGGGCTTTGATCGCAGCGTGTGTGAGGATGCATGGGGCTTCGCTGACAGGAGCGCATGATTTTCGGGGGCCGATGGCGAAGCCGCACCGGATGGCGTTGGTGACGGGTGTTTGTGTTTTGATGGCGGTGAGCGTGGGTCTGGGAGGTGTTTTGAGCGGGGTCCTGAATGTGGTGGAGTGGGCGTTGGTTTTGATGGTGATGGGGATTGTGGTGACGTTGTGGCGACGGTTGAATGGTTTGTCACGAGCATTGCATGAGCGCGCGAAGGGGGTGGTGAAGTGATTCGATCGCTGGTGGCTTCGGTGACGCGATTGATAACGGGAGTGGGGCGGTTGCCGTGTGCGCCGTGCGGGGGTGAGGCGGCGATTTATTTTGCGAATCACACGAGTCATTTGGATTTTGCGGTGGTGTGGGCGGCGCTGCCTGATGAGGCGCGGGAGAATCTTTCGCCAGCGGCGGCGGAGGATTATTGGGGGAAGTCGGCGTTTCGGTTGAAGGTGGCGTGTGGGTTGTTTCAGGCGGTGTTGATACCGAGGGAGGGGATCACGCGAGAGAATAATCCGATTGAGCGGTTGGCTGAGGCACTGAAGGCGGGGCGTTCGATTTTGATTTTTCCGGAGGGGACGCGTCGGGGTGATGGGAGGGTGGGTGAATTCAAGGCGGGGATTCATCATTTGGCGCGGCGGTTTCCGGAGTTGCCACTGGTGCCGGTGCAATTGGAGAATCTGAGTCGGGTGTTGCCTAAGGGGAGTGTTTTGCCGGTGCCGATCATTGCGCGTGCGTGTTTCAGGGAACCGATCCGCTTTGATAAGGGAGAGGCGAAGTTGGATTTTTTGGCGAGGGCCCGGCTGGCTTTGCTGGGCGGGATTGAGGAAACTGATGACAAGGGCTGAATGATTATGGATCAAGATTTGAAAATTTTGTTTGGGGTGGTGGGGAGCATTTTGGTGGTGGCTTCGATCATCGGGGTGGTGATGAAGATGCGGGTGAGGTCGGAAGCGGGGAGGGCGACGGTGGCGAACTTGAATGCTCGGACGCGTTCCTGGTGGGTGATGGCGGGGGTGTTCTGCGCGACGATGGTGTTGGGGCATTTGTTCACGACGGTGTTGTTTGGGTTGCTATCCTTTTTGGCGCTGCGGGAATTCATCACCTTGAATCGGACGGAGCGGGCGGATCATGAGGTGCTATTCTGGGCGTTTTTCGTGTTCACGCCGCTGCACTATGTGCTGGTGGGGATTGAGTGGTATGGGATGTTTAGTGTCTTCATACCGGTGTATGCGTTTGTGTTCATTCCGTTTCGGCGGGTGCTGACGGGGGAGACGAAGGGGTTTCTGGAGAGCACGGCGAAAATCCAGTGGGCGTTAATGGTGTGTGTGTATGCGGTGAGTCACATGCCGATGCTGCTGACTTTGCCGCTGCGGGATTTTGAGGGGCAGAATGCGAAGCTGTTGTTCTTCTTTGTGATGACGGTGCAGATGAGTGATGTGCTGCAGTATGTGTGGGGCAAGACGTGTGGGAAGAGGCCGGTGGCGCCACGGGTGAGTCCGCATAAGACTTGGGAGGGCACGGTGGGAGGGATTGGAACGACGGTGGTGCTGAGCACATGTCTGTGGTGGGCGACTCCGTTTAATCCGTGGCAGGGGGCTTTGATGGCTCTCTTAATTTGTGTGGCGGGGTTCTTTGGCGGGTTGGTGCTTTCGGCGATCAAGCGGGATTTGGGGGCGAAGGACTGGGGGAACTCGATAGCGGGTCACGGGGGATTTATGGATCGGATTGATTCGTTATGTTTTGCTGCGCCTTTGTTCTTCCATGTGACGGGGTTTTACTTTGGGACGGGGATTGATCCGAGGCCGCCGGGGTGGGTGTTGGAGTGGCTGGGGAGGTGAGGTGGGCGGGGATGAGGGGAGTAATCAGTGTTCAGTAGTCAGTGGTCAGTTGGTGGAGGTAGTGTCGATTGAGTGCAGCTGGACGAGGCGAGCCTGCTGGGTGTGGGAGTCCAGAGGAAGCAGTTTGTTCGAGAGCGAAAGGGCGCTTACCCCCGGCAGCAGGCTGCCCGACGCGGAAAGCGGCAGCGGGCTGCACGCAATCCATGGAAGTTGGTGGTGGGGAAGTGGATTTGAGAGCGAACGAGGGCACAAAAAAGAGCCGGGCTTTTTGGGCCCGGCTCTTTGGGGGATTTGTGAGTGCGCTTTACTTCAGCGCGGTTTTAATGGCTTCGAGGACTTCGGGGGCGTCGGGTTTGGTTTTGGGTTCGAAGCGGGCGAGGATTTTGCCGTCTTTGCCGACGAGGAACTTGCCGAAGTTCCATTTCACGTCGCCGGGGAATGGGGAGTCGGGGCCGCTGAGGGCCATGTAGAGGGGGTGCTTGTTTTCGCCTTTGACGACGACTTTGTCGAACAACGGAAAGGTGACGCTGTATTTGCTGGAGCAGAATTCCTGGATGTCCTCGTTGGTGCCGGGTTCCTGGCCGCCGAAGTCGTTGCAGGGGAAGGCGAGGACGGCGAGGCCGTTCTTTTTGAAGGTTTCGTGGAGGGCTTGGAGCTCAGTGTATTGCTTGGTGTTGCCGCACTTGGAGGCGACGTTGACGATGAGCATGACTTTGCCTTCATACGGCTTCAGGGTGGTGTCTTGGCCTTTGATGTCTTTCAAGGGGATGTCGTAGAGGCTTTCGGCGGCGAAGGTGGTGGTCGCTGCGAGAGCGAGGGCGGAGAGGGTGGTGATGATGGTGCGTTTCATGGATAGATAGAACGTTGCTTTGGGGGCGGGATTTGACAGAAAGATGAGGGAAAGCAAAATTATTGAGGGATTGAGTGTCAGAGGTTGGTACTTTCGAAAGAATGGGATTGACTCTATTTTTTGAATTCCCTATTCAAGGGCCATGTTCCGCCTATTCATTGTTTCTATTTTGGGTCTCTTGCTGGTTTCGTGCAAGTCGGTGGGAGACATTCCGACTAAGGAATCGAAGGCACCATCAGGAGCCCAGGCGCAGGCCATTCGAATCACCCGCGCCTTTCAATATGGTGGGAAACTGGTGATGAAAGAGTACAACCTGCCAGCGGGCCGGTATGCTTTGAGCCACTCTGATACGAAGGGGGATTTTTATCAGGCACCGAGTGAGTTGAAGGTGAGGGATTTCCCTTTGTATTACACTGTTCCGGGTGGGGTGTATTGGAAGCGTGGGGAAGCAAAACCGACGACGATTTACATCAAGGCCAAGGTGTTAGGGGTGACCAAGTTGGGAGGGGCGTCGTCGATTCCATTTGGGGGAGCGACTCCCTAACTTCAGAGGGTGATTAGACAGAGGCTGAGAGGGTGCCTTTGGTGACGCCGAGTTGGTTTTGGGCGCGGAGGTGGCGCCAGAGGTCATGGCCGGTGCGTTGGTTGGTGAGGAGTTGTTGGTAGGCGGTGAGGACTTCGGTGGTTTGGGCTTCGTCTTCTTCGAGGAGCTCGACGCGGTAGCGGCGGAGGCCGGCGGTGTGGAGCTGGGGGTAGAAGTCGGCGCCGGTTTGGGCCTGGTGATTGAAGAGGGTGTTGCGGCAGCCGACGTCGGCTTTGAGGGGGTGGTCGATGCCCATGCGGTCGCGCAGGGCGACGCGGTGTTTCTCACAGGGGCGACCGCAGTTGGTGAAGTCGGTGCCGGTGGAGAGGAAGGCGGCGAAGGCGCAGTGCTCCATGTGAAACATGGGCATGTGCTGGTGGAGGGTGATCTCGAACCAGGAGGGATCGGAGGCGGCGAGGAGGGAGAGGATTTGCTCGAGGTTGAGGTCGTAGGAGAGGGTCAATTGCTCGAGCGGGGTTTCGCGCTTGAGGAGGGCGGCGGTGAGGTGGTTGGCGACGTTGAGTGAGAAGTCGCCGGTGAGGCGCAGGGGGCTGTCTTTGAAGAAGGCGAGGGCGCCGAGGTTGCGGATGAGGACGCCGTCAGGTTCGGCGCGTTCGATGAGTTTGAAGAAGCCGGCTTCGCCGGATTTTTGGATGCGGGGGGTGGCGAGGAAGATTTCGGTCTGGGTGCCGGTGGCGCGGATTTCGGTGACGGTGTCGGCGTAGCGGCGGATGTCTTCGAAGTCGAGGTAGAGGCGGGGGATGCCGAGGGCGAGGGCGGCTTGGATTTGGGCGGGGGTGCGGCACAAGACCGAGAGGGAAGTTTTAGAAGGGGTGAGTGCGGCTGCGCCGGTTGTGGGGGAGTGCAAGCAAGATGCTTGCACCACCTTTTGAAGTGCGGCTTCGCCGGTGTGGGGGGACGCCTCGGAGAGGCGTGGTACGTTGGGTGAGGGGGAGGTGAGCTGTTCGATGAGGGTGCGGCGGAGGTGGTTGAGGGTGGAGAGGGGG
>JARXAL010000101.1 GCA_029865835.1 Verrucomicrobiaceae bacterium
CATCAAAATCGCGTCGGCAAGACATCGCTATCCGAATTGATTGCCGAACTCCAAAACTGTGATCTCCTACTAACAAATGATACTGGAACCATGCACCTGGCTGCAGCTTTGGGAATTCAGACTGTATCGATTTTTGGCTCAACAGAGCCGTCACTGACTGGCCCAATCGGAGACAAACATCTTATATTGAGGAACCATGTTCCTTGCAGCCCATGCTTCAAGCGTGAATGTCCATTTGGCCATTATGACTGCATGGTTGGTATGAGCGTCGAAAAGGTAACTGACGCGGTAATCGGAGTGTTTGCGTCTGAGGGGGCCAAATAGAACAACAAGCTTTCACCCATAGGATGAGTCCAGTGTTGGATTGGCAGTAACTTCATTTGTTATTACAAACATTGTGAGTAGTTATTAAATGGGCCTCCCAAGTGAATCTCTTGCTGCCTAACAGCTTTCCAATAGCGCCACTAGATCATTATCGTTTAGACCCTCCATCATAGGGGCTCTTTCCTCAACGTTGGCTGAGATAAGCCCTCGCTTCTTTTCCTGGAGGGCCAAAACCCTCTCCTCAACGGTTCCTCGCATCACGAACCGATAGGCATTGACTACTCTATTCTGACCAAATCGATGAGCTCGATCAATTGCCTGTGCCTCCACTGCAGGATTCCACCATGGATCCATCAAAAAGACGTGGTCTGCTTGGGTAAGATTCAGACCATAGCCTCCCGCCTTGAGGCTAATCAAGAAGGCGGCCTTTTTCGGATCCTCCTGGAAGGATTTCACTTGGCCTGGGCGATCTAGGGTCCCCCCATCCAAATAGGCATACCCAATTCCACGATTGTTCAAGTGCTCTTGACACAACTTCAAATACGATACGAACTGGCTGAAAATAAGTGCCTTACCGCCACCTGCAATCACGCCATCTAATAGCCCATCAAAAGCATTCCATTTGCCTGATCGCGCATAAACATCAACCTCTGTCAAATCACATGCAGGCAATCCTACCAACCTCATATCACAACAGACTTGCCGCAATCGGAGCAATACGGTCAACATCGTCATTCGTGCACCATTTTGCCCTGATCGACGTCGTGCATCACGGATAGCCTCTCTCCCCTCTTCCAAAACAGCCCGATACAATTCAGCCTGGACAGGACTCAATTCGCACCAAAAAACCTGTTCGATTTTTTCCGGCAACTCTTTCAACACGTCACGCTTTGTTCTTCTCAAGAAAAAAGGCCGGATTAATCGTCTAAGCCGAATCGACGCACTTGCTCTACCACTTTCATCGGTGCGGCTTTCTAAAGGCTTTTCGAAGCGCTCTTGAAATGTCTTGCGATTCCCAAGATATCCAGGAAGCAAAATCTCAAAAATCGACCACAAGTCTCGAACACCATTCTCTATCGGTGTACCAGAGAGCGCCAATCGGGACCCTAATTGCAAACCTCTAACCGCTTTTGCAGTATCAGTGTCCGGATTCCTCAAAAAACTTGCTTCATCAAGAACTCCAATCGAGAATTTCAAACAAGAATACAAACTTAAATCCCTAGAAATCAGAGGATATGATGTGATTATTACGTCAAAGGCATGAAAGTTTTCAAGCTGTTCCTTTCGGTTGGGACCCTGGACCACGAGTAATCGTAAATCGGGAGCAAATCTTTGAAACTCAGCCTGCCAGTTTCCAATAAGACTTTTTGGACAAACCACCAATGCTTGTTGATGAGTGCTAGGTGATTGCTCAAAAAAGCAGCGAATAGCTGCAATACTCTGAAGTGTTTTGCCCAATCCCATGTCGTCAGCCAATAAAACCCCCTGCCCCGCATTCAGACGCTGAACAACCCACGCAACGCCCTCCAACTGATACAACCTTAAAGTTTCGCTAAGATTACCCAACTTACCCTTCCACTTGTCAAGATTGAATATCTCATCCTTTGTTGCAGCCAACTCGAGGCGCGAAGCGAATGGTTGAAAATAGGCTGCGTGCGTGAGTCTGACACGCATTGCATCTGGAGATAATTCCACGGGTATGTCCTGGAGCGCTTCGTCAAACTCCTCACACCTTTCAGAATCAAGAACGTAATGTTTTCCGTCTTTGCCTTTCACGGAGTTTTGTCCGGAACGGATTAGCCGAAGTGCATCAGATCTAGAGATTCGAAATCCGTTAGGTGCTTCGTAACGAAACTCCATTGCCAGCCAATCGATTCCCGGCACACCTGAATGATGATGACGTTCAACAGTCGGTGATATTCGCTGTAACATGCTCGTGGCTTTAAGCCAGTCGCTTGATTGCGTTACACTGTAACGATTTGAGAGCTTTGGGAGCCCACTTCCGTAAAAGTACATTACCTCCCTGTTTCCTTTGAGGGCGAACTGTCCCGTTACTCCGTCAACTTGAAATCCGAGCTCCACTAAAAGCTCAAACAACACCCGTTCAGAATCAACATCTCTTACATAGAATAATGTTTCTATTTGCTGATCTTGAATAGGAAATGGATCAGATCGGGATGTGATTTTCCATTTAACTTCATGGAACATTGCTGTCACATTTAGGAGCACTGATTGCAAGGACCCGGAAACCACAATCGAGAAACGAGGAGAGCATGGAACGACTTTGTAACGATTTGCAAGATTAGGATCGAGCTCAAGTTGAAAGTATTCCTCAAGTGAACCTAGATGGGACGGCAACCAATTAATTGGACGAAGAACTTCTTTCCCGAGTCTGGAATCAATCAATAACTCCTTCGCAATCTGGCCTACTTCTCCTCTCAAGTCCACTTTCCACGGATGAATGGTTCCCGTGCCTTCGTGGTAAAGCCATGTCGAATCGGGTCCTGCCGCCAGCAACCTAGGGACCGGGCTTTCCGCAAGCTGTAATGAGACAATACTGGTTGACTCGATGCTCCGGCGATCAAATTGAACCCAAAGCAGTGGGCGCAATAAGGCTTCTGAAACCTGTAGAGGTCGGTGCATCCCGATTCCTGGTTTTCCAATGAAAATTCTCGGATGTTCAGCGGCGGCGGCCAACAATGAGTCCAATACTGAAAGAGACAAGGCCAATGGGGTGTTTCCCAATGGAGCCCCATGGCTTTTGATCCACCCAGCCAATTTGGACCTCTCTCCTTCACCCTCCTCCAGTTTAAGGAAAGCCGTTGATCCCTTTGCCTGAGAATCTCCAAATTGAAGGAGACTCTCGGGCAGATACAACGACAATTGCCCCGAAGCAGTCGCCATGTCCGTGACTTTCACCGCCGTTTCACGGCTTGGTGCCGAGCCTTCCGAGTTACCTTCCTTCGGTTGTTCTCTTCCCTGTGGGAGCAGACTTGCCAACCCAACGGCTAGGGCGTGTTCACAGATTTGTCCCGTTTTCCGCGCTACAACGCATGTGCAAAGATTCTCAACGTCTGATCGAGATCGAATCAATAATCCCGAGTTCAATTTGCTTTTTTCGCCACCAACACTGCCCCGAATACACTCCGACGTCCGCTCTGTGACCTGAACTTTACCCGCAACCACAAGCATCCGGGCAGCTTTCATAGCCTGCCACCCCCCAATTTCATGCAACCATTTCTCAGTGATCTCCATTTCTTTCTAGCGTGTTACCGACTCTTCATACACTGTCTTCCTTTCAAGGTCATTGCATATGCGGATTGTTGCCATAGCCAACCAAAAAGGAGGTGTCGGAAAAACGACATCCGCCATCAACCTGTCTGCTTGTCTCGCTGATCGAGGAAAGAGGACCTTGCTACTTGATCTCGATCCGCAAGCCAATGCAACCAGTGGTCTAGGCCTCATGCAGGAGGACCGCGGTAGTTTGTATGCAGCTTTGGTTGAGAATGAGGATGTTCATAATCTCATTCGCTCCACCCATTTGTCCAACTTGTCCATCATTCGCTCTCACCAAGAACTCGCTGGGTGCGAGATCGAGCTGGCGCAGGCAGGCAATCACTTGGCTCGACTTCGCGAGGTTCTACAACCTTTGCGAACGCTAAGCGTCTTTGATTATGTTATCATGGACTGCCCTCCATCGCTGGGTGTTCTGATGACTTCTGCCCTTGCCGCTGCTGATGAACTGGTTGTTCCAATGCAATGCGAATACTTTGGCCTTGAGGGTCTCTCCAAAATCGTTCACATCGTCCAGCAGATTCGTGAATGCGGAGCTAATCCTGACCTCACACTTGAAGGGATTGTGATGACGATGTTTGATTCGCGGGCCAATTTAGGGCACCAGGTCGTCAATGACGTGCGAGGCTATTTCGGTGAAGTTGTTTATGAAACGGTGATTCCTCGCACAGTGCGCCTGGGGGAAGCACCCAGCTTTGGCAAGTCAATCATTGAGTATGACCCTGCTGGTAAGGGGGCGCAAGCTTACCGAGCTCTAGCGGATGAATTTCTGCGTCGGCGTCAACCAGCCCCCCCTTCCCTTCAGTCTTTCGCTGTTTCTTCGCCGTAGGGGTTGTTCAGCTAGAGGTCTCTAGGTGGACGGATGATTGGGCGAACCGTGCCCTTTAGAATTTCTCTGACAATCCTAGAGTCATTCTGGTCTCGAACAGCACCCCATCCAACCGGTTTCAACAAATTAGCAAGTCCATCTCCAGTGAGGTCCGGAATTGGCGGGTTGGGTGAAGTAAAGAGACGATTGGAACTGATTTGGTCTCGAATCTTCAAAGGTGCATTTGCAATTGGTATGTCGGTATCCAGGCGGATAGTGGATCCGGATTGTGCAAAAATATTCCCAATATCGCGAAACCAATTTCCCTCTAGCCAGACTCGAACTCCATCGTGCACGCCATGTTTGGTGATTGCTTCAATACTCCGACCAGTCTTGCCTGAATCGATCTAAACATTTCGCATAAACTGGAAATCAAAACGCCGGCCCCCAGCATCCTTCTTATGACCCTCAACTCCAGTCGTATAGCGCGACTCTGATCGACCGAAATCCGCAAACAAATTGCTCACTGCCTCCATTTGCACATCCCATTGATCATTTTTCCGCATGTCATTAGCCTCAAACTGAGGTCCCCGCATCCAGTAGTGAGCGAGCACACAGTGGTGAATTGTTAAGCTGCTGCCGCTGCATAGGATGCCATAAGCATGCTTGTCGCCGTAGGGGTGAAGTTTCGGATTGGCCAGAGGTTCAGCGAATAGACACCACTGGACAGTAACGCGCTGACAACGCACCACAGACAGTAATTCATCGCAACTCCAACTCAGGGACAAATGATCTAGAACGACGCCGCGACACTCGCGCAGGCTCACACAATCCAAGCCAGTTGACCCCAAAGGACGCTTTATTCGCTCCTTCTTCAACTTGCGCAAGACCTGTTCGTCCCCCAATCGCACGCGAAGGTGGCGCAAGATGACACTCTCACACCCGACGAACTTCAACGATCCTCCTCTCACGCAAACACCTGCACCAGGCGCGTCAGATCCATCGACTGTTATATGGCCGTGCCGAATCAAAACTCGGTCTTTGAGACGCATATCCCCCTCAACGCCAAACCGGATGATTCTCGGCCCTTTTTGGAGTAGTGCCCATCGCAGCATTCCCGGCAATGGCTTTTTGACATCGTCATCCAATCGAGTCACCATATGTATCGCTCCACCTGCACCTCCCGTCACGCCATGCCCCCAGCCATGCACCTGAAATTCGGCACCTGGAACGGTAGCGATCATCCAAATCCAAAAGATGCAAATGCGTAGTTCCATCCCTATCCGTCTACATGCATCGATCTTCACACACAATAAGCAAGTTAGCGGCCGTGCTACTCTTTATCAGTTTAGGTTCGACAATGATTGCCCGTGAAGTCCAAGAACACGGACTCTGGTTCGAACAGTGGATATGCGATACATTTTTCGACGGATATCGCCCCAGTCGATACACCCAAAAATGGGATATCCCTGCAGAGGCCAATACACGCCATGGTCACCTTCCAGTTAACCCCAAGGCAACTAAACTTGGTTCCCCCATCGGCCTTGGCGACGCCCTCCGCCAGTTCGATATCATCGAGGGTCCTGACTCTTTTATACTAATTGTTGGATTTTGGGAACAGTCCACTCCCACAACGAAGAATTGGGTCAATACCCAAGCAGTGACGATCACACCTGAAAGATGGAGAACGCTTTGGCACCCGATCACCCGTGCGGATCTGTTGAGACTTGACGCCGTCATCAAAGATACTTCACTCAGCCTTGAGGAAGCGCGAAAGCGTGCCAAAAGAATCAAGTCAGAGCGGCCTTTCAGCGAAGCGCTGATCCAAATCAATCCCAAGATCGATCGTAGTCAGCGTAGACTCCAATGCAGCCTGAGCTTCAATGCCTTTTTTGATCACCTTCTTCCCGGAGTTTCTCGAGTATCCCAACCCAGTCCGAATATATGGAATAGACCTATACCGGACATGCCTGATACGGCATCCAGAACCTTTCAGCGTTGAAATCAAGATTTGAAAGGATGCGACTATTCTGCCAGTTCAAATTTTCGCACTATATCCGTTCCAACTTAACTGGGTAGATTCCGCCCGACGCAAATTGGGCCACATACAGACTCCCATCTGCATCCACCACGATATCATGTGGGTGCAAAAACACTTCACTGGTGTTTCTCATTTTTCGCAAGGTGCCATCGTCTGAATATTCCGGCGCGGTGCCTCCTATGTTGGACACTACTTTCATCGCTTTATCCAAGACCGACACAAAACCGCGTGAATTTTTGTCAGCAGGCCAATTGTCAGCAAGATGCGCAACAAAGTAAAATCCCTCTCGCTCCCGAATCTGCCTCGGATTTCCACCCGGCAGATCAACCTGTCCCCTTTTCTCGCCATTCAATCCCATTCTTAGCAGGTGCCTCTGGTCACTCATGGCAATCAAGATAGTGGGATCATGATTTTCGTTTTGCTCATCTATCATTCCTCCATGAGGCCCCCAATGAGCAACTCCACCCTCTGCACCTCCAAACACCCTTTCATACTTTCCTGTTGAATCATAGACTGCGATGTAGTCCTTGCCATAGCCATCCAGGATCAAAAATCGTCCATCTTTCAGATGCAATGTCCATGACGGTTTGAATTCAATCTCCTTCAGATACTTGCCACTAGATTCCGGGCACCGCCACTCTTGCAAAACTTCCCCATTCAGAGTTGTCTTCACCACCCGGTGTGTTTGCAGACAAGTAATATAGAGCACCTCTCGCTCCGCCTCCGTCACAATGGAGAGTCCGTGCGCCCCTGGGAACTGCACCCCCCATTTACTCACCAATTTACCTGCCTGATCATAAACGATGACGTTATTGGCTACATGATCAGTCAATAGAATCACGTGGCCTTCTCGATCCAGCACAATCCCATGGCAATTCTTGACCGGTGTCTTGTCATTCAAAACGCCCCACCCAGGTAGGACTCGATATCGAAAATCCCCCTGCCCCAACTCAAGTGAGGAATTAGTACCCAACCCCATTGATGCTATCATAGAACCTCCAAGAACTGATTTCATCAATTGCCGCCTCGACAAAGAACTCTCATTCATGATCCATTAATGTCTGCCACAAACAAGTAGCATATGCAATGGGTGACAATCGATTACTAAAACATGTCTAGCACTCGTTTGCCTGAAAGCCCGCCCATGCTACTGCGTTTTCCAACCAGCCATGCGTTGCCAATCAAATCCACATCTCCTACTCTTCGCTGCCCTTTCCTTGGCCCTAAGCGCCTCCGGTGAATCAGCCGCCAATTTGCTCTCACAAGTTGGTGTTAAAGGAGGACTCATCGTCCATGTCGGCTCAACCGACGCCCAGCTCACCACATCCCTCCGTGCAAACGCCTCCTACCAAGTGCAGGCACTCACACGCGATCCCGCCACCCTAGCCTCACTGAGAAAGGGAATTGGCGCCGCTTACGGCCCCGTCGCCGCAGACCTTCTAACGACACCCCATCTGCCCTACATCGAAAATCTTGTGAACTGTCTCGTCGTCGAAGATCCGCAAATCTCGCGCCAAGAGATTGATCGTGTTCTAGTCCCGAATGGCGTAGCTCTCATTAAGACTGGCGACTCCTGGGAAAAAATCGTCAAACCTCGCCCCTCAGAAATGGATGAGTGGACCCACTATGCATATGATAGCAAAGGCAATCTCACGTCCAAAGATACTCTCGTCGGCCCGCCCAAGCGCATGCAATGGGTCGGCAATCCCCGCTGGTCTCGCCACCATGACCGCATGTCTTCCGTCTCTGCCAAAGTCAGCTCTGGCGGCCGCCTCTTCTACATCATGGATGAGGGCAGTCGCATTTCCATTCTCATGCCAGCCAAATTCATGCTCATCGCACGCGATGCCTTCAATGGCACCATCCTCTGGAAAAAAGACATCCCAGAGTGGAGCACCCACCTCTGGCCTCTAAAATCCGGACCCACCCAACTCACCCGCCGCCTCGTTTCCATTGGCGACAAAGTTTACGTGACTCTAGGCATTTCGGCAGCCGTCACCTGCCTCGACGCAGCCACCGGCGAGGTAATACGGGAATACCCTGAGACCAAAGGTACTGAGGAAATAATCGTCCGCAATGGTGCGCTTTACGCCCTCGTCAACCCCAATGCCGACCGCCTTAATCAAGAGTTTGCCGTCAAGGCCCAGTCGGACCAATCTCGCGTAACCACTGAGTTCAATTGGGACGGGAAGCCTCGCCAGTTCTATGCCATCGAAGCAGACTCAGGCAAGGTGCTTTGGAAGAAAGAAGATCGAATCGCCCCCATCACCCTCTGCCTCGATGATACCCGCATTGTCTATTACAACGGCGACGGACTCACCTGCCTCGATACCAAAACTGGAGCACCCAAATTCGCGGATACTCCAACCAAGCGCCGCGCACTTTACGAATTCAATTTTGCCCCTCGCGTCCTCCTCCACGGAGACGTCATTCTCTATGCTGGTGGTGATGGTAGTGAAAAAGCCCTCAACGCCGATACTGGAAAAGAAATTTGGGTAGCCCCCCACGAAAAAAGCGGCTACCGCAGCCCTGAAGATCTCATTGTCGCCCAAGGACTCGTGTGGAATGCAGGCACCACTAATGGCAATCAAACCGGCGAATACACCGGACGCGACATCCTCACAGGCGAAATAAAAAAGCAGTTTTATCCTGACGTCCCCGAGGGCACCTATTGGTTTCATCACCGGTGCTACCAGGCCAAGGCCACCGAGAAATACATTATGCCCTCCCGCACGGGCATTGAGTACGTCGACATGGAAAAACAGCACTGGGACCTGCACCACTGGGTGCGCGGGGCTTGCCTGTATGGGGTGCTGCCAGCCAATGGCCTCACCTACGCCGGCCCTCACAATTGCGCCTGTTATCCTGAGGCCAAACTCGATGGCTTGGCCGTGCTCGCCCCAGCCCCACGATACCCGATGCCTCCGCACACTCCAGACAATCAGCGCCTCATTCAAGGTCCAGCATTCTCTCAAACCATTGACGAAAAAGAAGCTTCTCCTGGTGATTGGCCAACCTACCGAGGCGACAATGCCCGCAGTGGTCACGCTAAGAGCGACCTTCGCAAGGACCTTTCCCTGGCCTGGGAAGTTCAACTCACCCCACCCCTAAGCGCCAGTATCTCCGCAGGAGGCCTGACCTACGTTTCCGAGGTCGATAAACATACCCTACACGCGATCACAACCACCACTGGCAAAACCGCGTGGACCTTCATCGCTGGCGGACGTATCGATTCGCCTCCCACCTACTCGAAAGGTCGCGTCTTTTTTGGCGGCAAAGATGGTTTCGTCTATTGCCTCCGCGCCACCGACGGTGCTCTCGTCTGGAAATTCCAGGCCTCCCCTTCCCAGCTCACCCATTGTGCCTGGGAAATGATGGAGTCCGTTTGGCCTGTCCATGGCTCCGTCCTTGTTGAGAACGATCTCGTATCCTTTGTCTCAGGTCGCTCTTGTTTCCTCGATGAAGGCCTCTGGTTTTACCGTCTTGATGCCAAAACTGGCGAGATGAAAGTCAAAGAACACTACGACGATCGCGATCCTGACACAGGCGGCTCCCTCAACGATCGCCACAAAACCCTGCAAATGCCCGTCGCTTCCAATGACATCCTTTCAAGTGATGGAAAGTGGACCTTCCTGCGCACCCAAAAAATCGGAGCCGACGGCAAACGCATCGAAATCGGACCCATTTCAGGTGACTTCGACAAACAAGGCGGCGCTCACAAAGGGGACGGTCAGCACCTCTTCGCTCCTATGGGTTTCCTGGACGACTCCAATTTCCACCGCTCCTACTGGGTTTACGGTAAAAGCTTCGCAGGTGGCCACGGCGGCTACTACCAAGCCGGCAAGTATGCCCCAGCTGGCCGTGTCTTGGTTCACGATGACAAGAACGTCTACTCCTATGGTCGTGAGGCCCAATACTACAAATGGACCACCACCATGGAGCACACCCTCTACTCCACCCCCAAAGACGCCGCCGCCGAGGCCTTCGCTCACGACGACGCCATCACAGCACGCAAAGGCAACTCCGTATTGCTCGATGCTCAAGGCAAGCCCCTCTCTCTAGATCTCGCCGCCCAAGCCGATCCTCACAACGAATCCAAAGGCAAAGCGAAGAGCACAGGGAAAGGCGGAGCAAAAGGTGCTAAGAAGGGAAAAGGTAACGCACAAGTGGCGGCAGCACCAACTGCCATCGCCCCCCTTCCCGGTTCCGTCCGCTTCCCCGACAACACTACCCTCGACCCATCCAACAAAGCCTTCACCCTCGAACTCTGGGTTCTCCCAGACCAACCGAGCGGAACCTTGATCTGCTATGGTGGCCCCCAGCAAGGAATCGCCCTTGATCTTAGCGACAGAAAGCCCCGCTTCCACATCCGAGCCAATAGCCAGCTCACCACCATCATAGCCAAAGAACCCATCGGTGAAGGTTGGAGCCACATCGCCGCCACCGTGAGCGAAGACAAAGCCATGCGCATCTTTGTCAACGGCCTTCAGGTTGCTGAAGGCACAGCGTCTAGTCTGCTAACCAGCAAACCCAAGCGACCCTTCTATCTCGGCAATGGAGAGGGTGTAGCCGAAGGCACCGCCTCACCTTACTCCGGTCTCGTTGACCAATTCGCCTATTATACCCAGGCTCTAACTCCATCAGAAATTGAAGCCCGATTCTCCTCTCCAGATGTCTCACCGAACAAAGCTGTTCTCTTCTGTAACTTCGACAATGGCGATTCACGTGATAACTCCCCAACTGGAGCCCATGGCATTGGAGCTGGCATCGAAAGCGGCAAAGGCAAAGTCGGCGGTGCCGTCTGGTTCAAAGCCAAAACGATCGCCAAAGGTGGCAAAGCAGGTAAAGGAGAGAAATCGTCTGGCAGTTTCGTCAAGCATACTTGGGACCGCTTCGTCCCCATCGTCGCCCGCAGCATGGCCCTCGCCGGCAATACGATCCTCGTTGGTGGCCCACCTGACATGATCGACGAAGAGTATGCCTTCGAACGTCTCGCCGCCCGCGATCCCGCTATCCTTGAGGAACTCAAAGAACAAAACGCTGCGATCGAAGGCAACCGCGGTGCCAAAATGTGGGCCGTCAATGTCGAAACCGGCGAGCAATCAACCGGTCTCGATCTCACCGCACCTCCCGTCTGGGACGGCATCATCTCCGCCAACGGTCAAATCTTTATCTCTACCGTCGACGGCAAACTGCAGTGCTTCGGCAAGTAATCGATCCAAACTCCGAAATCCAAGGCCCTTCCGGTTGTCGAAAATCTCGTCACCCGGTGTGTCGAACAGTCATTGACCAGACACTTCCAAGAACTGTACCGCATCAGCAATCACCACCTTGTCCGCTTCAGTTCCATCGTTCGAAATTCGCACCCACCCTGTGCGTCCAGAGTCAAATTGAAACACTCCAAGACTCCGGAACAATCGACCATGCTCCGGCTCCTTTTGTTGATTGATCCGAATGGTTACCTCTCCATTCGCATGCCGGATCGTTACCGGAGTTCGGGTGGATCGCCGCACATTGTAACAATGAGCGATGCGCACCTCGTATCGCCCTGACTGGGGAATCTCAGGCGTAAACGTTACAGACTTGAATCCCTTGCCAGCCTTCAAATCATGCAAGTATCCAAGACCGACGTAAGGTGGCGTGTGAGTTGAGTATTGCCACGCTCCCACCAAGTCCGCCGCCATCTCATCCACAACGATCCCAGGCAGCTTCTTCTGATCTGGAATCACAAAAGGCACCATCTCGGGCCGATCGACCTCACCCGGCCGAAGGATACTCTCAAGCGCTTGCGGATGCCTCTGCAACGAATCTGCGGCAACAACGCCCACTAGCCAGGAAAAACCCCCGATCGCCACCCACCTCACAACCGCCTCAATCCGTCTTCCGTCATCGGATTCGGGATTGCCTCATCAATGGCATCAATTCTTGCTAGCACCTCCGCGCTCAGCACCAAATCCTTTGCCTCCAGACTCTCGTTCAATTGAGCAACAGTCGTCGCTCCAATGATCGTCGACGCCACAAAATCATGCTGCTTGCTCCAAGCCACCGCCAAAGCTGTAACGGACACGCCGATATCACGTGCCACCTCTTGCAATCTCAAAGCGGTCTCCAGGGTCCGCTCATTCACAAAACGGCGTGCCATCTTTTGCTGCCTCGGTCCCCCCGCTTTCAGATAATCAGTAAACCGCGCCCCAGGAGGTAAAGCCCCGTCATTATACTTCCCCGTGAGCACACCTCCACCCAAGGGTGAATAGGGCAGCAAACTCACCCCTTCCTGCCGACACACCTGCGCCAGTTCATTTTCACAGCGTCGGTTGATCAGTGAGAAATTGTTCTGCACCGTATCAAATCGTTGCAACCCATGCTTCTCAGCCTCCCAAAGATTTTTCATCAACCCCCAAGACGTTTCATTGCTCGCCCCGATCGCGCGCACTTTGCCCTCTTCCACCAGGCGGGTAAGCACTTCAAGAATGTCTTCCTGTCTTGCGCCATGGTCAGGCCAGTGGGTCTGATACAAATCCAGATAGTCCGTCTGCAATCGTCTCAACGAGTCCTCACACGCCCTCATGATTTGCCGCCGATCCAACGCTGTTAAACCATGCCGAATCTCAGGCCTGAACCAGCCATGACCAGGCCCTGTGACCTTCGACGCCAGAATAATCCGGTCACGACACCCTCTCGCCTTCAACCACTTGCCCACAATCTCCTCCGTCACCCCAAACAATTTCGCGCTCGGTGGCACCGGATACATCTCTGCTGTGTCAAAAAAATCGATTCCTGTCTCCACCGCCCGATCCATCATCGCAAAAGACTCCGACTCATTTGACTGCAACCCGAAGGTCATTGTCCCCAGACAAATGTCGGTCACCACCAACCCGCTTCTGCCAAGTCTCTTTCGATTCATTGCTCCAACCTTTCTGTGACTTCAGGTCAACGGCTCACTATCATAAACAATCACTTCAGCAAAGAACGACTTACACGTCTTAACAAAGCGCTGATGATCAGGGCATGGTCCTTGATAAAACTCGTGGTCTGCCATGGTCTTGAACTCCAAAATCAACGAGTAGTCGAATGAGTGATCGGTCACAGGCCGCTCTTCCGTCTTGGCAGGTGTCCCAACAAATCCAGAAGCCAGATAGGAAATCTGCGGCAACCTCAACAACTCGGACTCAAACAAGGAACGTTGTTCCGCCGAAAGATCATCTTTTAACCAAAAATACACAGTATGGATCATGCAAGTCACCCATAGCCCGCCAAGTCGGCCCCGCAAGTGCTAGCCATACTTTTGCAGCATCCTACGCCCCCAATCTGAGATCCCCAAATACCGAGGCCTCCGTGTCCAAAGAGTCGCCAGCATCGCCTTACGCTCTCCCTGAAATCCCTTTGCCCCAAAACCCTGATGGAGTCCTTGCCCTCTTAAGATCTCCTCTCTGCTCCTTCTAACCGCTTGGGCCAGTGACCTCCTAGACTAACCCTCGTCAAACCTACTTGCCAGGTCTCCGTTCATCCACCCCAATCACAAGATTGCGTTGCTTCCGCCATTCGGAGCGATGGTTAAACGCCCAATCCACGAGAGCAGCTTCGGAGCCCACATCCTTCCCTGCCTTTTCACTCATCACCCACTTGTGCCTCATCAATTCCTCGCGTTCGCACAAAAACTCAATGTACGGCTCCGCACGCATCAGCAAAACAAAAGGCAGTTGGTCGGCCCATCAAAAAAACGACTATCGACTTTGCGGCATCATTGATCCCACTCCCGCAGCACCTTCATTCTTTGTGGGTCGATTCCAAGGCAACCCACTCAGATCGGCAGGTGGCGGAACCGCTTTCCGCCTCTTCGGCTCAGGAGATTCACATCCCATCAAGAACAAGCCGCTAAGCACAATAAGCATTGTCGAACTGATTTTCATATCGATCAATAGAAGTCAACACCTGGAGAAAACTCTCTTACTGGTAGAGGTTCTCGAGAATCACCTTATCACCAGGCGCAATAGAATATCCAGGGGTGAGCGTGTCAGTCAGAATGTTGGCAATCGTCCTTCCTCCGCTCACAGAAAGTATGTTAATCTTTCCAATGGTCTGAGTTCCGCGAGTCACAATCAACTTGGTGCTTTCAGAGATCCCTTCAGGCTCACCCGCATTCACCACCACAAATCCCCAGTCACTATTCACGGCAACAACCGAGAAAGACATGCTATTCCGCTCGAACGCCTTCTGCCGATCTTCTTTCTTCCGGGCAAGGTTATCCACCGCGCGCTGCACCGCCGCCACTTTGGACATTTCGGCATCGACCTCCGTCTGCTTGCTCTCAGACTTGGCTTTCAACTCAGCAATGCCCTGCTTGATCCGGTTGAGATCCTCTTGCAACGTCTCAGGCTTAACATCTGGCGGAAGCAACTCAAGCTCCTTCTTCATCTCGGCAAGCTTTGCATTGCTTGAATCCAGATCCGCCTGGGCACGCTTCGTCTCACTTTCAGCTTGCGCCATCTTGAGCTTCTGTGCTTTCAATTTCTCAGCTTCAACATCCAACTCACCCTGAACCCGGGCCACATCCGCAATGGTTTGATTGATAGAATCAACGATTCCATTCACCAACCCCTGCTCTGTCTTAATGTTTTTGTGAATTGTAGCCTTCGACTCGCGAGTCGCGGCAAAAGTGCGGCCATTTTGATAGGCAAAAAACGACGCAACGCCCATCAGGACGGCACTCAGAATGAATAGAACTTTAATCATGGGAGAAATGAGGGATTGGCAGGAAGCAAAAAAGGAAATCAGTTCGAAGGTTATTTGAAGGGATCAGAAGCCGGCGCAGGTGTCGTTCCCCCAGCAGGAGGAGCCGCTGGCGCTGCGCCAAATGGGTCAGAAGCAGGCACGGCTGGCGCGGCACCATCCATGGCTGGCGCCGCCGGAGCAGCTCCGAAAGGATCCGAAGCAGGCGCAGCTGGCGCCGCACCACCCATTGCCGGCGCACCAAATGGATCACTGGTAGCTGGTGGAGTAGTGGGAATCGGCTGTGCGGCTGGTGCTGCTGTCTCCTCAGTGGTGGGCTTTTTAACAGGGCCACCCTTGTCGACCGCTGGCTGGTCAGCCGTAGCCACCACCATATCGCCTGACCGAATCACATTCCCCTCAACCAGACTGCCCTTAACAACGTCAGCCACTGAAATCAACGGTTCCACGTTCTTCACTTTGAGCTTAGCAATCACGTCCTTCCCTCTCTTAACCTCAAGCAGCGCGTTTGCAAATACCCCACCATTGTTCCCCTTATTCAGCACCACAAAACCCCACTCATCGAACACACCCGACACACGAGCACTGAAGTCAGCTTCAACAACACCCTTCCGAACCCGCTCTTCAGTCGCCTCATAAGATGCCACCGCTCCCTTCAGCTCTGCCAATTTGTTCTGAGCTTGAGACAAGGCCTGCTCCTTGTTAGCCACTTCGCCTTCGGCAGCCAATTGATCCTTTTTGAGGGCCTCAATCTGTGCAATCAGACCCTTAATGTCACCCGCATCCTTGATCTTGGCATCAAGAACACTGACTTGCTGACTCACCTGCTCCAAGTTGGTCTTCAGCAGCGCCAACGCCGCCTCTTTCTCTTGAGCTTCAGCGGAAACCTTCACCACATCTTCCTTGGCTTGATCCCGGTCCTTCTCAATCTGGGCCAACTGAGCCTTCTTCCGCTCCTGAGCCTCCTCACCCTCCTTTTTGCGGTCAAGAAGCTGCTGTTGGTTGGTCTCGGCGCGGGCCAGCAACTCCTTCTCAATCTTAACTTTTTTGGAGTTATCGAATGCGAAAAAAGCTGAGCCGGCCAGGCACAGGGCGGTGATACTAGACAAAATCTTCCAAACCATGATGTTGTGAGTCTTTAATTATTCAGGAATAAGCGTGATTTTTAGCGAGCACAGGCCTTATAGACAACTCAATTTTTCGTTTCAACCCCCGCATTACCCTCTTTTTCGAGCCAGCCTTGCCAACAAGTGCGAAATCCGCGCGCAAAATCTTGTGGCCGCGCCGCAATCCATTCACTCACCAAGTCCGGCGAGAACCACTGACCGGTCCGAACCTCCTCCGGCGGGCACCGCACCGCCCCATCGTGCCGCGCCACATGCAGCTCTACAAACTCATTGTCCGTCCCCGGACCCGCAGGAATCTTCAAAATGCGTTCCGTCGTCTCCAGTTCGACACCCAATTCCTCCCGAATTTCCCGAATCGCCGCTTCCGCGTAATCCTCCCCACTATCCAAATGTCCCGCCGCACTGCTGTCCCACGCCAAGGGTGACACATCTTTCAAATGAGACCGCTGCTGCAAGAACACCTCCCCCCTGCGATTGAAAACAAACGCGTGCATGGCTCGGTGCCGCAACCCCAACCGATGCACCTGCCCCCTCGTTCGCTGCTCCACCACCTGATCATTCTCGTCCACCACATCAAAGACCTCCGATGCCTTTTGTCCCGCGTCAGCCTCATTTCGACCCTCATACCACCTCGTCAAATCCACCCACTGCTCGAGCGTGAGCTCCTCTGCTCGCATCGTCTCTGGTAAACCCAACCTTTCCGCCAATGTCCCCCACTCCTCAGGCCCTGGAGGCAAAAGATTCTTCAACTGCTTTCGTCGCTGACTAAATCCCATCTTCACCATCCGCTCAAACCCGCGCCGCTCGCAGATCGGCAATGAACCAGGATCGCGAAGGGTCAAGCGCACGACAGCCGAATCCACCTTCGGCTTCGGCACAAAAACTTCCGGACCAACTGTCCTCAACCATTCCACATTCCAATCCCTCTGCACCAAAGCTGACAAAGCACTGCAACCACTGCTTCCCGGTTTGGCCGCCAACCGCTCACACACTTCTTTTTGCAACATGATCACGGCCCGCGCGATCGGCGTCGGAGGCGTCAAAATATGCCTCAAAATCTCACCACCAACCGAATACGGCAAGTTCCCCACAAAGCCCACCGCCCCGTACTTAAACCAAGGGCGCAGATCAAATTGCGTCGCATCGTCCTCCAAAAGCTCGACTCCCACAGCACCCTCATAGTGCGCCCTTAACTGAGCCGCAATTTGACGATCCTTCTCAATCAGCAGCAGCTTTCCCGGACGCCCCTCCAAATGCCTTGTCAACGCCCTCAAACCCGGACCAGCCTCAATCACCAACGCGGCACCATCCGGCTCGACTTGATCCACAATCCAACGTGCCAAGTCCTCATCCTGCAAAAAATTTTGCCCCAAACTCTTCCTTGGCGTCACCCGTTGCCCCGAAATCTGACGACTCCGACCACCGCCCACACCACTTTTAGGTTCATTGAATTTCATGCAATCAATCGGCCCAACCTATTCCGTATTCAAACCGAAGCGGGCGGCGGCGACTCCATCAACTTCAGCTTAAAACGTTCGACCGCACGTTTGATGACTGGATCATTGTAATTCCCCTCCGAGGGTGCAGTTGCCTCACTGGCAAAAGTCGCTGCCGGCGACTCAACTGGCACCTCAACTTCCACCTTCGGCGCAATCGCCTCCGTCTCCGCAAAGCCGAAAGTCATCTCTTTGAAGTCCGGTTCCTTCAAATTCGGATCGATCACCATTTGAAAGCTTACCTTTCGGCCCAGGAGTGTGGCACCCACTTCCTCCAGGAACGCTCTGGTTGTCTCCCGCATGAGACTATCGCGCGCCGCCTCTTCCGACTTCGGAAAACCCAGCTTCACCACATCATTTTCAATCCCCAGGAGCGTCGCCACCTGTGCCCAATGCAAAGTCAACGGCCTACGCTGGTTGATCTGCCCCAGCAAAGCCGTCCAAAACGCTTCGTTAGTCAAACTCGGAGCGGACACTCGCACCTCCTCCGTCGGCTTTTCAATCACAGGCGTCACCTTTGCCTCTGTCTTCACTGGCTCTGGCTTCTTTTCCTCTTCCTCCTTTTCGGCGATCATCTCCCGAAGCCCAAATCCAGTGGATCTAGGCATTTCCGACATCGGCTCCTCCCTGGGCCGAGTCACAGGCGGAGGAGCGGCAACCGCCGCCCGAGCAACTGGCACCGCCGCACGCCGTAGGGGCGCCTCATGCCTCCTCTCAGATCCCGGCGCATTACCTTGATCCAATGCGTGAATTACATCATCCAATGAAACCTCATTGAACTGCTGAACCGCCTGAATCACCCCCAATTCGAAATGCAGCCGTTTGTTGGTTGCCCATCGCATCCGTGCATCCACCTCAGCCAATCCATCCACCAATCGCAGCAATTGATCGGTCCTTCCCAGCGCTGCCTGTTCAGCCACCATCCGGGACACCTCAGGCGAAAGCTCTTCCGACGCCGCCTCAGGATCCGCCTGATAGACAAGCAACGTCCGCACATGCTGAATCAAATCACTCAACAAACGCCCCAAATCCTTCCCCCCCTCACTCTGTTCGTGCACCACCCTCAAGGCCCCCACCGTGTCGCTGTTGAGCAAACACCCCGCCAGCGTCGCCACCGTCTCCATGGCGGTAAACCCGAAGATCTCAAGCACATCAGACTCCTGAATCCGACTCCCGCAAAACGCCACCAACTGGTCCAGCATTGACTGCGCATCCCGCATCCCCCCCTCGGCACCCTTCCCAATCGCAAATGCCGCCTTCTCATCCAAATTCACCCCTTCCAGCTTGGCTATGTGAAGCAAATGCTCGGCAATGACCGGAGTTGGAATCCGCCTCAAATCAAACCGTTGGCAGCGACTAATAATCGTCGGCAAAATCTTATTCGGCTCAGTTGTCGCAAAGATAAACTTCACGTGCTCCGGCGGCTCCTCCAGCGTCTTGAGCAAAGCATTGAACGCCGCTGCGGTCAGCATGTGAACCTCGTCAATGTAGTAGATCTTAAAGCGGCAACTCGAAGGCGCAAACTTCACATTGTCCCGCAACTCCCGCACCTGCTCCACGCCGTTGTTACTCGCGCCGTCGATCTCCAACACATCCAAACTGCGCCCCTCCGCAATCTCACGACAAATCTCCTCATCCGGATCAAAATCCACACTCGGACCCCCACTGCAGTTCAAGGCTTTCGCAAAAATCCGCGCGGTTGACGTCTTCCCTGTCCCTCTCGGCCCCACAAACAGGTAGGCATGCGCCAACCGTTCCTTCTCAATCGCATTGCGCAGCGTCCTCACCACATGATCCTGACCCAGGACATCGGCAAAGCTCTTCGGACGGTATTTACGGGCAAAAACTTGGTAGCTCACTGCCACACTCTAACGACCCAATCCCAGGAAGCCACCCCAAAATCACTCCCCTCACTCTCAGCACCAATTCCCCCCAGCCCTAAAAAGCGTAGCCCACACTATTTTCAAAGCCCCCGATTTCAGTCTTGTTCTCCAGAATCGACTTTGCCAAGATGCATTCATGTCTGACGCCCAATGGTACCTTCTCAAATCCGCCGACCGTCAGGTCCACGGTCCAGTTGATCACGCCACTATCCTGGCCTGGGCTTCAGAAGCCAAAATCTCACCCCTGGACAAAATCTCAAACGATGGGCACAGCGGCTGGCAGCGCGCCCCCATGTTTGACGAGCTTCAAATGGATTGGCTTATCGAGATGCGTGACAACTACCTCTACGGTCCCACCAACGTCGGCACCATCCAGGAGTTCCTCGCCACCGGCGAAATCGACGGCTCCGTCAGTCTCATCAATTGCCGGACAGGCCAGGAGGATCGCCTGCAAAACTTCCCCTTCTTCCAAGCCAGCCCCCACCACACCCGAAGCGTCGAAACCACCTTCGTAGGCACCCAATACTCTGCCCAATCGACAGGCGACCCCGCTCTGGCTCGTCGCATCCAACTCCTCGAGAAACAACTCGTCGAATATCAGCAAGTCGTAGATCAATGGCAGGACGCCTACGCCAGCCTCCGCCAGCAGTTCATTGAGGCCACCGGCCGCGAGCCCCTCTAGCCTGACCTTTTCATGAAAGTCGTAGCGAGACGCAGCGAAAGCCCGCAGTGGCAAGGCGGGGGCCGTTTTGAAAGACGGAGTGTATCGGTGGATACTCGACGGCTTTCAAAACAAGCCCAACGCCGCCAATGCGGGCTTGCAGCATGTCGCAGTAGAGTTTCATGAATGGTCAGGCTAGCCCGCACCGCCCCAACGAACACCTGACAGATTAATCCGCTCAGCGCCGGTTCAGCTGTCGCCAAAACAGATGCCCACACTGCGAGCCGCGCGCACGATCTCACTATCCCGTGTCACCAATCGCAATTGGTTCACGGCCTCCTCAATCGACACATCGCCCACTTGATACTGTTGGTAGCTGACCATGCGGCCAAACTTACCCTCCTCGATCAAGTGCACCGCTTTCGTTCCAAAGCGCACCCCCAAAATCCGATCCAACGCCGACGGCGCCCCGCCGCGTTGCAGGTGACCCAGCGTGCACGCACGAGTTTCTTTGCCCGTCAACTTTTCCACTTCACGCGCAACATAATCGCCAATCCCCCCAAGACGATCCTCCCCACCTCCACCTATCGTCTGTTTTTTGACCAATTCACCGCTTTCCATTCGCGCCCCTTCCGCCACCACAATCAACGTACTGTGCAACCCTCTCGCATCCCTCGCACGAACTGCACGGGCCACATGTTCCATGTGGAATGGCACCTCCGGCAACAAGATCACATCAGCACCGCCCGCCATCCCTCCATACAAGGCAATCCAACCCGCATGGCGTCCCATCACCTCCAGCACGATCACCCGCTTATGACTCTCCGCCGTCGTGTGCAACCGGTCCAAAGCATCCACAACGGTTGCGACCGCTGAATCAAAGCCAAACGACATCGCCGTCGCCTGAATGTCATTATCAATCGTCTTCGGCACTCCAATCACGGGAATCCCCATCCGATAAAGCTGCAATCCCGTCGTCAAACTCCCGTCGCCCCCCACCACAATCAAGGCACCTACCTCCAAATGCTTCAACGTCGTCTTCGCTTTCTCCACGATCTCCTTCGGCACCTCCGCCACATCACCCTCCCCGATCTTCGCCACAAAGTGTCCCTTGTTGGTCGTCCCAAGAATGGTCCCGCCAAGCTTCATGATGCCGATGGTCTTCTCCACATCAAGCATCATGTAGTCCCCCGGAGGCAAAAGCCCCTCAAACCCGTCTCGAAAACCGACGACTTCCCAGCCCAGGGTCGTGGCAGCCCCGACGACTCCGTGAATAACCGCATTCAATCCGGGGCAGTCCCCGCCGCTATTTAAGATTCCGATTCGCATGGTTTTGAATAAAATGAATTGAGTTCGCTAAAAGATTCGACTGGCCAGCCACCCGGGTTGCCTCGTGACCCGCATTCTCCAAATGGATCAGTAGTTCGCAAGCAATTGCCGCTGATCCGTTACCGGACGCCCCGATTGCAACCACTGATCATAGACACCCCACCCCTGCCGCAGCAACGCTTGCGCCTCCCCAAACGGATTCCCAGACCCCAGCACCACCACCACCAACCGGTGCCGATAAATCACACTCGCCCCGTCCGCCTGTTGAAACACCGACGCTTCTTTCTCCGCTGAAAGCACCACACAGCCACCAGAACTTGGCGTGCTGGCAGCCTTGATTCCATCAATCCGGTCCGTCCCAAGCAGCGAATTACTGTTCCGAACCGTCACCATCATTTTCTGCCCGCCTCGATAAACCGTGAGATCCCTCGTAGCTTGATTGGTGTAAAACCGCATCGAAGGACGTGCCGCCGCATAAAGGGCAATACGCGCCATGTCAGCAGCCGTACTGTAGGGCTTCACCCGCGTATTCTCCACCCCATGGGGATTGGTAAACCGCGACCCCTTACACCCCTCCCGAACCGCCAATTGATTCATCTGCCGGACAAATTCTCCCAAAGGATCCCCGCCTCGGCCAAGACGCGAAAGGTGATCCCGTCCCACAAAGTCCCCCAGCGTGATCGCCGCCACATTGTCACTGCTCATCATCGCAGCATAAATCAAATCCCTCAGTGTCACCTTGTCCCCAGGTTGCAAATCAATCACCTGCGTCCCCGCAATCTGCGGCGCATACGCTGGCACCGTCGCCAGCACATTGACCCCCACCCCCGATGCCGCAGCCCAATCCAGAGCCACCATCCCAGTCACCATCTTCGCCATGCCTCCCACCGACCGCTTCACATTCGCGTTGGACGCCACGTGGATTTTCTTGTTGTAGGCATCCACCACCATCACGCTCGATTGCGCCCGCACTGATGCCGCGCCGGACACCAGCACCATTCCAACTACACCCAGACTCTTCAAAAACAAAAATCGGCTCAGAAAAATTCGCATCGGCCCCAGAATAGCCCGCCACTCATCCATCGCAACCCACGATTTCCATTCCCCCTTCTTCCCTAAGCCTCCTTCAATCCCCCGCTCGCACCACGCCTACACCTGTGTCATAGCAGCCCCGCCTCATTGTTCACGATTTTTCTCCCTTCAACACACGTTCTTATAAACAATGCTTTTTTCCGCTCAGATTTCCTCGCTTCTAAATCACCACCCACGTCTTTCGTTTGCCGCGCTTCTGCTCACCACGATCCTCCCTTCCTGCAAACCATCCACTCCCCCCGCTACCACCTCACCTCCCCCTCCTTCACCTGTCACCGTTGCCACCCCCATCGCTCAACGTGTCATCGACTGGGATGAATTCACTGGCCGCCTCGCCTCCCGTGAACAGGTCGATGTCCGAGCCCAAGTCTCCGGTTATCTCACCAAAGTCAGTTTCACCGAAGGCGCAGAAGTCAAAACAGGCGACCTCCTCTTCACCATCGACCCCCGCCCCTTCGAGGCCTCCGTCCAACGCGCCGAAGCCGTCCTCGCTGAAGCCAAAGCCCTCGCCGAACTCGCCGCCATCCAGGCCAAAAACGCCGAAGGTCTCCGCAAAGACCAAGCCATCTCCCTCGAAGAGTCTGAGCGACGCTTGAAAACGGTTTCCGCTGGCGAAGCCGCCGTGCGCGGTGCCGAAGCCGCCCTCCGCGCCGCCAAACTCGACCTGGATTTCACCCAAATCCGCGCCCCCATCACCGGCCGCATCAGCTACGCCCGTGTCACCGAAGGCAACCTCGTCACCGGCGGCACCAAAGACGCCACCATCCTCACCACCATCGTCGCCCTCGATCCCATATACTGCTACATCGAGGTCGATGAGCGTTCCTCTCTCAAATACCGTCAACTCTACAAAGACGGTCAGCGCGACAGCGCCCTTTTCCAAAAGATCCCCGCCGAAATGGCTCTCGTCAGCGAGACCAACTGGCCTCACATCGGCCAGATCGACTTCGTTGACAATGCCCTCAATCCAGAAACCGGCACCATCCTCGCCCGCGGCGTCTTTCCCAACCAAGACCGCCTCATGGCCCCCGGCTTCTTCGCAAAAGTCCGCATCCCCGGCAGTGCCGAGTACAACGCCCTCCTCATCCGAGACGCCGCCATCGCCGACGACCAAGGCAGCTCCTACGTCTGGGTCGTCGATGCCCAACAAAAAGCCGTTTACCGTCCTGTCGAACTCGGCCCCCTCCTCGACGGCCTCCGCATCATCCGCAAAGGACTCGCCCCCAACGAACGCATCATCGTCGAGGGCCTCATGGCCGTCCGCAATGGCATGCGCGTCCAACCCAAGGAGGTCGACATGAAACTCGCCTCCCCGCAGCCCGTGCCTGAAACCCCAGCCGGTTCCGACGCCAAAACTCCACCTGCCCCGAAGTAACTTCTCATGAACTTCGCCCGCATCTTCGTGGATCGGCCCATCTTTGCCGCCGTCCTCTCCATCGCCATCACCCTGCTCGGCGCCCTCGCCTACTTCGGCTTACCCATCGCTCAGTATCCCGAAGTCATCCCCCCCACCGTCATCGTCTCCGCCACCTACCCCGGCGCTGATGCCCGCACTCTCGCCGAGACCGTCTCCACGCCCCTCGAACAGGAAATCAATGGCGTCGAGGACATGCTCTACCTGTCCTCCTCTTCCACCAGCGACGGCCGCGTACAAATCACCGTCACCTTCCGTCTCGGCACCAACCTCGACCAAGCTCAAGTCCTTGTCCAAAACCGCGTCAACGCCACCGTCTCTCGCCTCCCGGAGGAAGTCCGACGCCTCGGCGTCATCGTCAACAAACGTTCCCCGGACCTCACCCTCGCCGCCCAGTTCTACAGCCCCGACGGCTCCCGCGAAGTCGACTACCTCTCAAACTACGTCACTCTCCAAATCCAAAACGAAATCGCCCGCATCCCCGGCGTCGCCGAAGCCTCCACCCTAGGCGGCCTCGATTACTCCATGCGACTCTGGCTCGACCCCGAAAAAATCGCCGCCCTCAACCTCACCGCCGGAGACGTTCTCCGTGCCGTACGTGAGCAAAACGTCCAAGTCGCCGCCGGTGCCCTCGGCCAGCCTCCCGCCCCTCAGGGCCTTGACTTCCAATACACCCTCACCGCCCCCGGACGCCTCAAAACCACGGCTGAATTCGGCGAGATCGTCCTCAAAACAGGCAACATCGGCGATGTCGTCCGCCTCCGCGATGTCGCCCGCATTGAGCTCGGCTCCCACGATTACTCCTCAAAAACCTACATGGACGGCTACAATGCCGTCTCCCTCCGTGTCTTCCAACTCCCCGGAACCAACGCCATCCAAACCGCCGATGCCGTCTATGCCCGACTAGGCAAACTCAAAGAGCGCTTCCCCCCCGGGGTCGCTTACCGCATCAACTACGACACCACCAAGTTCGTCCGCGCGTCCATCAAGTCCGTCCTGACCACCCTCATCGAAGCCATCCTTCTCGTCGTACTGGTTGTCGTTGTCTTCCTCCAAACCTGGCGCGCCTCCATCATCCCCCTGCTAGCCGTCCCCGTCTCCCTCATCGGCACCCTCGCCGTCATGCAGGCCATGGGTTTCTCGCTCAACAACTTGAGCCTCTTCGGACTCGTGCTCGCGATTGGCATCGTCGTCGATGACGCCATCGTCGTAGTCGAAAATGTCGAGCGCAACATCGCCAAAGGCCTCCACCCTCGCGAAGCGTCCATTCAAGCCATGAAAGAGGTCTCCGGTGCCGTCATTTCCATGGCCCTAGTCCTCTGCGCCGTCTTCATTCCCACCGCCTTCGTCAGCGGCATCACCGGCCAGTTTTACAAACAGTTCGCCCTCACCATCGCCGTCTCCACCGTCATCTCGGCCTTCAATTCCATCACCCTCAGCCCCGCCCTCTGTGCGATCCTTTTGCAGCCCCATGGCGCCCAACCGGACAAACTCACGAAGCTCATCAACTTCCTCTTCGGCTGGTTCTTCCGCGCCTTCAACCGCCTCTTCGAACTCAGCGCCAACACCTACGCCGCACTCGTCCGCCTGCTCGTTCGCATCACCGTCCTCGTGCTCATCGCCTACGCCGCCCTCATCGGCCTCGCTGGCAAAGTCTTCAACGAAGTCCCCAGCGGCTTCATCCCTTCTCAAGACCTCGGTTACGCCCTCGTTCTCGTCCAACTCCCCGATGCCGCCGCCTTCGAGCGCACCGATGCCATTGTCCGCCGGATGGACGCCATGGCCCGCGAAATCCCCGGCATCGCCCACACCTTCGCCATCTCCTGCTACTCCTCCGTCCTCCAGGCCAATCAACCCAACGTCGGTGCCGCTTTCCTCGTCTTTGATGACTTCGCCAATCGCTCCGAACCTCACCTCAAAGGCGACGGTCTCCTCGCCGTCATCCGTCAAAAATTCGCCACCATCCAGGAAGGCCGCGTCCTCGTTCTCCCACCTCCCCCACTGCGCGGTCTCGGCAACGCGGGCGGCTTCAAACTCCAGGTCCAAGACCTCAACAACGCCGGCCTAGACGCTCTCGAATCCGCCACCCAAAAACTCCTCGCCGCTGCCCAACAGGAGCCCGGCCTCATCTCTCTCGTCACCGGCTTCCGCGCTCAGACTCCGCAACACAAACTCGAGATCAATCGCGCCCAAGCCAAAACCATGGGCGTCTCCCTCTCCGACCTCAACGAAGCCCTCCAAGTCTATCTCGGCTCCGCCTACGTCAACGACTTCAACCTCTTCGGTCGCACCTATCAAGTCACCGCTCAGGCCGACGCCCAATTCCGCAAGGATCCCTCCGACGTGTCCCGCATCAAGATCCGCAATCAAAATGGCGACATGGTTCCTCTCGGCGCTCTGGTGAAGGTCATGAAAACCGGCGGGGCCGACCGCGTCCAACGCTACAACCTATACTACTCCGCCGACATCAACGGCAATACCCTCCCTGGCGTCTCCTCCGGCCAAATGATCGAAAAGATAGAACGCCTTGCCAAACAGCACCTCCCCAGCGGCTTCACCATCGAGTGGACTGACCTCACCTACCAGCAGATCCTCGCCGGTGACACCCTCTTCTACATCTTCCCCCTCTGCGTCGTCTTCGTCTTCCTCGTCCTCTCCGCTCAATACGAAAGCTGGAGCATGCCCATGGCCATCATCCTCATTGTCCCCATGTGCCTGCTCTCCGCCATCGGCGGCGTCTGGTTACGCGGCCAGGATAACAACATCTTCACTCAGATCGGTCTCGTCGTCCTCGTCGGCCTCGCTGCTAAAAATGCCATCCTCATTGTCGAATTCGCCAAACAACTCCAGGACACCGGCATGGACCGTGTCGCCGCTGCGGTCGAAGCCTGCCGCCTCCGACTCCGCCCCATCCTGATGACCTCCTTCGCCTTCATCCTCGGCGTCCTCCCTCTCGTCCTTGCCAAAGGTGCTGGCGCCGAAATGCGTCAGGCCCTCGGCACCGCTGTCTTCTTCGGCATGTTAGGCGTCACCGTCTTCGGTCTGCTCTTCACCCCCGTCTTCTACGTCCTCATCCGCGCCTTCGTCGAACGCCGCTCGTGCCCGCCACCCTAGGAGTGATGGCTTCTAGCCATCACCATCCCGCTCACTCCCGACCGCCCATCGACTACACTCTCCTCATCCATGAGTCCCCGCCTCTTTCTCCTCATCCTCCTCCCCGCCTGCACCGTCGGCCCACGCTTCAAAAAGCCCACCCCCGACCTCCCCTCCGACTTCGCCTCCCGTGCCGATGCCCTCAAAATCGACACCCTCCCCTCCGCTTGGTGGCGCAAGCTGAACGACCCCACCCTGGACCGCCTCATCGACCAAACCGCCGCCACCAACAAAGACCTCGCCGTCGGCCAGTCCCGCCTCCAGGAAGCCCGCGCCCTCTGGCGTGAGGCTCGCTTCGACTACGCTCCCACCGTCACCTCCGCTGCCAGCTACGAAAACTTCCGCAATGGCGCCACCGCCTTCGGTGCCGCCTTCCGTGGCCGCGACTTCGAACTCATCCGCGCCGGTCTCGATGCCACTTGGGAACTCGATTTCTTCGGTCGGGTCCGTAACTCCGTCAAAGCCGCCCGCGCCACCTCCGATGTCTTTCAGGCCGATCTCGACGCCCTCCTTCTCACCCTCACCGCCGAGACCGCCCTCACCTACCTCGAACTCCGAGGTGCCCAGGCCCAGCTCGCCGTCGCCCGCGAAAACGCCGAAAACCAAGCCGGCTCCCTCCGAATCGCCGAAGCCTCCCTCAAAGGCGGACGCGGCAACGCACTTGACGTCGCCCGCGCCACCGCCCAGTGGAATGCCACCCTCGCTCAAATCCCCGTCCACGAGGAAGCCATCGCCCGCACCATTCACCGCCTCGCCGTCTTAAGTGGCCAAAATCCCTCCGCCCTGCGCCCCCAACTCACCGCCGCCAAACCCCAGCCCAGCGTTCCCGACAGCCTGCGCATCACCTCCCCCGCCGAACTCCTCCGCCGCCGCCCCGACATCCGCGCCGCCGAATCCGCCCTCGAAGCAGAGACCGCCCGCGTCGGCATCGCCACCGCCGATCTCTTCCCTCGCGTCACCTTCAACGGCAGCATCGGCATCGAAGGCCAAACCCTTTCCAGCCTCACCGCTGGCAACGCTGACAGCTTCAGTTTCGGCCCCCGCCTCACTTGGCCCGCGCTCAACCTCGGTCGCGTCCGCGCCCAACTCGCCGCCGCCGGTCACCGCGCCGACGCTGCCCTCTCCCGCTACGAACAAACCGTTCTCCTCGCCCTCGAAGAAGCCGAAAACGCCCTCACCGCCTACGATCGCGAACGCATTCGTCTCCGCCACCTCGAAGCCGCTGCCACCGCCGCCAAAGAAGCCGAAAACCTCGCCCGCCAGCGCTATCAAGACGGCATCACCGACTTCCTCGCCGTGCTCGACGCCCAACGCGTCGCCCTCGCCGCCCAAAACGAAATCGTCATCTCCCGCACCCGAGTCGCCTCCGCCTGGATCGCCACCCACAAAGCCCTCGGCGGCGCTCCTTAGCACCAACCACCGACTTCCTCCTTCATCGTTTTTAACATACCCCGATTGACCACCCGCACTCCCGCGCCACCCTTTCAGCCATGAACCCCACCTGCGCCTCCTCCGACACCCAGGAACTCATCTCCCTCTACTACCAGACCTTCAATCGCGGTGATCGCCCCGCATTCCTCCGCCTCCTCCATCCCAACGTCCTTCACGACATCAACCAAGGCGGCTCCGAGTCCGGCATCGAAGCTTTCCGCCTCTTCCTCGACCGCATGGACCGCTGCTACGCCGAACAAGTCGAAGACCTCATCGTCATGCCCTCTGCCGACGGCACCCGCGCCGCTGCCGAGTTCTACATCCGCGGCACCTACCGCAATACCGACGACGGTCTCCCACCCGCCACCGGCCAAACCTACCACCTCCGTGTCGGTGCCTTTTTCGATATCCAAGAAGGCCTCGTCGCCCGCGTCACCAACTACTACAACCTCACCGACTGGCTCCGTCAAATCGGCTAATCTTCACTCGACCCAACGGCCCTTCACCTCCCGGCATCCCTTCACCGGTCGCAAATAAAGATAGCCCTTCACCGCCTCCTCTTCCCAAGTCCCCTCTAGTCGCACCGGCTCAAACGCATACTCCCCTTCGGCCACCCCTTCTAGCCGATCCAGCCCCCTGAGCCCTTCCTCGTCCACAGCCCAAACCTCGCCCTCAATCGCCCCCCCTTCTCCTTCATCCGCCAACACCATCCCAGGGTAGCCCCCCAGATCAAACATCCGATACCTCTGCACCGTGCACACCTCCCCCACGAACGTCTGACCCCGTAACCACCCATGGTTACTCAATCCACGCTTCAGCGTCCCGTAAACAAAAACCAACGTCGAGCTCATGCCAGCACGTCGTCGCGTGATTCAAGCCACTCCGGAAGAGAATAGCGCTTCAAGACCAACTCCTCCGCCCTCACCCTCACCGCCTCAGGCAGCCCCTCATGTCTGATCACCTTCCTCGCGAGCCGCGCCGCCCACGCCTCCCAAAACTCAGGCTTCAATGCCACCCGCTGCACACTCCCTTGATGCAGCAACCCCAGCCTCCCTCGACGCTGCCCCGCACCCGCCACCTTCACCGAACCCCGAATCACATCATGCAAGGCCGGCGCCTCAAAGCAAAATGGCAGATCCTTCACATCCTCCGCCTCGGCCAATCGGCACCCCGGCACCCCGCTCGCTACCAATCCATCCGCCAGCGCTCCATGAATCAGCCGATAGCTCTCCACCGGTCTCGTCTCCGCCCACACATGGCCCGCTGGCACCATCAGCGTATAAGTAAAATCCTCTCCGTGAAACACCACACCGCCCCCCGTCCACCGCCGTATCACCGGCCAATCAGGAAGTGCCTCCGCTAGCTTCGCAAAAGGCTGCGCATACCCCATCGTCACCGTCGGCTGATCCCATTCATACACCCGCAGCACAGGACGCCCCACCAGTTCCAAAAGCGCCTGATCCACCGCCATGTTCCAGGCTCCCGAATGCGGCACCACGTCCACATGCAACTCCATCTCGTCAAAAAAAGCCTCCTCCATACTCCTCTCTATCACGCCCGCTTCACCATCGCCACCGCATCTTGCACGACACAAAAAAACCGGGCACCCCAATTCGGAAGGCCCGGCTCAAAGTTCGTGTCGCTTGGAATCCTATTTCTCCACCCAGCGCACCGCTTCCATCAGCAACTCACGCGCCGATGCCAAACCCAGCTTCTGACGAATGTTCGCCTTGTGCGCATCCACCGTCTTCGAGCTCAGCCCCAGCTTCTCGCCGATCTCATGGCTGTCAAAACCACGACCCACCATCTCGAACACCTCGAGTTGACGATCGCTCAGCATTCTTCCTGGCTCACCACGGGAACCCGTGCGCGGTCCACCACCGGAAACGATGCTCGCCAGCAAGCTCGAACTGAAGCAGAATCCACCATTCAAAATCTGGCGAATCCCCTGCAGGATCCGGCCAGCGGACTCTCCCTTCATCAAGTAGCCCATCGCTCCTGCGCGCAGACAACGCTCAGCATACACATTTTCCTCGTGCATCGAATACACCAAAATATGAGTCGTTGGGCTGGCCGTCTTCAATTTCTTAATCAGGTCCACGCCGCTCCGATCCTTGAGGGTAATATCAAGAATGATGATCTCAGGCTTCAATTTCTGAACCTGGGCAATCGCAGGTTGCGCATCCTCCGAACTGCCGACGACCTGAAGGTCCTCTTGCAAATCGATGATTTTTCTAAGCCCCTCAATAACGATAGGGTGATCATCCAGAATATAGACTTTGTGTTTCATAGTGTGATTGGTCGCGCCCGAAGTGAGCAATTCCTTGTTCTGTAAAGCCATGTAGAGAAAAAGGGAAGTAATAACTTCGAAAAAACTTTTATTTCGAAAAAACAATATGTCTGTCGCTCGGATTAAGCCACCGCGGTAGTCAAATCCCAAACCCAATCAATCTTCCCCCACCGCATTTCCCCATCCTCCATTACTTCCCCGTCAAAACGAAATCGGCCCGTAAAAGTTGCTCCTTCCACCAGCAGTTCCTTCAGCCAATACCGATCATCCTCCCACATTTCCTCAAAAGGCAGCTCAGTCAATGGTGTCCACCTAGGCACCGCTTCGTCCGTCTCCCGCGCCACCCCTTCGTAAGCCTCCGCAAGAAAGACATGCACCAGCATCTTCAATCCATCGGTGAACTCAAACCAAAGCTCCCCATGCTTCACCGGATTGATCGCCGTCACCCCCAACTCCTCTTGGGTCTCTCTCACCGCACACTCCAATGGCGTCTCCCCCGGATCCATCTTCCCCCCCGGCCCGTTGATTTTCCCCTGCCCAATTCCACGCTTCTTCCGAATCAAGAGCACCTCGCCCCGATCGCGGTCCAACACGAACATCAGCGTCGCCCGCATCGTCGGCGTCCAATCAATCCATTCTTTTTTCACAGCAAAGTCCTTCGGCTCAACGCACCCCCATCGCAAGCACCGTTTGAAAATGCGGACTCTTCGTCTCCCGGTGCACCACACTCGTCTCCACCTCCTTAAATCCCGCCGCATCCAGCATCTCATTCAGCTCAGCCTCGGAAAAGCCCAGCCAAACATCCGCATACAGCTGCCGCGCCTTGTCAAAACCATGCTTCAACAAATCCAGCACCACCACCCGACCTCCCGGCTTCAAGATCCGATGCGCCGCCTTCAGTGCCCGCAGAGGCACCGCCGCATGATGCAGCGCCTGACTCAAGATCGCCAAATCCACACTGCCCTCTTCAATCGGCGGTTCCTCCAGATCGCCCAACCGAAACTCCAGGTTCGCAAACCCATGCTTGCTCGCTAACTCCGCCCCATACGCCACCATTTTCTCCGAGTTATCCACCGCAATCACCTGCTTCGCTCCCTGCGCCAGCAACTGCGACAGCGTCCCTTCCCCCGCCCCCAAATCCGCAATCACCATCGGCGGCAGCAGCTTCAGCAGCGTCTCCCCCAGTGCCTTCCATGACCTCCCCGGTATGTAGTGCCTCCCAAATTTCCCCGCCAACGCATCAAAATACGCCTGCGCCGTCCGCGCCCGTTTCCTCAACACCACCCGCAAAGCCGCCGTATCCGGCTTCACCTCCTTCAACTCCCCTCCCGCCGCCTCCAGCAGCGCCATGAAGTGCCCCCAGGACACCTGCTCCTTCTCCACCGGCGTCTCCAATTGATACAACCGATTCTTCCCCGATCGCCGATCACTCACCAACCCTGCCCCCTTCAACCTCGCCAACTGCGCCGAGATATTCGACTGCGGCAAAGACAGAATCTCCTGCAACTCCGCCACCGACAACTCCTCCCGCTGCAACAGCAGCAGCAGCCGCACCCGCGTCGGGTCAGAGACCAAACTTAGTGATTTAAGAATAGATGCCAAAGCCTTCCAACGTATCAACGCATCACCATCCATCAACCCGCACTTCGTCACCCGACATCAAAACCCAAATTTCCTGCTTCGAATTTCCCCTTTCCCACGCCATCATCCCCCCGTGCCCGATTTCGAATTCACCGCTGACCAACCCCAGGACGCTGGAGAGCGCCTCGACCGCTTCCTCCACGCCCGCCTCCCCGAGCACTCCCGCGCCCGCCTCCAGGACCTCATCAAATCCGACCACTGCCGCCTCAACGCCAAACCCACCAAGTCCGGCGCCATCGTCCGCCCCGGCGACCTCATCACCCTCACCGTCCCAGACGCCACCGCCGTAGAGATCGTCGCCCAGGACATCCCCATCGAAATCCTCTATCAAGACAGCGACATCCTCGTCATCAACAAACCCGCCGGCCTCGTCGTCCATCCCGCCGCCGGCAACCCCGACGGCACCCTCGTCAATGCCCTCCTCCATCACTGCGACGACCTCTCCGGCATCGGCGGTGAAACCCGTCCCGGCATCGTCCATCGCCTCGACAAAGACACCTCCGGCTGCATCGTCGTCGCCAAGCACGACCGCTCCCATCGCCGCCTCACCGAAGCCTTCTCAGATCGTCGCATCGCCAAAACCTACCTCGCCGTCGTCAACGGCGTCCCGCCCAAACACGAAGGCCGCCAGCAAAACTTCATCGGCCGCCACCCCGTCGACCGCAAACGCATGGCCATCCTCTACGACGGCGCCGGCAAAGAAGCCATCACCGAGTGGAAACGCCTCGCCATCCACAAAGACTGCGCCCTCATCCAGTGCCGACTCCTCACCGGCCGCACCCATCAAATCCGCGTCCACATGAAGGACGGCCTCGCCTGTCCCATCCTCGGCGACCCCATCTACGGCCACCCCTCGAAACAAAAAGTCCAAACCCCGCGCCTCATGCTCCACGCCTGGAAACTCGCCTTCAACCACCCCCTCACCGAACGCCCCCTCGCCTTCGAAGCCACCATCCCCCCCGAATTCCACCCCTGGACCCAATCCGCCAACCTCTGATTTAAAATCCCGTTAATCCCGTTAATCCCGTTAATCCCGCAATCCTGTCCCAATCCGCAATCCGAAATCCGCAATCCGAAATCCCATGCGCTCCCTCATCC